>JBGPHH010000186.1:0-8356 GCA_041484265.1 Vicinamibacteria bacterium
CCGATTCTATTGAAGTCTCCGCGTCCATCACTTGTGTGCCGTCCGGTCTCGTACGGCCCCATCTTGCCCGTTGTGAGCCGGATGGCGTAGCGGATTCCGTAGCGGATTCCCTAGCGGCCATGGAGCACCGCGCCGAGCCTAGCCGCGTTCGCCTTCTGCTGGTCGGGCATCGCGTGGGAATACACCTTCAGGATCATCGTGCCGTCCCGGTGGCCGACGCGGTACGCCACATCGTGGATGGCCGCGCCCTCCTGCAACGACAGCGTGATGTGGGTATGCCTGAGCCCGTGCAGTTTTATCGGGCGGATACCGGCGGCCTTCGCGCTGCCGCTCGCGGCTGAGGGCCTTCCGCAACTGGTTGATCGTGTCGCCTAGGGTGATCAGCTCAGGCTCGTTCGGGGACGGCAGCGGCACGCATGCTACCATCCGGGCCATCCGGGCCGCGTGGCTCGGGAATATGTCTTCTGACGACCACTCGCGCGGTTTCGTGTTCTGGTTCCTAGAACTGGTCGCGTTGGGCTGTGTATTGGTAGCCGTTGAGCAACGTCTTGCCAGCGAACAGATCCGCTCCGGGTTCCAATGGCTCGGTGCTGGCCTGCTGATCGGCGGGGTCGGGTTCAACTGGTCACAAATCATCAGGACGATATCGTCTCGGTTGACTCTATTCTTGTTCCTCTCTTTGGCGGCAGTGGTGGGTGCGGTTGTGCAGCAGAGTTGGTCAGGCATAGCTGCCTTAACAGCTTCCGGACTAGTGCTTGCAACCTACGCGACGTTGGTCGTGATTGCTTATGTGCTCCGCCTTCGGAACGACCTCGATAAGTATGTGATGCCGAGAATCGTCACCAAGCAGCAGGCGGACGCGATTCAGGAGCACGTGCAGGGCACTGGGTCAGTCACCATCAAGGTCAATCCGCACGACAGCGAAGCAACCCAATACGCGGGCCAATTGTTCGACGCCATACAGAAGACCGGCTGGCGGGTTGAGTTAGACCAGCCAGAGACCGCGCCGGCCCAGCCGAACGATGGTCTCTACTCTCACGTCGAGGGGGAGAGAAGTGCGCCCAACAGCCTTGATCCAGGAGGCGAACTCCGAGCCTTGGTCGATGCCCTACAAAAATCTGGGATTCCGTTCAACGGTGGCGGCGGACAAGCTGCTGGAGAGTACAAGATGTTCTTACTGGTCGGACATCGACCGTTGTCCATCGCAGGGCCGCCACTGCGATTCAAGGTCAGCCTGTGGATCATGCGGACCATCATGCGACCGCGATAGCTACCCGACGCGCCCGACGGTCTGTGGGACTCATGGCGCTAAGGCCCGCGGCTTATTTGAACCGCAAGGCCTCATGGAGACGCAATGATATTGGCGTTAGAACTTCTGGCTCTTCTGGCCACCGTTCTGTTGGCGATAATTTGGAAAATTTATCCCAACAGGCACGTCCAGCCCTGGCTGGCTCTCACCGGAGCAGTGACTTTAGGCATTGCGATTTATCGGCGGTTCACGACGAAACCAACTGGAATGGGCGGCAGAGGTGGTAACGCCAAGGTCTTAGGAGACGGCGTCGCAATTGGCGGTCGAGGCGGTGGCGGCGGTGTTCCCGGCGCCGCATCCGGAGGCGCGGGCGGCGACGCCAAGGTACGTGGTGGCGGATTGGCGATAGGCGGAGAAGGTGGCGAAGCGAGCCAGGCGGACCGAGGCGGTCGCGGCGGTGATGCCGGCGGTGGTGGCGGTCGTGGCGGTCATGGCGGTCGAAATGCTGGTTGAACCTACCAGATTAAGGATTTCAGGGCACGGCCAGCCACGTTAGGAAATCGGTCCGGCCGCTGAACGGAAGGCTAACATTCCTTGGTCCACATTCGAAGGACGACCGCGCCTTCGGGATACTCGTAGACTGGACTTAGACGTTCATTGATCTGGACGTGTGTCTCCGGGTCTTGCTTCCGGCGTTCGCGGCAATTCTTGTTGGCCCGGAAGAGGTCGTTCTCGATGCAGAGCCAGACGACGTGAGCATTCGGAGCAGCCGTCCCAATCTCGCGCAGTATCGCCTCGCGAGCCGTTGCTTGGCAGTACGCGATTTCCACGACTACCGCATCGTGCCCAGAACGCAGTAGAGCAATCAACGCGTCGTGTTGAATTTGCTTCCCAAGAAAACCCTCATCAAACTTTACAGTGGCGATGACTCGGTCAGCGAGCCAGGTCTTACCGGCGCCGCATAAGCCGAGAATGAACGTAACTGTTGGCATGTCACTAGTCGTCGGCAACCACCGGCGGTTGGTTTGCGCTCATCCTCACTGCTCGTTGACGATCAGACACTATCTTGCTACAGGACGCACCGAAGGGCACGACGGAATGGCAGGAAGTCACTCCGGCTTGAGCCCTTGGCCAGGAGAGAACGCCTATGCCCTCAGAGACCAAAGTTGATCGGGATCTCTTACTCGAATTCTTCCTTTCCTTCTCCAGGTTCGAGTACGCCCTCAAGACCACGGGGTTCTACAAACGAAGACCTGAAGACTCAATGCGCCCGCCAGCGGCCGAACCGGATTGGGATCGATTCGCTACGTCGCTACGCGATACCTTTCAACGAGGCAGGGATCGTGACCTGGAGAATGCCTGTGCGTCTCTTCTAGATCCGCCACCGAACAGGCAGGTCATCATTAATGATGCTCCCGCCTGGGAGACACCGACACGGGGGCCTGGGTCGGAAGTCGAATTCCTCCTTAGGATGGTCAGAACGGTGCGTAACAACCTGTTTCACGGTGGAAAGTACAGTAACGATGTCCACGAACCGACGAAGCGCACGGAACTGCTTCTGCGAAGCTCTTTGGTTATCCTGAGGGAATGCCTCGCGCTCTCACCAGTGCAGGAAGCCGCTTACCTTCAAGCTAAGCTTTAGTAGAGCGGTCTCGGCGGCTCTAGGTCGCTCGCGCGCTACCGGTACCGTAGGCTCTCACCGAGAGAGCACGCCCCAGAGGAAGCCAGCCAGGCCAGGCCACCGAAGCCGCGAGCATCGGATGGTGTTCAACCGCACCGCCCGCCAGCCCGGGACACCGGCGCCGCTAGGACCAGATCACCTTGCCGCCGTACGCGAGTTCAAGAGCGACTTCCGGCTTATTCGAATCCGTACCGGAGTAGTAGACGATTAGATTCTTCTCCCTGGCTTCGTCGCCTGCCGTAACAAACAGCTGATACGGTGGCGTTCCACCGGCATGACCGAACAGTTGCGCGGTGCGGCCGTTCCAGGTACCAGTCTTCATTAGATCAGGATAAGTGCTGATGCCTCCCTCGTTGAAGGTCGGAAACGTATTGGTGTCCTTAAACGAGGGCGTGCATAGCGTCTGGTAGTCTGCCAGCGTGAGTGACCTTCGCTGGTCGGCCACCTCGAGTAGAGGTTCACTCGCCGTCGAATGTTCGTAGAGAATCGTGACACGGACGCCGAACCTAGTCAGCGCGACCACGAGGGGCTGGAAGTCCAGGTCGCCCAGCAGCAGGGCGGCGTACGCCATGTTCTTAACGGCAGCGTTTTCCAGCGCGTCGACGGCCAGCTGAACGTCGACGGCCTTCTGTTGGCGTTTGGATGGCTTGCGGCCGGTCGAAACATAGCCTTCTCGAACGTGGAAATTCGGAATGGAATTGATGTGCTGATGCAGTTGGACGCGTTCTGCGATTCGAGCTTTAGTCTGATCGGCCGTCTCGCCGGACCTGGGTTCGTAGTCAATCGCGTCGTAATAGAAGCCTCGCTGATAGGAGGCGCCGAGAGCCATCAAGGGCCTGTAGTCCATCGGCGGGGCGGTTACGAAGAACCTCTTCATCGACGTCTCGAACGCCTTTCGCAGGTATTCGCCGTCCACAAATAGGTAGGAACTCATCGGTACCCCATTCTAATGGGGCAAAGGACTCTTCGATAACCGGCGCGAGCCTCGGATTCCTATTCCAGCTCACGGCCAGCCAGGCCGCGCGAGCGGCGTAGCGGATTCCGTAGCGGAAATCAGGAAGGGCCAATGTTTCCGGCCCTTCCTGCGTCCTCCCTGTTAAATGTGGGTTAACGAAGTTGTTGCGGCGTCGTTGCGGGACCGTCACCCCGTTGTTGACCGCGCGTGTTGTCATCGCTCTCTCACTTCAAACGGAGAGTGGAGGCATCATGACGAGGAAGAGAAGTTGGTTCTTACTGGTCTTTGCCGCGCTGACTATCGCGGTAATCACGGCAGGTCTTGCGGCTGACGGAGGATTCCAAGGACGAGACGGCGACGATCGAGACGAGGACGGCCATGATGGCCGCAGGTACGCAATCGGGCTCTGGGGCGACTTCCCGTACTCGGACGTGCAGGCACAGACGGGTGTGCCGAACCTGATTGCCGATATGAACAGTCAGGATCTCGAGTTCACCGTGCACGACGGCGACCTCAAGGGCGGGAACAGCACGGCCGGATCAGTAACCCCGACCACGTGCAGCGACGCTCTGTACACCCAGGCCCTCGGGTACTTCAACTCCCTGAGGGCGCCGGCCATCTTCACGCCCGGTGACAACGACTGGACGGACTGCGACCGTCCGTCGAACGGCGGATTTTCGTCCCTGGAGCGGCTGGATCACGAGCGGCAGCTGTTTTTCAGTACGCCGTTTTCTCTCGGGCAGCACCGGCTGCGCCAGCAGGTGCAGACGGCGGCGCTGTGCCTCGGACACACCGGCACGCTCGTCCCCTGCGCCGAGAATCGCCGCTGGACGGTCGGCGGCGTCACCTACGCGACGCTCAATATCCAGGGCTCGTGCAACAACCGCTGCGATACGGCTCCCGATCCAACCGAGTACTCATTCCGCAACCCGGCGGTCATCACATGGATGGAGGAAACGTTCGATGAAGCCAAGGCTCGTCACTCGGCCGCGATCATGCTCATTTCACAGGCTGATCCCGGCTGGGATTTGTCGGATGGAACCCGGGCGCCGTTGCGCAACCCAAAGACGCTGGCGGAGACCGACGGACAGCCCGACGGCTACCAGGATTTCCTGGTTGCGTTGCGCACCCAAGTGATTGCGTTCCAAAGACCCGTCACTTACGTGCACGGTGACTCGCATTACTTCCGCGTCGACAGGCCCTTCCAGGATGCGTCGGGGCGCCGCCTCGAGAATTTCACGCGCGTCGAGACGTTCGGAGACAACGCGCCGAATGGCAACAACGACGTGCATTGGGTGAAAGTGCTTGTGAACCCCCGCAGCCGTGAAGTCTTCAGCTACGAGGCGCAGATTGTCCCGGGCAACCGAACGGCCGTCCCGGCGCCGTAGGGGATATGCGCGAGTCGCACCGATGTGACGCCATCGGTGTGGAGCCGTTACATCGGTCGGTTACGCTACGGGGAATGGCAGGGGGTTGCGGACAGGAGCACGGCGGGTGACAGTCACCGCCATCGTGTGCGCCTACAACGAAGCCCGCCTGCTGCCTGCTTGTCTCTTTTCCCTCCTCGCCCAAACCCGGCCTCCTGACGAAATCATCGTTGTCAACAACGCGAGCACCGACGAGACCGGTGCCGTGGCGCGCGCGGTGCCAGGCGTCACGGTGGTCGATGAGCCGCAGAAGGGCCTGGTGGTGGCCAGGGAAGCCGCGCGGCGGATCGCGCGAGGCGACGTCCTCGCGTACGTCGACGCGGACTGTCGGGCGCCGCTCCGCTGGCTCGAGCGCGTCGAGCGCCGTCTGCACGATCGTCCGTCGCTCGTCGGTGTGACGGGTCCGTACCGGTTCTACGACTGGGACTGGAGCGGCCGGGCGGCCGTTCGCGCGTACGACATGCTGGTGGCGCCGCCGACCCACGCCCTGGTGCATCACCTGCTCGGGATCGGCGCGATTCTCTACGGCGGCAACTTCGCCGTGCGACAAAGCGCGCTTGCGCAGATCGGCGGCTTCGATCGCCGGATCGACTTTCACGGAGAAGACACCAACCTTGGCCGCCGGTTGACGCCGATCGGCGACATCGCGATCTGCCTCGACTGTTGGGTGTGGACGTCGGCCCGCCGTTACCGGGCAATGGGGAAGCGCCAAGTGTTCGGGCTGTACGTCCGAAACTTCTGGTCCGAAATCCTGCGCCACCGTCCGGCCGATCGCGAACACATCGATGTAAGGGTCTGAATGCCTGGATACGAACCCTTCCTCCTCTGCGACTTTCACGTGCACACGCAGTGGAGCGACGGACGGCTGTCGGTGCGGGAGGTCGTGGACCTGTACGGGCGGACCGGCCGGTTCGACGTCATCGCCATCACCGATCACATTCTGATGAAACGGGATTTGCTCGGGCGGGCTGCGCGGCTCGCCACGCTCGGCCGGCGGGAGTTCTCAGTCACGGAAGTGCGCTTCGACGCCTACTTGTCCGATATCGCCTCCGAAGCCAAACGGGCGAAGGAGCTATACGGCCTGCTCGTGATTCCTGGCGTTGAGGTGACGCAGAATCACATTCGCAGCAAGAAGAACTCGCACATTGTCGCGCTCAATCTCAAGCAGTTCATCAGCGCGGACCAGCCGGCCGAAGACATCCTTCGCGAGATCCGGCGGCAGGGCGCGTTCAGCATTGCGTGCCACCCGCACCACCGCACGACCAGACGATTTGAAATCGGGACCTGCTACCTCTGGGACCATCGCAAGCGGCTCGTCGAACTGGTTGATGTGTGGGAGGCGGCCAATCGTGACGATCTCTTTTCTGTCACCAGCCTGAAGCACTACCCGTACGTGGCCAACAGCGACTTCCACAAGCCGAAGCATCTGTACTCGTGGAAAACGCTGCTCAGGTGCGAGAAGAACTGGGAGGCCATCGCGCGCACGCTACGCGCGAACGTCGATGTCGCCCTGACGCTGTATCGGAATGGATCCTGGGCGGCGTAGGTCAAGTATGAACGCCGCCTCCGCCTCCGAAATCCTCAACCGTATCCGGATGGAATACGGCGAGATGCCCGACCTCAGGCTCACCAGCGCGCAAGCTCGCCGGTTGTGGAATCTGCCGGACGATTCGTGCGATGCTGCCCTCGCGGACCTTGTGCAATCCGGCTTCTTGTACCGGACCCGCGACGGCTCATTTCTTCGGAGCGATCGACGAACCACCCTGTCGGATCCGCAGGCGACGGGTGCCAAACGGGTCTGGTGAAGGCCAGGCAGTGAACGGTACCTCCCTGGGATTGAGCGCATCGCTGATCATGGCCGCCATCGCCGTGAGTGGGCAAGCTGCGCCGCCGCCGCTCATCATCGCGCATCGTGGCGCGAGCGGCTATCGCCCCGAGCACACGATTGAGGCCTATACCCTCGCGATCGAACAGGGCGCCGACGTCATCGAGCCCGACCTTGTCATCACGAAAGACGGCGTGCTCGTCGCCCGACACGAGAACGAAATTGGCAGCACAACCGATGTCGCCTCGAAGTTCCCAGAGCGTCGTGCCACCAGGCGTGTGGACGGCGAACAGGTGACCGGCTGGTTCGCCGAAGACTTCACGCTTGCGGAGCTAAAGACTCTGCGGGCGCGGGAGCGGCTCGCGTTTCGTTCGCACGCCTTTGATGGACAATTCTCGATTCCGACGTTCGAAGAGATCCTGACACTCGCGGCCAGCAAGAGCCGGGATGGCGGCCAACCGATCGCGGTCTACCCGGAAACCAAACACCCGTCGTATCTTCGCGGCATCGGTCTACCACTCGAAGAGCGCCTGGTTCGCATCCTCGCCGCGCACGACCTGACGCGGCCGACCGACCCAGTATTCGTGCAGTCGTTCGAAGCCGACAGTTTGAGGCGGCTCAGGCCACTGACCCGCGTCCGGCTCGTCCAGTTGCTCGACGAGGGATCCCCTCCCGCCGATCTGCGCGCGATTGCGACATATGCGAATGGCATCGGGGCCAATAAGCGCCTCGTCGTGCCGGCCGCAGCCGATGGCACGCTGCTGCCGCCGACCGATCTTGTCCGTCGGGCTCACGCGGCCGGGTTGTTCGTGCACGTGTGGACGCTTCGGAGTGAGCCTGTGTTTCTCTCGCCGTCGTACAGCAGAGACCCCGCACGTGAATACCGTCAGTTCGCCGACCTCGGCGTTGACGGGTTGTTCACCGATTTTCCAGACATCGCCGTTCGGATACTTCGGCCCGCCGTCCGATAGAGACCTCGTTCATTTACACGGACGTTACCCAACAATTTAACAGTCACGTAACACACGCGAAGTACCGCGGATACCTAGCGCCGTTACTGTTGGCGACACAATGCTCACAACGCTGATATCGCGGTGAGTAAGGAGGATTCTTTGCGACGCATTCTTGGTTTTATCGCCCCCATGGTGCTCTTCGCCTCTACGGCCTCGGCGCAGGTGACGCCGGCCGCCGGGTTCACGCCGCCTGACGACACGCCGTC
>JBGPHH010000187.1:0-8332 GCA_041484265.1 Vicinamibacteria bacterium
CCCCAACCACCAGGCGAGGTCAGGGCAGACGCTCACTGCTTATTAAGCAGCGAGAGCGTACTGAGTATCCGCAGTTAAACGGATGTCCATCGGATTTACGAGTCGATGGGGCTCGGCATGCATCCCGCGAGTCTTTACCCCCGTCGAAGCCGTGTCGCCCCCCTTTGGAGAACCGGGGAAGTGCCGCGTCGCTAAGTGCCGTGCGGTCTGTCGTATGCGGTAAACTCGCGAACTGACTGATGCTATTATACCGCCAAGGCTCAGGCAGTCGATTGAACGCGACTCTTCTGACAGCAGGCGAGCACACCTATGACATTTGACGAGCAGCTCCAAAAGGCCTTCGATTCCCTGAGCGACCGCGTGCGCGACACGATCGCACGCGAGGCCCAAGGTGCGCTGACCAACGACCTGAAGGCCGCGGTCCAAGCCGAAAAGGAGGGCGCGGCCGGCGACATCCGGAAGGCCGTCGAACGGGACTTCGACGAGCGCTTGCATACCGCAGTCGCCGAGGCCGAAGCCCGCGCCCGCGACAAAGCGAGGCAGGATGGCCGCGAGCAGGGACTGAAAGAGGGTCGCCAGGAAGCTGAGAAAGCGGCTCAGCAGGCGATCGAGGATGCCAAGTCTGCCGCCCGTGAGGAGCTGAAAGCGGCTGGGCTCGCCGCAAACGATCGATCGAATGAGCGATTGATTGAGGCGATCCGTGCCCTTGGCGCGGCGCGCTCCCTCAGTGAGATTCTCGATACGCTGGTCGGATGCGCGGGCCGTGAGGCAGCGCGCGCCGGTGTGCTGCTCGTCGGTGGCAACCGGTTCCGCGGTTGGCGGTTCGTGGGCTTCGGCACCCTTGACGCCGATAAGATCGATATTCCACGTGACGCAGCCGGCGTGCTGGCCGACGCACTGCGAACGGGGGCCGCAGCAGCGGGCGCGGCACCACCGTTCAAGGATCTGCCGGCAGGGCAAGGCAGCGTCGCCGTACCTATCATGCTCGGCGGACAAGGCGTCGCTGTGCTGTACGCGGATCAGGGAAGCACAAAGCCTGCGGAACGACTCTCGGCTGGTGCCCTCGAATTGCTGGCAGGCTACGCCGGACGGTGTCTTGAAGCGCTAACGGCTATCAAGGCCGCGCGCGTGCTCACCGAGGGCACCGAGGTTCAACGGATGGGCTCCGGCCGGACCGGTGGCGACGGCGCCTCTGAGGAATCGGCCGCCGCGCGACGGTATGCACGGCTGCTCGTTTCGGAGATCAAGCTGTATCACGAGGCGGACGTCATGACGGGCCGCCGCGAGAAGGATTTGGTGAAGCGGCTGGGCGGCGAGATCGCGCGTGCGCGGGCTCTCTTTGAGCAGCGCGTGGCGCCGCAGGTGCGGCAGCAGACCGACTACTTCCGCGAAGAGCTGGTTCGCACGCTCGCCGACGGCGATGCGGGGCTGTTGGGAAAATAAGTCAGCAGTCAACAGTCAAGCAGAGAAGCAAGAGCAGAACGGACAATGGTCAGAGACCCCCGGCACGCGATCGTAATAGCGGTGGCGCTCGTTGTCTGTGCGCCGCTCGGCACTCCGTCGGCCCAGCAGGGCGGCGACAGCGCTTCGAGTGGCGAGTTGGCGCCCACGAATCATCCGCAAGTACCGGCGAACCTTTCACAACTCTGGATGGCGCCTGAATCGATACACAGCGCGAGAAGTCCAGCGCAGAAGGATCTGATATCCGCCATCAAGCTCGAGGCGGCAGGGAGTATGACCAGGGCGCTGCAGATCCTCTCGCAGGCATCGCTTCAAGAAGCACCGCTCGGTGGTTACGCGAAGTACTACAAAGCACTCGCGGAGTTGCGTCTGGGGCGGCCCGCCGACGCCCGCCGCACCTTGCAGGCGCTCGGCGCGGACGCTCCGTCTGGCTACCTCGCCGAGGCGGGTGCGCTCCGCGAGGCAGAGGCAGACGAAGCGCTCGGCGATCACGCTGGAGCCCTCACCATCTACGAGCGCTTGTCGAACGAGAGGGCGGCCGCCTCGCCCGACGACATCCTGATGCGAGTGGGCAGGGCGGCTCTGGCCGTCGGCGACCAGGACCAGGCGGCAGCGGCCTTCTCGCGGGTGTACTTCGAATTCCCGCTCGGCGATCGGGCCGCCGAGGCTGCCACCGAGCTGGAGCGGATTCCCGACTACGCTTCGGTCGCGCCGCGAACCGATCGCATCAAGCGCGAGCTTGGGCGCGCCGACCAGTTATTTGTGGCCCGGCGCTATGCGGAAGCGCGCCAGGCGTTCGCGAGCGCACGAGTCTCCGCCTCGGGTGACGACCGCGACCTCGTCAACCTGCGCGTCGCCGAGTGCGACTACTACCTCAAACGGCTGACTGCCGCGCGAGACGTGTTGCGGCTCTACAGCGCCAAAGCCCCGCGTCAGGCCGAAGCCCTCTTCTACTACGCGCTGACCGTTCGCGGCCTTGGCAACCGCGACCAGTCCTTCACGCTGATGCGCCAGTTGCTCGATCAGTTCCCGACGGGCAGCTGGGCCGAGGAAGCGCTGAACAGCGTGGCGAATAGCTTCCTGCAGCAGGACGATGACGCGATGGCCGATGAGACCTATCGCGAGATGTACGCGAAGTTTCCGCTGGGCCGTTACGCGGAGCGCGCGGCGTGGGCGATCGGCTGGCGGGCGTACCGAGAGGGCCGGTACGCGGACACGGTAAGTACGTTCGAGGAAGCCGCCCGACGGTTCGCGCGTTCGGACTACCGTCCGACCTGGCTGTACTGGGCGGCTCGTGCGCACGAGCTTCTGGGAGAATCCTCACTGGCAGAGGCGCGTTACACGCTCGAAGTCATGGACTATCAGAACACCTACTACGGGCGTCTCGCGCTGGCCCGTCTCGGTGGCCGTGCCCCAGAGCGCCATCTGGTGGTCGACACCCCGAAGGGTGCGATGCCAGCCAACGAGGACGTGATCCGGGCGCTCCTTGCGCTCGAGCTCTACGACCAGGCGATCGACGAGCTCCGCTATGCGCAGCAGGTGTGGGGCGACTCCTCGCCAGTGGAGGCGACGCTGGCCTGGGTCTACTGGCAGCAGGGCCAATCAGAATCCGGGGGGCAACGCTTCACGCTCTATCGCAATGCCATTAACACGATGAGGCACGCCTACCCGCAGTTCCTGGCAGCGGGAGGCGAGCGCTTGCCCAAGGACCTGCAGGCGATTATCTTCCCGGTCGCGTATTGGGACCTGATTCGGAAGTACGCGACCGAGCGCGGCCTCGATCCCTACCTCGTCGTGGCACTGGTCGCGCAGGAATCGACCTTCGTAGCCGACATCCGGTCGCCGGCGCGGGCGGTCGGGCTGATGCAGCTGGGGGCAGCCACGGCGCAACAATACGCGAAGACTTTGAACATGAAGTACTCGTCCCGGCTGGCGACCAATCCAGAGGCAAACGTCCGGATGGGCACGGCGTATCTGGCCGACAAGATCAAAGAGTTCGGCGAGATCCATCTCGCGCTCGCCAGCTACAACGCGGGGGAGCGGCCGGTGCACCGTTGGATAGCAGAGCGGCCAGGTCTCGCGCGCGACGAGTTCGTCGAGGATATTCCGTACGCCGAGACGCAGAACTACGTCAAGAAAGTCCTCGGGATGGCGGAGGACTACCGCCGAATCTACGGCCCTCAGGCCACGGTGGCGACTCGCTGACATGTCAAAGCTGACGGGGTCGAAGAAGGCGACGCAGTTTACCGAGTCGGTCATCCGCGAGATGACGCGGCTCAACGACCTGCACGACGGCGTCAATCTCTCGCAGGGGTTTCCCGATTTTCCCGCGCCGCAGGCGATCAAAGACACTGCCTGCCAGGCCATTCAGGACGACATTAATCAGTACGCGGTCACCTGGGGCGCGCGCCCGTTGCGCGAGGCGGTGGCTCGCGAGTTCACGCGGCGCTACGGTGTGCCGGTGGTCGCCGACGAACAGGTGACCGTCTGCTGCGGGTCGACCGAGGCGATGATGGCGACGATGATGGCGATCATCGATCCGGGCGACGAAGTCGTCATCTTCGAGCCGTTCTACGAAAACTACGGCCCCGACGCGATCCTCTCCGGCGCCACGCCCCGCTACGTCACGCTGCGGGAACCGGACTGGTCGTTCGACCATGCCGAGCTCGCCGCCGCGTTCAACAACAAGACGAAGGCGATCATCCTCAACACGCCCAACAATCCGACGGGCAAGGTGTTTACGCGGCAGGAGCTCGAGATGATCGCGGCGCTCTGCCGCAAGTGGGATGTGATCGCGATCTCCGACGAGATCTACGAGCACATCTTCTACGACGGCCATCGCCACGTGCCGATCGCCACTATTGAGGGCATGGCCGAGCGCACGGTGACGATCAACGGGTTGTCAAAGACCTACAGCGTCACCGGCTGGCGGGTCGGCTGGACGATTTCCCCTCCTGCACTGAGCGGCGCGATTCGCAAAGTCCACGATTTCCTGACGGTTGGCGCGGCGGCGCCGCTGCAGGAAGCGGGTGCGGCCGCGCTGGGGCTGCCTGATGACTACTATGTCGATCTCGCCGAGAGGTATCGGCGCCTGCGCGACATGCTGCTCGGCATCCTCGAGCGCCACCGTTTCACGTGCTACAAGCCGTACGGCGCGTACTACATCATGACCGACATCAGCACATTCGGATTCAGAGACGACGTCGAGTTCGCGCGCTTTCTGGTCAAGGATGTCGGGGTCGCCGCCGTGCCGGGAAGCAGCTTCTATAAGGATCCTGCGCGCGGCCGCACGAAGCTGCGGTTCTGCTTCTGCAAGCGGGAGCAAACGCTGCAGGAAGCGGACCGCCGGCTTGGTAAGCTCGCGGCGATCTTGCCGCAGACCGTCCGGACCTAGCCGCACCTCTCAACCATCATGAACCGTCCATCGCCGCGGCGCGAGTGGAGCTGGTGGTACCTGCTGTTCATCGTGGAATGTGTCGCCGTGCTGTGGCCGCCTTTCTACAACAAGGTCGAGCCGCAGTGGAACGGTGTCCCCTTTTTCTACTGGTATCAGCTGTTATGGGTGGTCATCGGCTCCGTGCTGACGGCCGTCGTCTACTTCGCCACCGAATCGGGCAGGCGATCGCGATGAGCGACGAGCGGGAGATCGCATGCAAGAGGTGAACTGGACGGCGCTGACCATTTTTGTGCTGCTGTTCGGTTTCGTCACGTGGCTCGGCTTTGCCGCCGCGCACTGGCGCAGGGGCGACATGGACCAGCTCCACGAATGGGGTTTGGGAGGCCGTCGATTCGGCACCGTCGTGACGTGGTTTCTCGTCGGCGGCGATCTCTACACCGCATACACCTTCATCGCCGTGCCGGCCCTGGCCTTCGGCGCCGGCGCCTTGGCCTTCTTCGCAGTGCCCTACACCATCGTCATCTATCCCATCCTCTTTCTGGTGTTTCCGCGGCTGTGGCACGTGGCGCACAAGCACAACTACATTACCTCGGCGGACTTCGTCCGCGGCCGGTTCGGCAATCGCTGGCTCGCTCTGGCGATCGCCGTGACGGGCATTGTCGCCACCATGCCCTATATCGCGCTGCAATTGGTCGGCATCCAGGTGATGATCGGCGCTCTCGGAATCTCCGGGCGGGGGTTGCTGGGGGATTTGCCGCTCATCATCGCGTTTGCGATCCTGGCGGCCTTCACCTATTCAAGCGGCCTGCGCGCGCCCGCCGCCATCGCCATCGTCAAGGATCTCCTGATCTACGCCACCGCCCTGGCCGTGGTGATCGTCGTACCAATCGGGCTCGGCGGCTACGGAAAGATCTTCGCGGCCATCCCGCCGGCGAAGCTGATCCTGGCGGTGCCAGGCAGCCACACGACGGGCGCGTACGGCTCGTACGCCACCCTCGCGCTCGGCTCCGCGATCGCGCTGTTCATCTATCCGCATTCCATGACGGGCATTCTGAGCGCCAGCAGCGGTCATGCGATTCGCCGCAACGCCACGATTCTGCCGGCCTATTCGCTGATGCTTGGCTTCCTCGCCCTCATCGGATTCATGGCCATCGCCGCCGGCGTCGACAAGATGCCCGAGTTTGCGGAAGGCTTTAAGACTTTCGGGACGAATTTCGCCGTGCCGGCGTTGTTGCTGCACAGCTTCCCGGCCTGGTTCGTCGGCATCACCTTCGCCGCCATCGGCATCGGCGCACTGGTGCCGGCGGCGATCATGTCGATCGCCGCCGCGAATCTCTATACGCGCAACATCCACCGGGAATTCATCCGCCCGGATTGCAGTCCGAAAGCTGAAGCGCAGATGGCGAAGTGGATGTCGCTCGTCGTCAAAGCGGGGGCGCTCGTCTTCATTATTTTCGTGCCGACACAGTACGCCATCCAGCTTCAGTTGCTCGGCGGCATCTGGATCATCCAGACGGCGCCTTCGGTGCTTCTCGGCGCTTATACGCGCTGGTTCGACGAGTGGGCGCTTCTTCTTGGCTGGGCCGTCGGCATCGTGACCGGGACCTGGATGGCCGTGGCGGTGAACTTCGCCTCGATCTATCCGATGGCCATCGGCGGCTACGGCATCCCCGGCTATTCGGCCCTCTATACGCTCATTCTGAATCTCGTCATTGCGACCGCACTCACGCCGGTGTTTCGAGCGATCGCACGAAGCCCCCGCGTCGACGAGACGGTCGCGGCGGACTATTACGCGTGACCGCCCACAATTCGTAGCGTCCGGCTTAAGCCGGACGTCATAGACTGGTCTCTGATGTCCCCGGCCCGCCGACTGCTCGATTACGTCTTCAGGTACCGCCGCGATTTCCTGGTTGGCCTCGGCTGCGTCGTGATGACCACGGCCGTCACGCTCGTCGCACCTCTGGTACTCCGCTACGCGATCGACGATCTGACGCAAAGCGTCACTCGCGCCAAACTGGCCGGATATGGCGGCCTGTTGCTGGCCATTGGCCTGGTGGGCGGTCTCTTCAGATTCCTGATGCGCCGCGTGCTGATGAGCGCCTCTCGCTGCATCGAGTACGACATGCGGAACGACTTCTTCGCGCATCTCGAACGCCTGCCGCTGTCGTACTTTCAGTCGAATCGGACCGGCGACTTGATGTCGCGCGCCACCAACGACCTCAACGCCGTTCGCATGATGATTGGTCCCTCGGTGATGTACTCGGCGAACACCGGGTTGACGTTTGTCATTGCCCTGGCGGTGATGCTGTCGATCGATGCGCGGCTGACGCTGCTGTCACTCGTGCCGCTGCCGTTCGTCTCCCTCTCGGTGAAGTATTTCGGCGGCCAGATTCACAAGCGCTTCGAAGCAATCCAGGCGCAGCTCTCGGACATGAGCGCGGTCACCCAGGAGGCGCTTGCGGGAGTGCGGGTGGTACGGGCCTACCGGCAGGAGACGGCGGAAATCGAGCGGTTTCGGCGCTCGAACGAGGAATACGTGGAGCGCAATCGGCGGCTGATCGCGCTGCAGGGGTTCTTTTTCCCGAGCATGTCGTTCTTTCTCGGGCTGGCGGCGCTCCTCGTCTTGTGGGTGGGCAGCCGCGAGGTGATTGCCGGACGCATCACGATCGGCCAGTTTGTCGCCTTCAATGCTTATCTGACCCTACTCAGCTGGCCGATGATTGCCTTCGGCTGGGTGACCAATATGCTGCAGCGTGGCATGGCCTCGTGGAAGCGCATGCTGGAGGTGCTCGACGCCGAGCCGGCGATCTCTGACACGGTCCGGCTGAAGCCGGACACTACGACAGCAACGCCTTCAGACATCACCGTTTCAGACGTCGCCGCTTCAGATGTCGCCGTTTCAGATGTCGTGTCCGGCTTCAGGCGGACCGTGTTACCGATTCGCGGCCAGATCGAGTTCCGTGACCTCGTGTTCGGGTACAACGAAACACCGGTCCTCGATCACGTGTCAGCGCGGATCGAAGCCGGACAGCGGGTCGCCATCGTCGGCGTCACCGGGTCGGGCAAGTCGACGCTCCTCAATTTGATCGCGCGCCTCTACGACCCGCCGCCGGCCACTGTGTTTATCGATGGCGTCGACGTCCGCGAGATGCCGCTGGCGGTACTGCGCGGCGCCATTGGGTTTGTCCCTCAAGAGCCATTCCTCTTCTCCGACACCGTGGCTGATAACGTGGCCTTCGGCCTGGACGCCCTCACGACCGCTGCCAGTCGCGACGAGCGAGTGCGCGACGCGTCGGCCATCGCGCGCCTCGATAAGGACGTCGCCGAATTTCCAAAGGGCTACGACACCATGGTCGGCGAGCGGGGCATCACCCTGTCTGGCGGTCAGAAACAGCGTGCTGCCATTGCTCGCGCCGTGGCAATCGATCCGCGGATCTTGATCCTGGACGATGCGTTGTCGGCCGTGGACACCTA
>JBGPHH010000188.1:0-8235 GCA_041484265.1 Vicinamibacteria bacterium
CCAACCGTCCATTTTCTGGCTGCCACCGTCAGTACGCGCGCACAACTCGTGTTTGGAAATCAGAACTGGTCGACCGTCGTGCAAGGCACCGACGTCGACTGGCCGGCGATCCGCGCGTGGCCGGTGACGAGCGGAGCCTTCTTCAAGCGAGCGGATGTTCAGCAGGCGGCAAAGGTGGCGGTCCTTGGCACCGTCGTGCGCGATCAACTGTTCGGTGCGGGCGCGAATCCGACCGGCATGACTATCCGCGTGCAGGGCCAGGCTTTTACGGTGGCCGGAGTGATGGCGTCCAAGGGACAAACGGGCGTCGGCCGCGATCAGGACGACGCGATCTTCACGCCGTATACCACCGTTCAGAAGAAGCTGCTCGGCATCACGAATATCCAGGCCGTCCAGTTGTCGACAGAGTCAGCGGCCGACACGAACAAGACCGTTGAGGACGTGTCGGCGCTGCTTCGGCTCAGACATCGGATTCAAGCTGGGGATCCTAACGACTTCACCGTTCGCGCGCTCGACGAAATCGCCGACATCCGGAGGCAGGCCACGCGAACCATGACGATCCTCCTCGGGTACCTGGCGGCGATTTCGCTGATCGTGGGGGGCATCGGCGTCATGAACATCATGCTCGTGTCGGTGAGCGAGCGGACCCAGGAGATTGGGCTGCGGATGGCCGTCGGCGCGCGCGGGCGCGACATCCTGGGACAGTTCCTGCTCGAGGCGCTGATGCTGGCTGCGGGCGGTGGTGTGGGCGGCGTGGCTGTCGGTTACGCGGCGGCCCGAGCGGTGACGCTGTTTGTGGGCTGGCCGACGTCCATCTCGCTTGACGCCGTCATGCTCGGTCTGGCCGTCGCCGTCGTGACTGGTGTGTGTTTCGGGGTGTATCCCGCGAAGAAGGCTGCGTCCCTCGATCCGATTGCTGCCATGCGATACGAGTAGCGCGCGGATTTCTACTTTCCGCCGCTCTTCTTCGATTCCGTTCCTCCACTTCGACCCGTCCCGCCGGGGGAGTACTGAAAGCGCGCGGCCATCTCGGTGTACGAGGCACCCCATTTCTGAAGCTGTTTGACGAGCTCCGGATCGACCCCGGTGGCCGTCAACAGGGGCGCGGCTTCCCATGGCTTGCCGCCGGAAATGCTTCCGTAACCCGCCGGCGGCGCGTAGCTCTTCTCCGACAAGCCGACCCTGAAGAATCGATCGACGCGATACTGCGAATTCTTCTCGAGCCACGCCGCAAGGAACGACTCGGCAATGGCGCGCCTCGCGTCGGCCGTCAGGGGTTGGAACATGGGCGCCCATGCTTCACGAACGACGATGGTGGGATCGACAGTCTGGCTGGGACGCCAGCCTTGCACCACATCTTCCGGTCCGATCCGTGGATCGGTGGACTGCATCGCCTTGATCAAGGCCACCAGCAGTCGCGCGGGTTCCGGTCGTTTGCTCTCACCATACAGATCCTGGAACCGGCCGATCACATAGATCCAGTCGATGGGAAGGCGGTCGCGGTGCCGGTGATTGCCGCCGTTGAGGAGCACTTGCACCTCGTACCAGGACGCATCGAAGTATTCGTTGGTCAACGCACTCCCGCCCATGCCCGACGGGCCGTCAGGAATGTTGACCGCCGCTGGAGCGGTGGCTGCTGGAATCGTGTTGAACCAGGTCCGTGATTCGCCTGTCGCGCCAAACAGTTCGCGTCCTCGTCCTTCGAGGCCAAACTCCTGGGTCATCTCCCAGGTCTTGACGAGCTGCCAGAGCTGCGTGGAATACGCTTTGAGAGCCAAATCGGGCGACCATTTCACCCCTTCGGGCTCAACGTACGGTTTGAGAAGGGCGCGGCGCGTCTTTGTCCAGTTGTCGAAATACGTGACGATGCGACCCGACGAGATCAAGGTGGAGAGCTCCGCCGAGGCCAACACTCTTCGGAGAGATTGATTCGAGGCGCCGTACGATTTTGAAAATTCACTGTTCTGGAAGGCCGGACCCCACGCATCCAGAGGATGCACGCGCGGAAGCCAGTGGTTCCAATCCGGGAGTTGAAGCGAGATTGGGATCTCGCGCGGATTCAAGTTTCCATCTGGACGAAACGCACTGCGCGTGATCTCACCGTTAGGCGCGAAGATGAAGGGCAGGGTGGCGCTGTCGTCGTCGAGCGCCCACGACAGGCCCGCTCCAGCCGCCCAGTTGCCGACCGGCTGCGCGTCCAGTCCTGGTCCCGGCTGGTAGGGAGGATTCCACGGGCGCCCGGGGCTGCGAACGGGTAGCGAGCGGATATAGCTGGCGATCTGCTCACCTTGCAGATTCGAAAGCCCATGGAAACGGGACCTGGCGGTAATCGATGCGTTGGAGAAGCTGAAGTACTTCAGATCGCGGCCATCGTGCGCGTGGCAGTCCGCACAGTGGGCGCGAATCTTCGGGGCATCGGGGAGCGCATTCGCGACGAGCTGAGCGCTTCGCCACAGTTGCTCTCCGGCCCGCAAGGAGTCCGCATCGCCGAAGGGCGGCACCCACGTGTCGGGGTCTTCCTGCGTGAATGTGTCGGGCTCCAGAACCTTGCTGGAATCACCGGTCAGAAGATTGAAGGCCACGACTCGAAACCCGCTGGCGACCCCATCGGTCTGGTTGAAGCGGAACCGAATCGTATTGGCGCGCTCAATCACGGCGTCTGCAGGGAGCGTCAGGGTGACCTTGAGCGTCGAGAATCCGCCGCCGATGCCGCCATAGCTTCTGCCAGGTTCTGCGACGGAGACCGTGTTGTTGTTTAGAGGAAACCAAGCGCTGTCATTGACCTGCACGCTCACCATGTCGGCGTAGCTCAACCCGTGGATCTGCATCCACAGCGACCGAACCTCGCGCGCGCGCCCGGCCGGAACGTCGACGGTCGCGCTCGATGTCGTGCCGTTCTCACCCACGATCTCGATCGGAAGCGTCACGGTCGTCACCGCTGTTGCGACGCTCGCGAGGTACGAAATGAAAACGGCCACCGCGAGAGTCGCGACACGTTTCAAAATCAATATTTTGTCGTTTTCGTTCGCTCTTGCCATGGCCCTTCCATAATTTTGGAGTTGGCTCGGCATTTGTGAAAAAACAATGTCAAGGTCCGGCGGCCGCGCATCGTGTGCGTGCTAGAAAGCACGGGTCGCGGCCGAGCACGGCCGCCACAAGAAAGCCACAAGACAAGAAAGCCACAAGAAAGGATGATATGCGCAATCGCTTCGCATCCGCCGCAGTTTCGTTGGTGCTGCTCTTCGTCGCGCCGGCTCAGATGTCCGGGCAGGCCCAATCGTCGGCTCCTCAGGCATCCGCCACCCAGACGTCGTCCTCTGGCTCAGGAACATCAGCTGCTGGGGCGCAACCTCAATATCCTGGAATCGGACCGGCAGGGGACAAGCTCGAAGCCGAGATGGGATCGTTCAAGCTGCGACTGTATGGGACGTTGTTGTTGAACGCGGCGATCACGACTGCGCCGATATTTGGACAGGATGTTCCCCTGTGGACGTTGCCCTCGGGCAACGTCACGTACACACCAGGGGATGGAACGGTCGGTCCTAACAGCGGCAGCCAGGATCTAACGGTGACGATGCGACAGAGCGTGTTTGGATTCACGGTGAACCCAGCAAAGCCGGCCGCAAACGGCTGGACCTCCTCGGCGCTCCTCGAGATGGACTTTTTCGGCGCGCGCGCCGTGGATACGGTCGAACCGCAGGATCGGGCGCTCAATCCACCGCGCCTGCGCCTTGCGTACTTCCAGATCGAGCGGAACGGATTGCGGTTCGTGTTCGGCCAGGACAAAGCGATTCTCGCACCCCTCGATCCGATTGCGCTCTCCCATGTGGCGATGCCGCTTGGAGCGACGGCTGGAAACTTGTGGGCGTGGTTGCCGCAGGCGCGCGTGGACTGGGTGCACAAGATGGGGAACACGGGCCTGCTGCTTCAGGCTGGTGTTCTGCGGCCAGAATTCGGCGACAGTTTGCCCGCTAGTGGCATGGCGGTAGACACACAAACCTCGGGCCTTGGCGCGCGTTCCACCCAGCCGTTTTATGAAGGACGCGTCGCCGTGTCGCCCCAGATTCGCGGCAACACGTCAACCCTCGGGGTCTCCGGTCACTTCGGGAAATCGAGGCAGGGCGTGGATCGCCAGATCACGTCGTGGGCGACCGCCTTCGACGGCTCGTTGCCGGTCGATCCGCACGTCGTGCTGCGCGGCGAGGCGTTCATGGGCAGCAATCTCATCCCGTTTCAGGGTGGCATCGATCAAGGCATCGCGCAAACGGGGGCGGGACCGGGGCTGCAGATGCAGGGCATCGACGCTCGCGGAGGCTGGGGCGAGATCACCATTCTCCCGACCACCGACGGCAAGAATGCCTTTTACGTGGGAGTGGGCGCGGACAGACCCGATATCACCACGCTGCTGCAGGGCACCACTCGCACCAACAACAGCTTCCTCTGGGCGAGCTATTTCCGACGGCTAACCGACCAAGTGACGCTGGCCGCGGAATGGAGCCGTTGGGGGTTCAAGACGGCGACGTTTGCGGGCCCCACCTTTGTGTCCTACTCGGGGGCGAGCGTTGCGGATGTCGTGAATGTCTCGGTCGCGTATCAGTTCTAGGCACGCGGTTCGCCGGCCGGTCAATCCATCGACCGGCCGGTCGAACGCGTGGCGTTACTTCTTGGCGGGGGCGGGTTTCGCTGGTGCCTTACCAGGGGCCGGCGCCTTCGCCGGCACCACCGTCTTGCTCAAATCCGCATAGACGGCGTCGACGAACTGGTCCGTCGTCCACGGCCCGGTCTTGGCGCCGTAACGCCCCTCGTAGTCCAACACGGGGTTGGCTGCCTTGACCTGCTGCAGCGTCCAACCCAGCTTGATCCAGTTTGCGATCCGATCGCGCAGGATCGTGGCCATATCGCGATAGAAGACGACATCCGCTTCGTCGCAGACGCGGCCGTGACCCGGAATGACGTACGTCCCGCCTTCCTGTTTGTCCTTCGGGATCGTGATGTCGATGATGCGATTCAACGCGTTGACATATCCGTTGATGGTGCCTCCCCGGTTGGTGTCGAACACCGGGAATGTGTCGGTCGTGAAGACATCTCCTGTGACCAGCACGTCGGACTTCCGGAAGTAGACCATCGAGTCGCCATCGGTATGCGCCGCCGCCGCGTTCTCGATGACGATCGACTCGCCGTTGAAGAAGAGCTCTTTATGGGTGTTCTTGCCGAAATACGTGTCACTCGGCCACGCCTCGGCTGGCATCGGCGCCGCCTGACCCGGAGCGGCGATGCGATCGAGCGTCTTCTCGTGAGCGATGATCGCGGGCCGGCCCGCGCCGGCGTTGCCGCCGCCGACGGTCTGGGCGATCGCCGCGAGCTTCGGGTTGCCGCCCGTGTGATCGGGATCAGCGTTGGTGTTGATCAGGTAGCGGAGCCGCTTGTTCGGCGCGATTCTCCGGAGGAGCTCGATCGCTTTGTCCGCGTTCTCGGCCGTGCCCGTATCGACGAGGAGCACGCCGTCGTCGCCGATGGACACGGCCATATTGGCGCCGGCCCCGACAATCATCGAGATGTTTCCCTGAACCGGTAACAGCTGAAGCCCGCCGTCCTGGCCTGCCTGAGCCGGTGGCGCCTGCTGGGCGTGCACCAGGCTGACGGCCGTCAAGAACCCCACCCCGGCGACGAGCAGTCCGGTACGCAGGAACGCCGAGCGCATCAATCGAAGTACGTTCATCAGGATCCCTCTCGGTTTGTCTACTTCTTCTGGGTTGCAGTCGCCATCGTCTTCAGCTTGTCTTGGTACTCGGGATACATCGTTTCCGCGCCGCCGCGGGTCGCCTCGTAGGGGATGTTGTACGTCTGTGAGAATTCCTTCAGGAACCCATTCGTGCCCGGCAGATGGTTCGGGACGATGCCGGCGGGTCGATCCACTTCGACGACCACCTCGAACCCGCTGCACGGATAAGCCCCGACGTTCTGGCCTGGCGTCCATCGGAAGTCCGTGGTCTTGATCATCGGCTCGGTCAGATAGACCGGATCGGTCACGACCGTCATCACCGTCAGGTGGTCGCCATGACGCATCCAATGCTCCACCATGGTCGCCTGATCGCTATGGTGGACGCCGTTGCGGCGGACCCATCCCTCTTTGATGTGGGTGGTGTACGTCGTCAGCACCCCGCCGACGAACTGACCCGTAGTGAAGCCTTGCCACGTGTGAGGCGCATAGGCCGGTGGATGCGGGCGGTTGTCCAGGAAGATTTCGCGCTCGGGCGCCATCCACGAGCCGTGCGTCCTGATGGCGACCATGTCCTGGGTGACCGGGTCGACTTCCTTCCAGATCCGGATGTTCATCGGCCCGCGCAGCGCGTAGGTCGACGGATGCGGCATGCACTGCTCTTCGGGGAGGGTGATTCTCGACGCGTCCCATGTGTCGGCGTGAAGCCGCGCGGCCTCATTGATCGGCAGGCCCAGATAATCGCCGAGCTCAGGACCCGCCAGGCGCTCCGGCTGATCCTCATTGAAGACCCCGGCCCATTCGCCCGTGATATCGACAGCACCGCCGCCACCGCCGCCCTGCGCCGAGACGCGAGCCACCAGCGGAAGAGCAACCAGCGCGGCAACCGCGACCACAGCCAGCACAGCAAAGAGCGGCTTGACTGTCGTCTGTCCTACCTTTTGCATAAGAACTCCCCCCATTTAGAGGACCTAAAGTTTCGACCGCAATTATCCACCGTCCGCACGCGCAGAACCAAAATTTAAATGCAGCCCAGAATCTTGACCGAAGGCGGGTCGCAAGTCCATCAAAAATATATAGTTCTGCTCAATATACAGCTCTGCTCCGTCACGCTCCCGTTGACAGGGCCTTCGGGCGGGCCTAACGTTCGGTCTTCATGGGGTTTCCGCAAGATCGGGCCGAAACTGGCCGTGGAGGCAGCATCTGTTTCGCCCTGGCGACGGCCGTCGTCCTCCTGACCCAGGCGCTCGCCGCGCAGGTCGACGCGCGGTGGTTTGGAACCTGGATGTTCAATCCGGCCAAGTCGACCCGTGCTGCCGACACGCCAATCAAGAAAGGGACCGTGAAGATCGAGCCGTCGGGGGACTCGGTGAAGATTAGCTACGAGCTGTTCCGTGAACGAGGCGGAGTGACCCATCTCGAGTGGACGGGTCAGTTCGACAGCCGCGACTACGCGCTCCAGGGCGTCGACGAGTACGTCGTGACCAACGCGTACCGACGACTTGACGACCATACCTACGAAATCGTGCAGAGAGTGGACGGGGCCATTGCGACAACGGCTACCGTCAGCCTTTCGCCGGACGAAAAGACGCTCACGACGACCACGCACGGAAAGAACGCGTTAGGCGAAGACGTCACCACCACGACCGTCTACCAGAAACGATAGGGGGGAGCGTCCTCAAGACGACGGGGGCGCGACCCAGCGGAACGTGCCGTTCGGCAGCCTGAAGCTGTCGAGATCGACGAGCCGAAGGTCCATCCGGATCCTGTAGTCATCCATCTCACCCTCGAGCATCAGTTGATCGGCGGCGAGGCGCTCGAACTTGAAACGGGCCTTCCACGTGCTGCTGTGGCGTTTGGTGAGCGTGAGGCTGTGGCTCGTCATGTCGATCGACACGTCGTAATGTGCGAACGAGTCGTCAGTGCGCTGGAACGCCATGCTGCTCGGCACGTCGAAGATGACGCGGCGCCACCGCCGGTCGTAGTCATTGAGCGCCGGCGAGCGCGCCTGCCCGTTGATTGAGAGCTCCTCGACGTTCCAGATTCCATACAGCGGCGATTGGGGACCACCACGGCCGCCCTCCGCAGACCAATATCCCCGATAGAGATTGGTGTACATGGCCACGAGGTAGACGCCAAAGACGATCTGCGCGACAAACGCCCTGTGATTCGCCCGCGGCGTGCGGAAGAGCGGCCGATCGGTTGGCGCATCAACCCGACGGCGAAGCACGAAGAAATCGGTCAGACGCCGAACGTCTGGCGCGAGCAGGAACAGCGTCAGCAGCAGGAGGTGAAATGAGATCTGCTTGAGGGGGATATCGAATGTCATGTTCATGACCCACACCTGGATCATGTCCATCATGCCGACGAGCGCGCCGAGCGTCGTCGTCCGCGGAACGAGCAGCAGGATGCCCGCGAGCATCTCCGCCCAACCCGTGAACATCTGATACCCGGGCGAGGCGCCGATGGCGGTCCACAGCACGCCGGTGAGTTCCAGATTACCTACTGGCTCGACG
>JBGPHH010000189.1:0-8190 GCA_041484265.1 Vicinamibacteria bacterium
CGGTTGAGCGGCGAGCGCACCTACTCGCGCACCGTGGAACGGGCGCTCGAAGACTACGTCCGCCGCGCCAAGGCGGGCCGGATCCTCGAGCTGGCCGGATCCGGACTGTGGGAAGGGCGCCTCTCGGACATGCGCGACGACCGTGCCGCGCCACGACCATCGCGGCGGCGGAGCGCTCGTGCTGCTCGTTGACACGTCGGTCTGGATCGAGATCTTCCGCCGACCCGCGCGCGTCGCACCCGCCGACCTCTTCGATCTCGAGGACGTCGTCACCGCGCTGCCGATTGTCCAGGAAGTACTCCAGGGGTTCCGTGACGAGCGCGCGTTCGCCACGGCCCGCGACGCCATGCTCGCGCTCCCCATCGTCGAATCGCCGGCCGGCCGCGAGCTCTATCTCGAGGCCGCCGGCCTGTACCGTGCCGCACGACGGGCGGGCGTCACGGTCCGATCGGGTGTGGACTGCCTGATTGCCGCGTGCGCCCTGCGGCACAAGCTGACGGTGCTGCACATCGACCGCGATTTCGACGCGATCGCGCGGGTGTCGCCTCTTCAGGTCGCGCGGCCGCGCGGCGCCTAGGCCTTGGCGTCGTTGTCCCGCCGCGGCGGCATCTCGAGGAAGTTCTTCGTCACGTACCAGCAGTGGTGGCGGTTGAGCCCGAGCGCGACGGCATGGGACATCCCCGGCAGCACAACCAGCTGCCGATCGCGGTTGGGCAGCTTCTGGAAGAAGTTGATCAGATCCTCTTCGGTCGCGATGCCGTCATACTCGCCGCGCATCATGAGCACGGGCGCGTGCACCTTCAGCGGATCGACGACGGGGAGGTTGGCGGTCATGTCGAGATACGTCCCGGTCGGGACCGTGTCGCCGAACTTGAGCTCGGCGTCGGCGATCGCTTCAGCCACGGCAGGGTCGGCCGTGCCCGGCTTGTCGCGCGTGAAGATGCTGCGAATCATCTCGCGATCGCGCGGCCGACGGTTGTTCGCCCGGTAGAACTCGACCTGTTTGGCGCGCTCGGTGAGCGTCGGCGATCCTTCACCTGTATACGTGTACGCCGCGAGGATCAGACGGCCGACTCGGTCGGGATGCGCGGCTGCAAACGCGGCTGCGCGCAGCGCGCCGGACGATTCGCCGAAGAAGTGCGGCCGAGCCTGACGGGTTTCGCGCAGCACGACCTCGGAGGCCGCCCGCAGATCCTTCACGCCCTCGGCGATGTTCGAGTTGCCGTCGGTCCGCGTCGAGCGCCCGTACGACTCGAAGTCCATCGTCCAGACGTCGAACCCCTGGCGCGCAAAGACATTCATCATCGAGTACTCGCCGTGGCCGGGCACGGTGAGATCGAACGTCGATCGACCGGAATTTGACGACCCATGCACCAGAAACAGGACGGGACGAGCAGCCTCCCCGGCCTTCGGCGCCTCGCGCCGCTTACGGAACATGTAGAGCTTCACGGCGCCCTTCTGCGCCCAGTACTCCTGGGTCCAGAGGTCCGGCGGCCCAACCGCCGGACGTTGGGCCGAAAGCGGTACGGCGGCGGCCGCTGTCACACCGCCACCGAGCGTCTGCAGGAACGCGCGACGCGAGTGATCGTTCGGGAGCTTCGACATGGCGCTTATTCTACCGAGTTTCCCGGCCGCCGCGTGGGTGCCGAACGAAGCCCGCCATTCTGAAATATGATGACCACGTGGCTGAACCGACCAAACCAAAGAAGAAAGTCCTGACCGCAGAGGCCTGGGCCGAAACGCGCGAGCTTCTCTGGAAGCATCGCAAGCGCCTCACCGTCGGCCTCTCGTTCATGCTCGTCAGCCGGCTCGCTGGACTCATCACGCCCTGGAGCACCAAGTGGCTGATGGACGACGTGGTCGGCAAGCAGCAATGGGATCAGCTGCCCAGAATTGCGCTCATCGTCGGTGGGGCGACACTCGTTGACGCGCTGGCCTCCTTCGCCAACTCGCAGATTCTGGGCGTCGCGGGCCAGCGCGCCATCACCGAGATGCGCAAAGACGTCGCGGCGCACGTGATGCGCCTCCCCATCCGCTACTTCGATTCCACGAAGACCGGCATCCTCATCTCGCGCATCATGACCGACGCCGAGGGTATCCGAAATCTCGTGGGTACCGGGATCGTGCAGCTGACCGGTTCGATTTTGACCGCCGTAATGGTACTCGGCATTCTCTTCTACCTTAACTGGCAGCTGACCGCGGCCATGATCGTGATCCTTGGCGGGTTCGGCGCTTTCATGGCCGTCGCGTTCAAGCGTCTGCGGCCGCTCTTCCGCGACCGCGGCAAGATCAACGCCGAAGTGACCGGCCGGCTCTCCGAATCGCTCGGCGGCGTTCGCATTGTCAAGGCCTATACGGCAGAAAAGCGCGAGGAACTCGTGTTCGCGAAGGGCGCGCACCGGTTGTTCCGCAACATCGCCCAGTCGATGACCGGCGTGTCGGCCATCGGTGCCTTTTCCACCGTGGTCATCGGAGCGGTCCTCATCTCGATGATGCTCGTCGGAGGCTCGGCGATCCGCGACGGACGCATGACCATCGGTGAATTCGTGTGGTATCTCTCCTGCACCGCGCTCGTCACGATGCCGGTCTTCCAGCTCGCCAACATCGGCACGCAGATCACCGAGGCGTTTGCCGGCCTGGACCGCATCCGCGAAATCCGCCGCATGGCCACCGAGGATCAGGAGGACGCGGGGCTCGCACCCCTGGCGGAGGTCCGCGGTGATATCACGTTCGAGAACGTCACCTTTGAATACAACGCGGGCGTGCCGGTCCTCAAACGCGTGTCGTTCCACGCGCCGGCCGGATCGACCACCGCGCTCGTCGGGTCGAGCGGGTCTGGCAAGAGCACGCTGATCGGGCTGGCGATGGCCTTCAATCGCCCCCTGTCAGGCCGCATCAGCATCGACGGCCGCGATCTGACCACGGTTCCCCTGCGCGAGTATCGGGCCCATCTCGGCGTCGTGCTCCAGGACAACTTTCTCTTCGACGGCTCGATTGCCGAGAACATTGCGTTCGCCCGGCCGCACGCGGGCCGCGACGAGATCAAAGCGGTCAGTCGCATCGCGCACTGCGACGAATTCGTCGAAGCGTTCGAGAAGCAGTACGACACGATTGTCGGCGAGCGCGGTGTGCGGCTCTCGGGCGGACAGCGCCAGCGGGTGGCCATCGCGCGCGCGATCCTCGCCAATCCGCGCATCCTGATTCTCGACGAGGCGACCTCGAGCCTCGACAGCGAGAGTGAGGCGATGATTCAGGACGGCCTCCGGTCGCTCCGCGCTGGCCGTACGACATTCGTCATCGCGCACCGCTTGTCGACGATCCGCAGCGCCGATCAGATCCTGGTGCTCGAAGGCGGCGAGATCGTTGAACGTGGAACGCACGAAGAGCTCATCGAGAAGAACGGACGGTATCGCCAACTTTACGACAAACAGTACAACTTCGAGCGAGACCGCTTCATCAACCCCGGCGAAGACTTCACGCCAGAGCCAGAAATGGTCGCCGCACCTCGGCCGACAAGGGCCAACGAGGCGCTGTGATCATGGCATTGCAGATTTCAGATTTCAGATTTCAGATTTAGACCTCACTGTGAACAAACGGGCGTTCGCCGGCCTGATCGCCGTTCTCGTCCTGGCCTCCCCCGCGCACCGCGCGCGGGCGCAGGCCCCGCCGCCATGGCTGGCGCAGTACCGTGAGCCGGCCGCGCAGCTCATCACCGAAGCGCTCAGCGATACGTTTGCCTGGCACCGGCTGGCCGAGCTCACCGACACGATTGGCCACCGTTTGAGCGGGTCGCCCGAGCTCGACCATGCCATCACGTGGGCGGTGACCGAAATGAAACGGGACGGCCTCGAAAACGTTCATACCGAAAAGGTGATGGTGCCGCGATGGGTCCGCGGAGCCGAGAGCGCCGACGTCGTCGAGCCGGCCGGACAGCCAATCGCGATGCTCGGCCTCGGCGGGAGCGTGGCGACACCTGCCGCCGGCATCCAGGCCGACGTGCTCGTCGTTCGCACGTTTGAAGAGCTCGATGTGCTCAGCACACGCGCAAGCGGCCGCATCGTCCTCTTCAACGTGCCGTTCATCACTTACGACGAGACGGTCCACTTTCGGAATGACGGCGCGTCGCGCGCCGCGCGCCACGGCGCTGTCGCCGTGCTCATCCGGTCAATTGGCCCGAACGGCCTGCGATTGCCGCACACCGGTTCCGTGAAGTACACCGACGGCACACCGAAGATTCCGGCAGCGGCCGTCTCCTCTGAGGACGCCGATCGCCTGCAGCGAATGGCCGACCGAGGCGAACGGATCGTCGTGCGCCTGAAGATGGAGGCGCACTTCGAGCCCGACGTCCAGTCGGCCAACGTCATCGGCGAGCTTCGGGGGCGCGAACTGCCGGAGGAGATCGTGGTGGTCGGCGGTCATCTGGACTCGTGGGACATCGGCGCCGGCGCGAGCGACGATGGCGGCGGGTGCGTGGTGACGTGGGAGGCGCTGCGGCTAATAAAGAAGCTGGGGCTGAGGCCCCGGCGGACCATGCGCGTCGTGCTTTGGACCAATGAGGAGAACGGCACACGTGGCGCGCTCGCCTACCGCGACGAGCATCGCAGCGAGCTGGCCAAGCACGTCCTTGTGCTCGAGTCCGACATCGGCGTGTCGCGGCCGATTGGATTCGGTCTCACCGGCAGCGACAGCGCGCGTCAGACGGTCCGTGCGATCGCGACCCTACTGACTGGCATCGGCGCCGATCAGATCAATCCGGGCGGCGGCGGCGCCGACATCGACCCAGCGGCACGAGAGGGCCGCATCCCTGCCATGTCGCTGCAGGTCGACGACTCGAAGTACTTCCTCGTTCATCACACAGCGGCCGACACGGTCGACAAAATCGATCCGCAGGAGATGGCCCGGTGCGCCGCGGCCATCGCGGTCATGACGTACGTCGTCGCGGACATGCCTCTGCGACTTCAGTAAGGTGGCTGGTGGACAGTTTGTGCCCTGTAGGTTTCGGCCACAATTCTCCCAAGGCGTTCTTTGACGTTGCAGTAATTTCAACGCTGCATGGCAGCTGACTTGGCAATGTGTGCCAAACCAGCCACCGGCCACCAGCCACCAGCCACCGACGGGTTATCATGAGTGCCATGCGAATCTCTCTTGCCACGCTAGGCGCACTCGCGGGGACCGCCCTCATCCTGGCCGGATGCTCCCGGACCGCTCAGCAGCCACGCACCCAGTCGGCCAACGACGTGGTCGCCACGGTGGGTTCAACCTCTGTGACGCTGGCCGAGGTCGATCGGTCAGCGCTACAAGTGCCAGCGTCGACCTTCGGGAACATGAAGATGTCCCAGGCGCTTTACGAGGCGCGGCGGGCGGCGCTCGATGCGATCATCGACGACCAACTCCTCGACCAGGAAGCCAAGACGCGCGGTCTGGCCGTTGCGGCGCTGGCGGAGCAGGAAATCAACTCCAAGGCGACGCCCCTATCCGATGCGGAGATCTCTGCGTGGTACAAGACGAACCAAGCCCGCCTGCAAGGCGCGCCGGTCGAGCAGGTGCGCCCGCAGATCCAGGCCTACCTGATGCAGGAACGAACGAGGGCGGCCCGGCGGCAGTATCTCGACCAACTGCGGGCCAAGGCCGCCATCCGGGTCCTGCTCGATCCGCCCCGCATGACGATCGCGGCCGCTACGTACACCGCGTCATCCACCGGACCGGTCGGCGCGCCGATCGAACTCGTTGAATTCTCGGACTTTGAGTGTCCGTTCTGCCTCCGCGCGCATCCGACGGTCAAAGAGGTGCTCGCGAGCTACGGCAACAAGATCCATTTCGTCTACCGGCACTACCCGCTGGCGTCCATCCATCCGCATGCGCGGGCTGCCGCCGAAGCGTCGCAGTGCGCGGCCGAGCAGTCGCAGTTCTGGGCGTACCACGACATGCTGTTCGCAGATCCCACCCATCTGACCGACGCCGATCTAAAGACGCGCGCGACGCAATTGAAGCTCAATACCACCCAGTTCAACGCGTGTGTCGACTCACATAAGTACAAAGCCGACGTCGATACCGACGTCATGGCGGGAGACGAGGTGGGCGTCACCGGCACACCGATGTTCTTCATCAACGGCCGGCTGCTCGACGGCGCTCAGCCGATCGAGGCGTTCAAGCGGATCATCGACGAGGAACTGGCCCTTAAGAAATAGGAAATTGCAGATTGACATCTGCAATTTCATCGATTCGGCGGGACCATGAACAGCGGGAAACCATGGACAACCGACGCGATGATGGACAGGAGTGTCGCAGCCAGACAGATGAACGCGACAAGTAAGTGGTCCCCGCGCTCGCGGGTCATCGGATTGAGGAAGGCCGACATCAGGTAGCCCCCGGCAAACCCGCCGGCATGCGCGTAGTTGTCGATGCCGGGCATCAAGAGGCCAAACAGCGCCGCGCCGATCACGTACGACATCGCCCACTGTTTGACGAGGCTGCTGCCTTTACTGCCGTAGTGAACGAGCGCGCCCACCAGGCCGAAGAGGGGCGCCGAGGCTCCGACCGTGAATGGAGCACCGCGCAGGAAGAACGGCAACGGGAACCCGCCCAGGTAGCGTCCCGCCAGGGAGCTCAAGAGAAACCCGCTGACACCAGCGACGGTATAGATAATGACCGTACGTGCCGGCCCCATGATGTCGATCATCGTGGGGCCGAGCTGCCTGAGCGCCCACATATTAAAGAAGATGTGCATCAAGCTGCCGTGCAGCCAGCCCGCGCTCAGCAAGGTCCACCAGCCGCCATAGGCGAACACGGGAACCGCCCCGCTCGCGCCAAAGGTCAGGAGGACCGGCAGGGTGGGCGACAAGAAGGACAACATGCCGCCACCTTGAAAGATGCTGCTGCCGGACATCAGCAAGGTCAGCGCATAGAGCACCGAAGACGCGCCAATCACCAGCGGCACGAATCCGAACTCCACGCCGAGCTTGCGGAGCGAAGGCCCGAAGCCCCACAACCCGGGGTTGGCGCGGCCGCAGGTGTAGCACTTCTCGTCGCGGACGCCGACAAGCGATCCGCACGACGGACAGACTACCGAGCCGCTTGTTCGTCGCTCAAACACGGCTATTCCTTGCGCGGCCTCATGTTGGCCGCGAGGATCCGCTTGCGCAGGCGGATGCTCGACGGCGTCACTTCCACGAGCTCATCGTCGTTGATGAACTCAATCGCCTGTTCGAGGCCCATCTTGCGTGGCGGGACGAGACGAATGGCTTCGTCGGCGCTGGACGCGCGCATGTTGGTCTGCTTCTTCTCTTTGGTGATGTTCACGTCCATGTCGTTGGGCCGCGAGTTTTCGCCGACGATCATGCCTTCGTAGACGACCGTTGCGGGATCAATGAAGATCTCGCCGCGTTCCTGAATATTGAAAATCGCGTAGGCCGTGGCCACGCCGGCGCGATCCGCCACGAGCGCGCCGTTGGGCCGCGCGGGAATCGCGCCATGCCAAGGCTCCCAGCTCGAAAAGATGTGGTTCATGATGCCGGTCCCCTTGGTGTCGGTCATGAACCGCGCCCGGAAGCCTATCAACCCGCGGGCCGGAATCCGGAACTCGAGACGCACACGCCCGCTGCCCGTGGATCGTCCCACGCGACGCGTCGGCGAATGGCTGACCATCTTGGTCATCGTGCCGCGCCGCTCCCCCGCCTGGGCGATGACCACACCCTGATAATCCTCAGGGACATCGATGATCAGCTCCTCAACCGGCTCGACGATCTGCCCCTTGATCTCCTTTGTGACAATGTCGGGCCTCGACACCTGCAGCTCGAAACCCTCGCGGCGCATCATCTCGATCAGAATCGACAGCTGTAACTCGCCCCGGCCGATCACCTTCACCTGCTCGGGCGTGTCGGTCGGCTCGAGGCGAATGGAGACGTTGCCGAGCAGTTCCTTGTCGAGCCGGTCGCGCATCTGCCGCGACGTGACGTACTGCCCGGCGCGCCCGGCCATCGGCGACGTGTTGATGCCGAAGATCATCGACACGGTCGGCTCGTCGATCGCGATCGGCGGAATCGGCACCTGCCGCTCGACGTCGGCGATCGTCTCGCCGATGGTGATGTCCTCGATACCGGCGAGGCACACGATGTCCCCTGCGGCCGCTTCATTAATGTCCACGCGCTTCAAGCCGTCGAAGGCGAAGAGCTTCGTCACCTTGGTCGGCAC
>JBGPHH010000190.1:0-8163 GCA_041484265.1 Vicinamibacteria bacterium
GTCCTCGCTGAGATAGTGGCCGCCGGTCGAGATGCCGAGGTGCACGCGATTCCCGTCGCGAATGATCGTGTGCATGCAGAGCCCGCCGTTGCCGGGGCTCCACTTGCGTGCGTGCTCGTGGTTGCTGATGCCGGGAACCATTTCCCACGAATCACCGCCGTCATGGCTCCTGAACAAAGACGCCGGCTCCACGCCGCACCACAGCTCCTTCTTGCGGCTGCCGGCCTCGAGCGACCAGATGTTGGCGAGTGCGCGGCCGTCCTCTTTGGGGAATGCCGGCGCCGACTTTGTCTCTGTGAAGCTCTTCCCCATGTTCGTCGACACCAACACCTTCATGCCGAAGAACGGATTGCAGCTCGAGGCATACAGGCGCGGTGTGCCGCGCCTGTCGATGAGCGTTGAATACACCGGGACGCCGGGTCCGAAGGGCCCGCGCAGCGCGAAGCTGCGCCTCGGCTTCGTGGCCTCGGCGACGAACACGCCCTTCTTGGTGCCGATGGTGAGAATGACTCGATCGGCCATCTTCAACCTCCAGAGACCGCCGGCAGGATCGTGACCACGTCCCCCGACGTCAGAGACGTATCGACCCCGTCAAGGTCGCGCACATTGTCAGCGTTCACGAACACATTCAGGTGCCGGCGTACCCTGCCTGTTTCGTCACAGACATTGCGATACAAGGCGGACTGGCTCCGCTCGAGGTCCTCGAGTGCGGCGCGCACAGTGTGCGCCGAGATGGAGAGCTGCGCGGCGCCCGCACAGTACGTGCGCAGCGCGCCCGGAACATGGATCGTGATGGTCGGCACCGGGCCCATGGTGTTAGACGGAGCTTATCGCCGGCGATTGGGATGATGCAACCGGGCCGAGATCGACCCTAAATGTCGCGGGTGATGGCGTCGGCCATTTGCGCTGTGGTCGCGCTACCGCCGAGGTCCGGCGTGCGGATCCTGCCGGTCGCGACGACGCGTTCGATGGCGCCAAGGACGCGATCGTGGAGATCGCGGCGGCCGAGGTGCTCGAGCATCAGCGCGCCGGCCCAGATTGCACCGATTGGGTTGGCGATGCCTTTGCCGGCGATGTCCGGCGCCGATCCGTGAATCGGCTCGAACATTGACGGGTGTTTTCGCTCCGGGTTGATGTTCGCGCCCGGCGCGATGCCGAGACTGCCCGAGATGGCCGATCCGATGTCGGTGAGAATGTCACCGAACAGATTCGACGCGACAATGACGTCGAGCGTGTGTGGATGGGTGACCATCCGTGCCGCAAGCGCGTCGACGTGGTACTTTGAGTACGCGACCGACGGATAGTCCTTGCGTACGGCGTCGGCGACGTCGTCCCAGAACACCATCGAGTGCACGAGCGCATTCGATTTGGTGGCGCTCGCCAGCATCTTCCTTGGCCGCTTGGCGGCGATCTGGAAGGCGTAATGGACGATGCGCTCGATGCCATGGCGCGTAAAGACGCCCGTCTGCTCGGCAACCTCGTGCGGCGTGCCGACGTGCACGCGGCCCCCGACGCCGGCGTACTCGCCCTCAGAATTCTCGCGGACGCACACCATGTTGATGTCGGCCGCGCCGCGGTTGGCGAGCGGCGAGGTCAGTCCCGGCAGCAGACGCATCGGCCGCAGGTTGACGTACTGATCGAAGCGCTGGCGGATCGCGAGGATCATGGCGGCTGTCGTGCGATCGGGCACGCTCGGCGCGCCAAACGCCCCGAAGTAGATCGCGTCGAACTTCGCGAGCGTGTCGAAGGCGCCCTCTTCCATCATCCGCTGGTGCTTGAGGTAGTATTCGCACCCCCACGGCATCTCGGTGAAATCGAGCGTGACGTCGCTTCCACGCGTGGCCGCCTCGAGCACGGCCAGTCCCGCCGGCACAACTTCCTTGCCGATCCCGTCACCTGCAATTACTGCAATGCGATGAGTGGTCATAAGTGTTTGACGAACCGGTTCTTCTCGTCGACCAGGATCATCTGGGGCACCACGGGTTCGTCGGTGAGGTAGAACGCCGCGATGATCACGAGATCACCAACCTGGAAGTGTCTCGCGGCCGCGCCGTTGATGATGATCTGTCCCGATCCCTCGGCTACGGGAACGGCGTACGTCTCAATCCGCTGCCCACTGGTGACGTTCCAGACGGCCACCTTTTCGCCAGACACGATGCCGCTCAGTTTCATCAGCGTTTCGTCGATGCTGATGCTGCCGATGTAGTTGACGTTGGCGTCGGTGACCGTCGCACGATGAATTTTCGACTTGCAGATGATTCGTAACTTCACGATTTCCTTGTCTCCGCAGGAGGGATGCTGAGCACATTGTCGATCAGCCGGGTCGAGCCGACCCAGAGCGCGCCGGCCACGAGTACCGGCTCAGCGATTCGATCGACCGGTTGCAGGGTGGTCGGATCCACAACCTCCAGATATTCCAGCCGAAGGGACCCGTCCTGAGGGATCTCGGCTGTCGCCTTCGCCTTCACAAAGTGCACGTCCTTGGCACCGGTGGAAATCTGACGGTCGGCCTCGCGGAGCGCACGATAGAGGACCGCCGCCAAGGCTCGCTCGGCAGGTCCCAGCCGCCGGTTCCTCGAACTCATCGCCAAGCCATCGGGCTCGCGGACCGTCGGCACGCCGACAATCTGCACCGGCACATTGAAGTCCGAGACGAGCCGCCGGATGATGGCCAGCTGTTGCGCGTCCTTCTGGCCGAAATACGCGCGATCGGGTTGCACGATGTCGAACAACTTCAAGACGATGGTCGCCATCCCGCGGAAGTGGCCGGGACGGTACGGCCCGCACAGGTGATCGGCGAGGCGCCCCACGTCCACTGTGCAGGACGGCCGAGCAGGATACATCTCTTCGACCGGCGGCGCGAACACGAACTCGACGCCGAGCGTGCAGCAGAGCTGACGGTCCGCGTCGAGAGTGCGGGGATAGCGGCGGAGATCATCCTCGCGGTCGAATTGCAGAGGATTGACGAAGATGCTCACCGTCACCGACTGGCCGTCGCTGCGCGCCTGCTCGATAAGCCGCGCGTGGCCCGCGTGCAGCGCGCCCATGGTGGGCACGAGGCCGATGCTCGCTCCGGAGCGGCGGATGGCAGACAGCCGCTCGCGGAGCACCGCGATCGAATCGACGACCTCTGCATTCATGACGCCGTGGGCGCGTCGGCGGCCGGCGCAACCGGCACCGGGTAGCGGCCCGCGTGAACGTCCTGGACGTACTCCTGTGCGGCTTTGACGATCGTCTCTCCCAAGTGCGCGTATTGTTTCACAAACGGTGGCACAAATCGGTCGAAGAGTCCGAGCATGTCGTAGCTGACGAGGACCTGGCCGTCGCAATCCGGTCCAGCACCGATGCCGATCGTCGGAATCCCCACTTGCGCCGTGACGGTTCGCGCCAGGGCGGAAGGAATCGACTCGAGCACGATCGCAAAGGCGCCGGCCTTCTCGAGCGCCGCGGCGTCGGCGAGAATTGCGTCGATCTCCTGCGTCTTCGTGCCGCGTTTGGCATAGCCGCCCATCTGATGAACCGATTGCGGCTGGACGCCAAGGTGGCCCATCACAGGAATGCCGACATCGACCAGCCGCGTGACGACCTCGATCATCGGACGTCCGCCCTCGAGCTTGACCGCCGCCGCGCCGCCTTCCTGAATCAAGCGGCCTGCGTTGCGCACGGCTTCCGCCGTGGTGACTTGAAACGTGAGGAAGGGCATGTCGGCAATGACCAATGCGCGCTCGGTGCCGCGGCTGACGGCGGCCGTGTGGTGAACCATGGCGTCGAGCGTCACCGGCAGTGTCGTCTCGTGACCGAGCACCACCATGCCGAGCGAGTCGCCGACGAGCAGCGCGTCGAGGCCGGCGCGATCGAAGAGCCGAGCCATTGTCGCGTCGTAAGCGGTCAGCATCGTGATCTTCTCGGACCGCCGCTTCATCTTCCTGAAATCAGGCACGCGAATTCGAGTGGTATCCATAGATCTTCCTCAGCCTTCCAGCGCCGACTCGAGGGCGCGGACGCTCGCTTCCGGCAGATCGCGCTCACGGGCGATCTCGATGAGGCGTCGTGCCGCGGCCACATACAACGCAGCGACTGTCGGCGGCGCGTCGTCGAGCGCGTGCATGTGTGCCGCCACTGTCCCGGCGTCGCCTCTGACGATAGGCCCGGTCAGGGCTGCCGACGGTCCGTTCGCGAACACGTTGTCGATGCTCGCGCGCGCGAGCGGCTCGAGCGCACGCAGGGCAGCTTCGCGTTCAACGCCGGCCTGGCCCATCAGCACCACCGCAGCGTCGATGACGGCGACGAGCGCGTTGCTGGCCATCACCGCCCCGGCATGATACGAGGTCAGGCGCTCGGGAGCCACGTGAAGCGCGCGGCCCTCGAGCAGCGAGACCAGATCCTCGGCCCACTCGATCGCCGAGCGGTCTCCGGCGACACCGTACGTCACACCCTTGAGGCTCTTTACGCCCTGCTCCGGCGTCGGCACCGTCTGCAGCGGATGCAGGACGCCGCACGCCACGCCCGCCCTCTTGAGTGGCGCCAGAGCGTCGGGTCCCTTGGCGCCGCACGTGTGGAGCGCGACGCCCGTGCACATGCCGGCCCGCGCCAGCTCTTCGGCCACCAGCGTAATCCCTTCGTCCTGCACCGCGATCAGCACGTGCGTGGCCAGGCTCGGCACCTCAGCGCAACCGACCGGCCGAACCGACGGACCGATGAATGCCGCCGCGCCTTCCGCCCTGATTCGGTTTCTGCTCGCAAGCGCAATGACCGATCCTCCGTGGAGATATATCAAGCGGCCGAGCGCTTGCGCCACGGCGCCGGCTCCGACAATCGCGACGGGCGGATGAGATCCCTTCACTGTCGCGCTAGCTGCAAGCCACAGTAAATCAAGATGTTAACACGACGCTACGACAGCTGCAGTGATGCGGGATAATCTGTTATGGGTAACAACCTGTTCCTCTGCCGCTCCTTTCGCGCCGCAACGGTGATTGCCCTCTTTGCAACCGGGGCCTGTTCGTTCTCTGGCTCGGGCTCCGCAGGTATCGGCGCCGTGTCGTGCGGTTTTGCTGGCCCAGCCCCGACGCTGGAGCGCATTCCGATCGGCCAGCTTCCCGACATCAACATGCCGGCCGTATTGGCCCATACCAAGGCGTTGTCGTCGGACGAATTCGAGGGCCGCGCGCCGGGCACGAAGGGCGAAGAACTGACCGTCGCGTACGTCACGGATCAATTCAAGAGCCTTGGCCTTAAGCCCGGCAACACTGACGGCACGTACATCCAGAAGGTGCCACTCGTCGGTATCACCCCCGCACCTGCGGCGCTCGTTTTCAAGAAGGGCGGTCAGTCGCGCACGCTCACGTGGAAGGACGATGTGGTCGCGTGGACCAAGCACGTGGCGCCTGACGCGAGTCTCGACAACTCCGATCTCGTTTTCGTCGGCTACGGGGTCGTCGCGCCTGAGTTCAACTGGGACGATTACAAGGGCATGGACGTGAAGGGCAAGACGCTCGTCATGCTCGTCAACGATCCGCCGGTGTCCGATCGGTCGAATCCCGCGATGCTGGACGCAAACGTGTTCGGTGGGAAGGCGATGACGTACTACGGCCGGTGGACCTACAAGTACGAAATCGGCGCCGAGAAGGGTGCAGCCGGCGTGTTGCTGATTCACGAAACCGATGCCGCCGGGTATCCATTTAGTGTCGTGCAAGGGAAGACGGGCGAGCAGTTCGATCTGGTGACGCCGGACAAGAACATGGGCCGCGTCTCGATCGAAGGCTGGATCACGCTCGACCAGGGCAGGCGGCTGTTGCAGATGTCGGGCCAGGATCTCGACAGGCTGAAGCAGCAGGCGGCGACCCGAGATTTCAGGCCTGTGCCGCTCGGCGTTACCGCGTCGATGACGATCAAGAACACGCTTCGAACGATCGACTCGCAGAACGTGCTCGCGAAAATTGAGGGCAGCGATCCCGCCCTCAGAGATCAATACATCGTCTACACCGCGCACTGGGACCACATGGGTAGGAGTTCAGCGGGCATCTTCCACGGGGCCGTCGACAACGCGATCGGGACGGCGGGCCTCATCGAACTCGCCCGGGCGTTTACGAAACTGCCGGCGCCGCCTAAGCGATCCATCTTGTTTCTGTCAACGACCGCCGAAGAGCAGGTGCTGCTCGGATCGCAGTACTACTCGGTGACGCCCGTCTATCCCTTGGCGAAGACACTGGCCAACATCAATATGGACGGGCTGAACGTCCACGGCCGGACGAAAGACCTGACTCTGGTCGGCTACGGCGCCTCGGAGTTGGACGACTACGTGCGAGATGCTGCGGCCGAACAAGGGCGCGTCGTGCACGCGGATGCCGAGCCTGAGAAGGGTCATTTCTATCGTTCCGATCACTTCAACTTTGCCAAGCAGGGAGTGCCGGCGATCGATCCCGACAGCGGCCTGGACTACGTCGGCAAGCCGCCTGATTATGGCGAGAAGGTGCGCAGAGAGTGGACCGAGAAGCTGTATCACCAACCAACCGATGTCGTCGGCCCCGACTGGGATCTCACCGGCGCTCGTGAAGATCTGAAAGTGTTTTTCGCTGTGGGCTACCGCGTCGCTCAAGCTGACAAGTTTCCAGAGTGGAAACCGGGGAACGAGTTCAAGGCACGGCGCGATGCGATGCTCAATAAGTGAAGGTGTCGCGTACGCGCTTAGACCCGAAGAGATAGGCGAGCCAGATCCCGTAGTATCCGAGCGAGCCGGCGACGTAGAACGGCGTGTTGCCTACGAACCGGTTGCTTGGCAAGAAATGCGTTGAGTAGACGAAGACGTCCGTCGCAGCCGACACGCCCAACGACCATTTCGCCAGCGTCACCGCACCGGGGCGACGGCCGACGAGCGCGAGACCGGCGGCGATGCCGAACGCGGTGACCAGTCCCTGCGCGACGATCACGAGCAGCATCGGCAGGCCCCGCATCAGCAGCGCATCGAGGGCGCGTGACGTGGCCAGGGCCAGACTGAGCGGCTGGTACACCAGGAGCAGGAAACAAAGAATGAGAAGCCATCCCGGCAGGTTGTTCTGGTTGACCGTGTTCATTGGCGAGGGCTACGATGGACCACGATCATGATCGCACGAACGCTCGTCGTCATTGCGCTGGTGTTTGCTGTCGTGCCTGACGCTGCGTACCTCAACGAGATCCGGGCTTGGCGCACGAAGCACGAAACGGATTATCGACGGGAGTACGTGCCACTTGCCGGACTCTTCTTTCTGACTGTGGGCCTCAATACGGCCGGCAGCGCCGCATCCAACACGATCGTCCTGCCCAAGCGGACGCCTGCGTCGATTGGCCGGTTCGTGCTCGATGGCCCGCGCGTGCGTTTCGAGCCAATGGCCGGAGTCAAGGTGCTGCTGAACCGACGTCGGCTCGATGGTCCGGTCGATCTGGTAGATGACGAGACCGCGAACGGACCAGACGAGGTGAGTGTTGATGACGTCGCCCTGTGGGTGCATCTGAGCGGCGATCGAAAGACCATCCGGATGCGCGACCCCAAAGGCGATGTCGCGCGGGGCTTTGCCGGCTTCCGCTGGTTCCCGATCGACGAAGGCTACCGTGTGTCAGCGCGGTTCATCAAGGATCCGGCGCCGCGAGACTTCCACACGCCGAATCTCATGGGCGACGACACGGTCTATCAAACCGAAGGCATCGTTGAATTCACACTGAACGGCCAAACGGTTCGGCTGCGGCCAGCGACGACGCGGCCGGGCCGGCTGTATTTCGTCTTCCGCGATGGCACGAGCGGCAAGGAAACGTACGAAACGGCACGGTTTCTCTACGCCGATCTGAAGGCTGACGGCACGACCGTGCTCGACTTCAACCAGGCTTACAATCCGCCGTGCGCGTTCAATCCGTTCACGACCTGCCCGCTCCCCCTCCCTGAGAATCGGCTGACGGTGCGCATCCTCGCCGGCGAAAAGGCGTACGGCGCACACTGAAACTCTTCCTTGTGCATCACGGCGACGCGGTCGGCCCTGACGTCGACACGCGGCGTCCGCTCTCGGTCCGCGGCGACATGGACGTCGCTCGCCTTGCCGCCAAGGCGGCCGCGCTCGGTGCGCGCCCTCAAGTCGTGTGGCACAGCGGCAAGCTGCGCGCGCGTCAGACGGCCGAAGCCTTCTGGCGCGCGTGCAA
>JBGPHH010000191.1:0-8147 GCA_041484265.1 Vicinamibacteria bacterium
CGCTGCCACAGAGCGAAGTGCGACCAACGCAAGGCGGACAGTAGCCGTAAGCATCCGGCTCGAATCAGACCGGGGGCGGGGACGACGACAGTCGTTCCCGCCCTTTTTTCGTTTGGATGGCCCGCCCTGCCTTGCTTGCCCGGCCCGTCCGGCCTGCCCTGCCTTTCTTTCACTGGCTGCGGGGCCCCACCCCCGCAGCGAACTGACGCCGATGCCTCGCCTTGGATCCGCATGTCCTCGGCTCGGCATGGCCGCAGGCGCTCTTCTTTCACAGAGCGTGACAAACATTGTGCCACATTTGGTCATCTAAGCCATCTAGTTATCTGGTGATCTAGTTATCTAGTTATCTAGTTATTTGTCAGATCCCAATAACCAGATAACCAAATAACCAGATAACCAGATCACGTTATCGCCAGTGTCCTTCGACGAAATACCATCCGTTCCGGCGTGATCGCTCCCAGTGCCCTGGCACCCACCTGGCGCGCGGGCGCGGCGCCCGCTCCCATCGTCCGGGCACCCAGACGTACGCGGCGCCGTTCCACGTGTGGTAGCCAACAATCCAGACGTACTCCGGCCCAGGTGAGACGACAACCCGTTCGACGACCGGCGGTGGCGGGCCGACGCGCACGTACACGCGGCCTTGCGGTTCGACGCATGCCGATGTCAGGGCGATGGAGCCTGCCAGCAGCAACCCGGCGATGACGGTACGAGAGAGATGCTTCATGGATCAATCATAACGCGCGGACGGCGTCTTCGACCTGCTTGGCCAGCGCCTCGTAGTCGTCGCCCGTCAGCTGCAGAGGCTTCCCGAAGGCAACGCGGACGCGTCCGGGTTTCGCCATCCGCCACGTGTGGTGCAGCACGCGATCGAGCCCGTCGAGACGTACCGGGACGATCGGCACGTCGAGGCGAGATGCCATCATCCCGATGCCGGGTCTGAAGCGATCGATCGCGCCGGTTGTGGTGCGCTGGCCTTCGGGGAAGATGAGCACCGACACGCCGTCCTCGAGCACCTCGCCGATGTAGCGGAGGGTCTGCCGCGCGCCCGCCTCGCGCTGCGGTAGCGGAAATGCGCCGAAGAAGAGCGAGGCGAGATAGTAGTTGAGGGAGTTGGTGAACCAGGCCCCCCGGGAGTACTCGGCCGGGAAGAAGTGCGCCTTGAAGAACTCCTTGGCCATCGCGGGCGCGACGCGGTAGCGCCAACGTGAGGGCAGCGCAGCCAGGATGGCCGGCACGTCCATATGGCTCTGATGGTTCGCGGCGAAGATCACGGGACCCTGCAGCCCCGCGAGATGCTCGCGCCCCTCGACCCGGATCCATGCGAACACGCGAGTGAGCGGCAGAAGCCAGGTGGGCAGGCTCACGCGTCGAATCGCCCGCGCGAGCCACGCCCGGTTCCAGGACGGAAACGCCACCGGTTCCGACGGTGGTGTGGCCCCTTCAGACGAAGCGCGTTCGACGAGCGCCCGAAGCTGACCGAGGTCGCGCGCTTCGGCAAACGCGCCTTCGTCAATGTGCGTGTCGAATGTGTCCTCGAGCGCGACCATCAGCTCGACGCGATCGAGCGAGCTCAGGCCCAGCTCGTCGAAGGTGGTCGTCGGTGGGAGATCGCCCCGGCCTGAATATTTCGCCACGAGCGCCGTCAGCTTGTCGGCGCCGGACACCGCGACGCCGGGCGTTCCGCCGCGCGTCACCCAGTCGCGGATGGCCGCACGCTTGAGCTTCCGGGTGCCCTCGGTCCGCGGCAGTTCGCGGTCCGGCCAGACGAGCCCGCGTCTGATCTTCTGATGGTCTTCGAGCGTCGCGTTCGCCTGGCTGACGATGGCATTCAGAGCGGCATCGCTCGCAGCATGGGCGTCATCCAGGACGACGACCGCATGGACCCGCTCGGCCGTGCTGCCAGGACCGACGGGCGCCCCGACAACGGCCGCGTCGCGAACGCCGGGGACGTGCATGAGCGCGCGCTCGACGTCCTCGGGAAACACGTTCAGCCCCTCGGGCGTGACGATCATCTCTTTCTTGCGGCCGCGGATGTAGAGCTGGCCGTCCTGGCCGACCTCGCCCACGTCGCCCGTGTGAAACCAGCCGTCTTCGAACGCCTTGGCGGTCTCTTCGGCGGCGTTGTAGTACCCCTGGGTCACGTTCTCGCCTCGGACCAGAATCTCGCCGTCAGCCGCGATCTTCACTTCAACGCCAGCGATGGTCTTACCCACCGATCCCCGCTTCGGCGCGAACGGATGGTTGAGCGTGACGATGGGTGCGGTTTCGGTCAGGCCGTACCCCTGGATGACGGCGAAGCCCGGCGCGGACCAGAACGCCTCGAGCTCCGGGTCGAGCGGCGCCGCCCCCACCACGAAGGCCCAGAACTTGAGGCCGAACCGGCGATGGATATCGCGGTAGCGCCACCAGCGGGCGAGCACGCCCTGCCCCGGACGTGATTCGGGCAGGGACCCGGTCCGGATCTCGTGATCGCGCAGCACGTCGAGGATCTTCGGCACCGACACGAGCACCGAAATCCGTCGCTTCTTGATCTGCGAGACGATGTCGATCGGATTGTAGCCGCGCATGAAGACGACCACTCCCGGCAGCATCGGCGGGACGAACGTGGCCATGGCCTGGCCAAACATGTGACTGAGCGGCAGCAGATTCAGGAACCGAATGGGGAAGAACGGCCGGCCCCACTTCCGGTACTTGAGCACTTCGCGCTCGACAGGAACGACATTGGCCAGTACGTTGCGGTGTGTGATGACCACGCCTTTGGGCTCGGCCGTCGCCCCGGACGTGAAGATGATCTCCGCGATGTCGTCCTTGGTAATGGCGACGTCGGGCGGCTTCCCGTCCGACCACGCGATCTCGTGGAGCTTCCAGACCGGCGCTGCCTCTTCGTCGTGTCCGCCTTTAGGCGGACCGTCGTTCGGGGCCGGCACGTCCTGGCCGACCAACACCAACTTTGCCGACACGATGCGGCCGACGCGCGCGAGAAACGCTGGTGACGCGCGGTAATCGATAGGGACGACGATGACGCCTCCGAGGAGGCACCCCCAGAACGCGACAATCCATTCCGGCCGGTTCTCGCTCCAGAAGACAACCTTGTCGCCCTTGCGCAGGCCTGTGTCGTGGAGACGTGCCGCGAAGCCGCGGGCGGCGCGGCCCACGTCTCGGTACGTCACCGTGTGGCTTCTGAACCCATCGTCGTACACAAGGAAGTCGCCAGGCGCGCGCGAGAGATCGCCAAAAAAGTCGATAAGCGTGTCGCGGGCCACGGCTGAATTATGATGTCACGATGCGATCGGACGCCAGTTATGGTCGCGTGACCGAATATGATCGCACGACGGTGATGTAGTGTCCGGCTTTAGCCGGACCTGTTAAGCTGTAGCGCTCCCCCATGCGGATCTTTCTCACCGGCGCCACTGGATACGTAGGCACGGCAGTGCTCGAAGCGCTCGTGCGAGGCGGTCACGACGTCACCGCGCTCGTACGCGACAACGAGAAGGCGGGGCGCGTCGCCGCGCGGGGTGGCCATCCGGTCGTCGGCAACCTCGCCGAGCCCGACTCGTTCAAGATCGCTGCAGAGGCGCAGGACGGCTACGTCCACACGGCGTTTGACGGCGCGTCGGGCCGCGGCCCCGCGGTCGAGCGCGCGGCGCTCGAAACGATGGTCGCGGCGGCCAGGCGACCGCGGACCAGCGGATCGATGGCACCCGACACGCGCTTCATCATCTATACGTCCGGCGTCTGGGTGCTGGGCCAGTCGCCAGAGCCGGCGGCCGAAGACATGCCGCTCAATCCGATTTCTCTCGTCTCGTGGCGCCCCGAGCACGAAACCTTCATTTTGAAGGCCGCCACCTCACGTCTGCGGACCGTCGTCGTGCGCCCTGGCGTGGTCTATGGCGGGGGCGGCGGCATGGTCGGGGACATTCTCAAGGCGGCCAGCAACGGCCTGGTGCGCGTCGTCGGCGACGGGAACAATCACTGGCCGCTCGTCTACGATCGCGATCTCGCGGATCTCTACGCGCGGCTGGCGGGGCATGGGGATGCGGCGGGTGTCTTCCACGCCAACGACGAGGGGGACGAGCGCGTCAACGACCTGGTCGCGGCGGTTGCGCCGCATCTGGCCGTGCCGCCCGACGTGCGCCACGTGCCGATTGACGAGGCGCGGCACCAGATGGGTCCGTTTGCCGATGCGCTCGCGCTCGATCAGCGTGTCCGCAGTCCGCGCGCCCGCGCGCTCGGGTGGACGCCGTCGCTGCGTTCGGTCGGCAGCAACGCCGCGCGGCTGCTCGACGAATGGCGGGCGTCACGAAACTAGCATTGCAGATTTCAGACTGCAGATTTCAGCTGCCAACACAACTCCTCCGCCGATTACGGTGGTCGTCAACTGGCCGGCGACGTTGAAGAAATAGCCACCCTCATCGATTCACAGGTCGCAGAATCTGCCGCGCGCGGTGGTCACAACGCGCGAAACAGCCGTGATTCGAGTTGGCACGAACGCTGCCAGCCAGGTGAGCGACGTTGGCCAACCCTCGTTCAATGTTCCGTCTTGTCGCGAGGCTGCTGGGAGAGTTCTTGCGCGAGGCCGCAGTACTGGTTGCTGTCTTCGGCCCACTTGAGATGATCGTCCAGGAGAAACGCTTGACGGTAGGAATCGTGGTCGGTATTCTGACGATGGTGATCGCGCTGTTCAGTTTCGGCGTATTGCTCGAGGTAAGCAGTCGATGGAAGGACTAATCGTCCCGGGTCTTGCCGGTCTGCTCGCGGCCATCGCGGGTCTTGTCTGCCTCGCACTCGATCGCCGGCAGACGCGTCGTCGCACCGCTCGGCGAGCGCACGCATCACGTTCGCAATAGCACGCGCGCGGCCACTACGGCTTCATCGAGCGTGGTCACCGTTCCATCCATTTGCTGCTCGTAGACAGCCTTCAGGATCTCACCAACCCGCGGACCAGGCGTCAGACCCAGCTCGAGGACGTGCCGGCCGAGTAGGATCGGCGCGGGCGGACGATGCTCGACGCCGAGTGAACGCGCGCGCTCGAGAAACCAGTCCATCGCCGAGCAATCGAAGCGGCCGGGCTCGCGGCCGAGGCAATCGGCCTTCGCAACGCGCGCGAGCAATTCCAGGTCGACTTTCTGCGCCAAGCGTCTGAACGCGCCGTCGCCGACCTCGTTGCGGACCTTGAACCACGCGCCCGGTTTGAGGTGCTGCGCGACGAGGCCGACCACCTGCTGGCGGACGTCGTAGCCGTCCAGCGAGTGGACGTTCAGGCGATCGAGAAACGCGATCGCCGGCCGCACGCCTTGTTCTTCGTGGTCGAGCGACCGGATCCGGCCATCGATGACTTTGGTGGTGGCCGGCTTGCCGAAGTCGTGGCACAGAACGCCAAGCATCACGGCGATCTGCTGCGGCCGCTCGAGGTCGTCGATTCGCTGCCGCGCCTGATCGATGACCTGCAGGGTGTGCACCCACACATCACCCTCGGGATGCCACTCCGGCTCCTGCGGGCACCCAGCCATCGCCTGTAACTCCGGAAACAGCTTGGCGACTACGCCGAGCTCCATCGCCAGGGCCAGACCGACCGACGGACGGGGCGCGAGCAGCAGCTTCTCGATCTCGCCCCAGACGCGCTCGGCTGGAAGATCGTCCAGGGGAATCTCGCGGCACAAGGCCCGCGTGGGTTCGTCGAGCGTGAACTCGAACCGCGCGGCAAACTGGATCGCGCGAAGTACGCGCAGGCTGTCGTCGGCGAACGTGTTCGGATCGACGACGCGAAGCAAGCGACGATCGAGGTCGACGCGACCGTGGTGCGGATCGAGGTACTCGTCGGCCAGGGGATCCCATGAGATCGCATTGACCGTAAAGTCGCGCCGCCTCGCCGCCTCGGCGACACTCATGGTCGGGTCGCCGGTGACCTCGAAGCCGCGATGTCCGCGCCCGGACTTTGATTCGCGCCGGGGCAGCGACACATCGATATCGCCGGCCTTAAATACCTGAAAGCTCTCGCCGACCGATTCGACGCGGCCGATCGACTCGAGCAGTTGTCGCAGCCGGTCGGGGGGAACACCGAAGACTTCGATGTCGATGTCCTTCGAGTCGTGCCCCATCAGCCGGTCGCGGATCCAGCCGCCGACGATGAGCGCGCGGCCGCCCGCGTGGCGGACAAGCTCCGCGATCTGGCGGGCGCGGTCGAGAGGCTGAGCCGGCATGTATTACTGCTCGTGGGGCTCCACTCCCACTCGCGAGCGCTTCGGCTTCGCGGACTCGGCCTCCGCACTGGCTGCAGGCGCTGCTGTCGCCGTCATTGGCTTGCGGCCGTACTTTCTCATGAACCGATCGCACAAACCTGGCGCGAACGCATTGAGCCACACGAGCGCCCGCGATGGGCCGTAGGGATACACCTCTGGGACCGGATGCGCGATCGCGCGTGCGATAGCGTCGGCCACTCGCTCGACGTTCTGCCTCGGACCGTACGCACGTGTCACGTCGCTACCCGTCTCGCGCGACATCACGTCGAAGAATTCCGTATCGGTGGAGATGGGAAAGACTACGGTGACGTGGATGTCGGTGCCGATGAGCTCGGACCGAAGACACTCGGCGAGGCCGACCTGCGCGAACTTGGTGGCCGCATACGCACCCATATACGGCACGCCGCGCTTGCCGACGATCGACGACACGATGATCATGTGTCCGCGGCCCTGTCGGCGAAAAACGCGCAGCGCCGCGCGGGCGGCGTAGTAGGTGCCGAGGTAGTTGACGTCGATGAGCGTCCGCATCTGATCCGGTGTGACGGCGTCGATCGCGCCGGCGATGCCAAAGCCGGCATTGCACATCATCGCGTCGAGACGGCCGAATCGTTCGACGGTGCGCTGGACGAAGTCGTCCATGTCCTGCTCGCGCGTGACGTCGGCCGTGAAGGGCAGCGCCTGCCCGCCGGCGGCTTCGATCTCGGCCGCGACCGCCGACAGCCGGTCGGCGCTTCTGGCGCAGATCGCGAGCGCGGCGCCCTCGCGCGCGAGTCGAAGCGCCGTCGCGCGTCCAATGCCGGCAGAGCCTCCCGTAATCGCGACGACTTTCATATGCTCGCGGGCCCGGTTATCCGTGCTCCCCAAAGATACCGCGAAGGACGAACCACACGTTGGCTGGATGCTCGCCGAACCGCCTCATGAAGTAGGGGAACCACTCGCGTCCGAACGGCACGTACACCCGCACGCGGTGGCCGGCGTTGACGAGCCTGGTCTGAAGGTCTCGTCGAATGCCGTACAACATCTGGAACTCGAAGCGGTTGGACGCAATCTTGTGGTCGGCGGCCCAGCGACGTGCCAGCTCGATCATCGTCTCGTCGTGCGTGGCGATGGCCGGGTAGGTCCCATTGGTGATGAGCACCTTCATCATCCGGGCGTACGCGGCGTCGACGTCGGCCTTCTTCTGATACGCGATCGCCTTCGGCTCTCGATACGCGCCCTTGACCAGACGGATGCGGGCGCCAAGCGCGTTGAGCCGCGCGAGGTCCTCTTCGCTTCGGTAGAGCGCCGACTGCAGCACGATGCCGATGCGGCGGTAGCCCTGCTGCCACAGCGTCTCGAAGACGTCGATCGTCACCGCGGTATGCGATGAGTTCTCCATGTCGACGCGCACGAAGAAGTCCGCCGGCTCGGCCACCTCGAGGATCTTCCGCAGGTTGTCGACCGCCGTCGCGCGGTCGACAACGAGGCCGAGGGCGGTGAGCTTGAGCGAGATGTTGCGCTCGACCTTCGATTGGAGGACGGCGCCGACGACCTCCAGGTACTCGCGGGTGGCCACGTCGGCCTCGTCGCGTGTGGTCACGCCTTCGCCGAGATGGTCGAACGTCGCCAGCAGGCCCAGGGCCTCGAGCGCGCGGCCAGCCCGGATGGCGTCCTCCACGGTTTCACCAGGAATGAACCGGCGAGCCACGCTCGTGCCGTGGCGCATCCCGAATCGGGACGCCAGCTTCTTGAGGACACGGCTGTGAGAAAGGAGGGTGAAGAAGGCCTTGGACGCCGTGTCGAGCATCAGTGCGGGCGGCCGGGGGTCACGAGCAGATGATCAATCGTGCGGGCGTAGTACCGCAACACGCTGCGGTCGCGTACGCGGAACCGCCCGCGCTCGAGCACGATGATCCCGCGCGTCTCGAG
>JBGPHH010000192.1:0-8051 GCA_041484265.1 Vicinamibacteria bacterium
CATCCTCAATGCTCACTTCGACACGGCCGCCGTCCTGATCGAACTCGGCGCCGATCCCAACGTCGTTGACGAAAGCGGGATCGGGGCGCTCTATCAGGCCGTGGACATGCACACGCTCGGCGGTATGTTCAGCCGGCCGTCGCCCAAGCCCATGGACAAGCTCGACGCAGTCGACATCGTCAGGTTGCTGCTCGAGCACGGTGCGAACCCGGACCTTCAGAACACCAAGGCGGGGGTTCCACGGCATCACGGCGGGGCAGACAATGCCAACGGCGCGGGCACTACGCCCCTCATGCGGGCCACGGGCAGCAGCGACATGCCGATCGTACGGTTGCTCCTGGATCACAAGGCCAACGTCAACCTCGCAAAGCCCGACGGTACCAATGTGTTGATGGTGGCACTCGGCGGCGGTGGCGGACGGGGTGCCGGTGGAGGCGGTAATGGCGGCGGCTTTGGCGGCGGTGCCGGCGGCACGCTGACGGAATCCTTTGCGATGACCGCGATCAAGCTGTTCATCCAGAAAAGAGCCAACGTCAACGCCGTCAACGGCAATGGACAGTCGGCGCTGCACCTGGCCGCCGGTCGAGGTCAGGATGACATGATTAAGGTGCTGGCCGAGGCGGGTGCCGCGCTCGACTTGAAGGACAGTCAGGGGCTGACCGCTTACGACGTGGCCATGGGGCGCGGCGGTCGTGGCGCCGCTCCTGCCGGTCGCGGTGGTGGCGGCGGCCGCGGCGGTCCGCCGGCGGCGCCCGTGCTCCGAGAAACGACGGCGGCGCTGCTTCGCGACCTGATGACGGCCAAGGGCCTGCCGATTCCTGCGGCTCCGCCGGCAGCCGAGCCGGCGCAGTAACCGGCTACATAATTCACCGGTAAGATTGGGGAACTCTCGCGGGGAGTTCCCCTTTTTTCTGATGTGAGGCACGTATGTTGGAGATGCGGAAGTCCGGAGATCGCGGCATTGGCAAGCTGGATTGGCTGAACGCGCGGTTCACGTTTTCCTTCGGGCCCTACAAGGATCCGAATCAAATAGGATTCTCGGATTTGCAGCTGCTGAACGACGACCGTGTGGAGCCTGCCGGCGGCTTCGCCACGCACGAGCACAAGGACACCGAGGTGTTCTCCTATGTGCTCGAAGGCGCCCTGGAGCATAAGGATTCGATGGATAAAGGATCGGTCGTGCCCCCTGGCGATGTACTCATGATGAGCGCCGGCACCGGAATCACGCACAGCGAGTTCAACCCCTCGAAGACCAACAGGCTGCGGTTCCTCCAGATTTGGATGTCGGCCGACCGCAAGGGCGCGACGCCCCGCTACAACCAGAAGCATTACGGCGAGAAAGACAAGCGCGGAACGCTCTGCCAGATTCTCGGGCCGGAAGGCCGGACGCCGAATGGCGCGATGCCGTGGTACGTGGACTGCAGCGTCTATTGCGGACTGTTCGACGGCGCGGAGAAGGCCGAGTTGGCGCTCGCGCCGAATCGGTATGCCTACGTCCACGTCATCAACGGGCGGCTGAAGGTGAACGGGACGCAGTTCGAAGATGGCGACGGCGCCCGCGTCCGTAACGAAGGGAACCTGACGTTCTCGAACGGAGAGAAGGCAGAGATCCTGGTGTTCGACCTTCGTCCGCAGGAAATCCCGCAGAAGTAGTGTCCGCCTTCAGGCGGACTAACTAATTGCCAAGCATTCTCGACGCCGTTCGTTGTCCGCGCTGCGCGACGGCGATCGACGTGCGTGCGGCCGTCATTTCGTGCAGTTCCTGCCACCAGCGCTATCCCCGGCTGGGCAGCATTCCCATTCTTCTCTCGGAGCCTCAACTGTATCTGACGGCCTGCCGCCGGCAGCTGGCGTTGCTCGAGCGGAATGCCGCGCTGACGGTACAGGTCATCGAGCAGGAGATCGGAGCAGCCGATCCCCTGCCTCTCGCCCGGACGCGCTTGCTCGGCATGATAGACGCTGTTCAGGGCCAGGTCGGAGACATCAACGCGATTCTGCGGCCGCTCTTTCCGAGAGACTCGCTCGAGCCCGTCAACGACGAGGCGCTCGGAGATTTCCTCGCGCCGCTCACGCACATCCACTATCTCTATCGCGACTGGGGGTGGCCTGCCGAGCCCGGCGGCGAGAACGAGCGAGCGCTCGCGTCCCTTGAAGCCGTCATCGACGGGCAGGCGCTCGGTCGCACATTGGTTCTTGGAGCGGGCGGCTGTCGCCTCGCGTACGATCTTCATCGGCGCGGGCACAGCTCGGAGACTCTGGCGGTCGACATCGACCCCCTTCTCCTTGCCGTGGCTCACTCGGTGATTCGCGGCGGGACGGTCACGCTCAGGGAGGCCAACGCGGAGATCGACGAGATCGAACATATCGCCAAGGCGTGGAACCTCAAGTCCCCTGACGGTCCGTTGGGAGAGGACCGATTTCATTTCCTGCTGGCGGACGCCCTCGCGCCGCCGTTTCAGGCCGGCGTGTTCGACACCATTGTGACGCCGTGGTTCATCGACCTCGTCCCGCCCGATCTACGAGATTTCATCAGCACGACGAGCCAGGCGCTCAGGCCCGGCGGGCGGTGGGTGAGCATCGGGCCGCTGCGGTACATGTCGAACATGCCGGTGGCGCGCCGCTTCACGCGCGAGGAAGTCTTTGACCTGGCCGAACGAGCAGGCTTCCGGGTGGGGAAGTGGAAGGCGGAGTCGATGCCCTACCTTGTCTCCAAGCTCAGCGGGCGCGGGAAGATCGAGTGGGTGCTCGCCTTCGTCGCCACAAGAACGCTGTAACGCCGCGGACGTAGGAATCGTGGGAAGCGAGCGGGGGGGAACCCTCATTGCGGCGCTGTCGTCGTGCTGGTATAAGGTGCCGTCGATCCCGGTTCCTACGCTAGCTCAAGACAATCACACAGCGGAGTGCTCCACGACAAGTCACGTGCGGGGGGATATGACTCTCAAGATGATCGTTTTTGGATGGGCAGCCGCGATCGCCTGCGGCGTCGTCTCGGTGTCGGCGACGCCCCGAGGCGCCGAAAGCGCGTCGAGTCGACCAAGTCAAGCGCCGCCTGCCGATGGCAGCGGTCTCGTCTTGCCGGTGACGGCCGCAGGTGCGACGTACGTCGGTTCTGCAGTCTGCTCGTCGTGCCACTACGACAAGTTCATCAGCTACATGAACCAACCCCACAGCCAGAGCCTGGACCCGCGGACGCCCGCCGCGCGCTTCGGATGCGAGAGCTGCCACGGCCCGGCATCGGCTCATGTGGAGGCTGGCGGCGGACGCAAGGCCGGCAGCTTGATGACGTTCGCGAAGGCCGTCCCGACGAGCGACCGCAACGCCGTGTGTCTGCAGTGCCACACGCGCGGCGCCACGGCGCTGTGGCATGGCAGCGCGCACGACCAGCGCAAGGTGGCGTGCACGGACTGCCATGCCGTCCATGGCGGGAATCACAAGCTGCTCGCGCAGCCCACGCAGCAGCAGTTGTGCACGTCGTGCCATCAGCAGGTCCGGACCGCACTCCTGAAGACGTCGCACCATCCGCTCCGCGAAGACAAGATGCAGTGCACCAGCTGTCACAACCCGCATGGCACGCAGGCACCGCGGCTGATCGCCGCCAACTCCATCAACGACAAATGCTATGAATGCCACGCGGAGAAGCGGGGGCCGTTCCTCTGGGAGCACCCGCCGGTTCGCGAGAACTGTCTGAATTGCCACGACGCGCACGGCAGTTCGCACGAGCCGATGTTGGTGGTCAAGAAACCGCTGCTCTGTCAGCGCTGCCATTCGAACGCGCTCCACCCCAGCGTCCTGTACGCGCTTTCGCCGGCCGGACAGCCCACGGGCAAACCGCTGGCGCAACTGGCGCCACAACTCGCGTATCGCGCCTGTACGAATTGCCACGTCACGAACCATGGCAGTAACCATCCGTCGGGAAAATTCTGGCATCGCTGAGGGACGAGGGACACATGTCACGAACCCAGAAACACTGGTGGATTGTTCCCGTAGTGGCGTTGGCGATGGCGAACGCCGATGAATCGGCACGCGCGGCCGGACAGGATGACAAGGCCGCCGGCGGCGTCAATGCTTCTCAGATCACCGCGATCACGGCACTCGCGGAGGCTGCCCCGAGGGACGCGTCGCAGGCCGCCGCGCCTGCGCAGCGCCCCCTCGCACAGGACGCCACGCAGCCGGACACAGACTTCCCGATCTGGTTTCTGAAATCAACACGGCTCATCGACCCGCGCCTGCGGCCGAGCGCCGGCATTCGAGTGCCACGAGTGTCTCCAAGGGAGGGCGGGCCGCTCCTGTTCCCCAATTTCCCGGAAAACGATCCCGGTTTCGTCGGCGGACAGACGATGCCGTGGTCGATTCGTGGATCCCTTGGCTTGTTCAGCGTGGACCGGGAGCGCGACTCGTCAAGGTTCCAGGAGTACCGCGACGTCAGGGACGGGACGACCGCCGGCCTCGAAGCGCACTTTCGCGACAATCGCTCCGTCTTCAACCTGCTGGGGCGCCAGCTGGGCCGCCGCGATCAGGATCTGACCATGGACGGCGCGCTCGTGGGGAAATTCCTCTGGTCCGCGTTTTACGACGAGACACCGCATACGTATGCGTTTGGCGCCAAGTCGCTCTACACCGGTCTTGGCACGAACGTGCTGTCGATCGCCGACAGCATCCAGCTCGACCTGCAGAACTCGACGACACTGCCTCAGGCCACTGCGAAACTGACGGACTACTTCAACCAGCAGGGGCAGTCGTTCGACGCGTCGCTGCGCCGCCAGAAGACGGGCGTCGATGTCACGCTGCTGTCGGCGTATCCGTTCGCGCTCAAAGCCGGGTTCAGCAACGAGTCGCGTGACGGGACGCAGCTGGCGAGTGCGTCGTTTGCGTTCTATGACTTCAGTGAGATTCCGTTCCCGGTCAAGTACGACACGCGAGAGTTGAAGGTCACCGCCGAACGCGCGAGGCCCGAAAGCCGCTTGTACTGGAGCGCGACGTATCGCGCTTCCGACTTCATCGACCGGTTCCAGACGCTCACGTTCGACAACCCGCTTCGAGCCGTCGACTCGCTGGGCACGTACACCACCACGTTCCAGCGAGGGCCGGCGACCGGGGCCCTTGCGCTCCCCCCGAGCAACACGTACCAGGAGGGCAGCACCTCGGTTGTGATCAAAGATCTGCCCTTGCGCAGCACGCTGAATGCGCTGGTCTCAGCCGGTTACCTGCGCCAAGACGAGGCGTTGATGCCGTTTTCGACCAACAGCGCGGTCACGCTCAGCAGCACGACCAATCCGTCCTTCAATGCGACCGATCTCGCCGGCCTACCCAGGAGGACGGCAAAGACCGCGATGAATACGGACACCGTACACGTCCGGTGGACGGGCACCCTGACGCCGAAGGTTCATTTCAACCAGCAGTACAGACTCTACAAGCTCACCAACCACGAGCAGCCGTTTGAGATGTTGATGTTCGTGCGCGAAGACCAGGACCCCCGTTTTCCGGAGACCGCGGGTGCCAGCTATCGGACCGTACTCGCTGACTTCACGAAACACACGTCGACGAGCGAGATCAGCTACGACGCACCGGCCGATACACATCTGAGCGCTACGTACACGTTCGAGCGGATGAATCGCAGTTTTCGTGAGGTCGCCTGGATGAACGACAACAAGGCCAAAGTGGCCGTCGATACGCGGCGATTTGGAATGCTCGACTTGAAGTCGTGGTACGAATTCACGAACCGGACCGCCGCTCCATACGACAACAATCAGTACAACGACGTGCAGGGGAATCCCGTCGGACGTCCGATCCTGCCGTTGCTAAGAAAGTTCGACGAAGCCGCGTACCACAAGCACGAGTGGCAGGGGATGGTCACGGCGTACGTCAACGACGCGACGAGCGTCTCGGGTCACGTGGAGCTGGTCGGCACCAACTACACGGATTCGCCGTTCGGCGTGCTCTGGGATCGGCGACACGCGTACGGCGTCGACGTCACCTACGCTCCGTCCGCACGCTGGAACGTCTTTGCGGACGCGGGACTCGAGCGGGTGCAATACGAGCAGGGAGCCCGGTCGTGGAGGGCGCCCTCGCCCGCGTCCGCGGCCGCTCCCTTCGCCCCGGAACCGGGATTCGATTCGTTCAGCAACTGGACGGCGCTGGCAACCGATATCTACTCCTCGGCCGGCCTCGGGTTCGAGTTCTTTATCGTGCCGGAGAAGTTGCGACTGAACATGCAGTACACCTATGCGCGCAGCGACGGGCAAGAAGAGTTCACCAGTCCTCTCGGCACGTCGGCGGCCGACGATACGAACCTGTTCGTGCCGCTGCCGTTCACCGACGTCGACGACACGGTGTGGCACACGTTCAACCCCGAGATCGAATACACGCTGAGCAAGCAGGTGTCGCTCTCGGCCGGCTGGCACTACGAGAAGTGGCGCAGCGCCGATTACACGACCGACGGCTTCGTAAACGTCAACAACTACCAGACGTTCTTCCCCTTCTCCACCAACGCGAACGGGCTGGCGATGGAGACGGGAGGCTTCCTCCCACCGCCCTACCGGGTCAACGTGCTCTACGTGCGAATGAAGGTCGGGTTCTGAACTACGCGGACGTCAACCGCGCGGCGGCTTCGCGCGCCAGGTACTGCACTCGAGCGCTGAAGAGGGCAAACCTCGGATCGTCGGTTCGGCCGGTGGCGTAGCGATGGAAGAGCTGCTGGACGACGACGGCGACCTTGAAGCGCCCGAAGACCTCGTAGAAGCCGATGACCGATACGTCGCGCCCGGAGCGCGCCGCATACCGGACCACGATCTCATCACGCGTCGGCCACCCGGACCGGTTGGTGACGGCGTCGGCGGTGCCGTCAGGACGCGGCGGAGAGGTCGGCGCCCAGTACGTGAGCAAGATACCGAGGTCCACCAGCGGGTCGCCGAGCGCGCTCATCTCCCAGTCGAACACCGCGACGACACGCGCCGGATCGCCGGCGTCGAGCATCACGTTGTCGAGCTTGAAGTCGCCGTGAACAATGGACGCGGCCGTTGGCTCTGGTGGCAGGTGCGTGTGCAGCCAGCCGGCTACGGCGTCCATATCCGGGACCGGACTGGTCCTCGATGCGTGCCACCGATCCGTCCAGCCTCGGACCTGGCGTTCGACAAACCCCGTCGGCCTTCCCAGCGAGTCGAGGCCGTGCGCCGTGACGTCGAGGCGGTGGAGATCGGCGAGCGTGTCGACGAGCGCCTCGCCGGCCCTTCGTCTCGCCGCCGGCTGTTCGGCGAGTGTTGGCGGTTCCTCGTCGCGGACAACCACACCCCGGCGTCGTTCCATGACGTAGAAGAACGATCCGATGATTCTCGGGTCGCGACAGAGCAGGTACGGTCGCGGCGCCAGCGGAAAAATCGGATGCAGTGCGGAGATCCAGCGGTACTCGCGGGCCATATCGTGCGCCGCGGGTGCGACGGGCCCGAACGGAGGCCGTCGTAAGACCAGTTCCGTCTCGCCGAACCGCAGGAGATAGGTGAGGTTGGATCGCCCGCCTGGGAACTGCGCGACGTCGAGCTCTCGCGCCAAATCGATCGCGCTGATCTCGGAGACAGGCAGGTGCTCGCGCAGGTATGCACCCAGCCGCACCACATCGAGTTCCTCGCTCGGCCGCACCGCCCGCGTTTCTTGCATTGAGGGCTGGCCAGATTATCATGCGCGCATGAACTTCGACCAATCCGAAAAGGTACGAAATCTCGAGCGGCAGCTCAGCGCGTTCATGGACGAGCACGTCTATCCGAACGAACCGACGTTTCAGCGACAAGTCGCCGAAGGCGATCGATGGCAGCCGGCCGGCATCGTCGAAGAGTTGAAGGCCAAAGCCAGAGCCGCTGGCCTGTGGAATCTGTTCCTGCCGGAGAGTCGATACGGTCCCGGACTGACGAATACGGAGTATGCGCCCCTCTGCGAGATCATGGGGCGCTCGCCGATCGCACCGGAGGTGTTCAACTGCTCGGCTCCCGATACCGGAAACATGGACGTGCTCGTTCGGTACGGGACGCCCGAGCAGAAGTCGCGCTGGCTGGAGCCGTTAC
>JBGPHH010000193.1:0-8035 GCA_041484265.1 Vicinamibacteria bacterium
CGGGCGCGATCGCCAGCCCCCATCAGGTCATTCACACCTTCGACGAGGTCGTCGATTGAGGTCCGGCCAAAGCAGTAATAATATGAAGACTAACCAACGGCTCTATCGTCGGAAAACAAAGACGGTGTTCGGAGATCTTGTGGATGTCGCCCCTCTTTCCGTTTTTGGATATAGATCACGCCGTCGATAAAGACCATCTTCGGGTCTGGTAGGCCTGAGGCCCCAAACGTTCGGTCCGGCCTGAGTAATCGATGTGCAACGGCTCTTCGTTGCTGACTGGACGGATCGATAATTTCGATCAAACCTGTTAGAGTTCCCTCTGGCTCCGGCTCTCGCCCTTCAAGATCGGGCGGGTTCTGGTACACTGATTGCGCGCCAAATGCTTGATTGATGAATGTGCCGTTCAGTGTGCGAGCGAGATAGCTCGCTTCATTGAATAGACGCCGAAGTTCCTCAGTCGACACGCGAATAACAGGAGGCCCAGCCATGTTGTCAGCTCAGTCGTTGCGCGAGCAAATGAGCCAATATGCTGCTGGTGTGCTTTCTTCTGAGTCACTTGAAGAGTGGCTGGCGTCCGAAAGTTGGGATATTAAACGATGGGCGCCGCGGGGACTACAGCAATTGGTCGAAGCCTTACAGGTCGCTTTCATTGCGCATGCTGACGGACACATGTCGGCCCAAGACCTCGATACTCTTCTACGACTACGACACGATCAATTGCAGCGGGCCGCCGAGGTTACTGCCGAAATCCAAAAAGCTTGGGCTGCTTGGCTTCGAACTGTCGAGCGAGAACGATCCAAACCAGAGAGCATCGCAGCTAGTCAGGCGGTCGCACTGACTCTGGCAGCAGCGTAACGGTAAACCACGCTGATTTCGTTTGACCACCTCCTAGATCGAGTTGAATTGCATGCCGCCCCAAGTCAAATAGCGGCAAGTCTTTTAGTTCGATCTTGAGCTGCGCTGCGCCAGAGTCTGGCAACGTTAAGTCCTGATTTGCATTCAGTATCACTCCGCCAGTCGGCCTGATTATCTCCAGCTTTAAATGAACCTGCTCGCCAGGTTCTCCGATGATGTTAAAGCCGATGGCGGCCCGCTCATGCTTGGCTGGGAGTCCACGAGTGAAAATAACGTCAAAAATCCCGATGAGGCAGAGTTTCCCGCTCATTGCCGGGAAGGCGTAATCACAGAGAACGATCCATTCACACTCAGCCATGAATTTTGAGACGGCGAGATTATCTCGTACTTCTAATTCGTTTTCGTCGTTTTCGAGCTGGTTTGCGCGTGCGTTTCTTGCGTTGAAGATACGCTTCAATCTGTAAATCGTTCCATCGTGCCGACTGGGTCATCGGCCGGCACGTCGTTTATCGCGTGGGAAATGCGGGAGGCTTCTTCAGCACGTTTGCGGCACTTCCGAGCCGGCGAGCGCGGTATAGGTGAGGCGCTTGTCAGAACCCAAGCCTCTCGTCCGCAGACGGCCCGTACGTGGCCGGTAAGGGCTTCTCGTTGAGGCGCAGATACACGCCGAGCTGCGCCCGATGATGGACCAGGTGATTGAGGAACATCTGCCGATAGGCCAGAAAGCGCGTGCCCTCGAAGAGCGTCTTGCCTTGAAATGCCAGCCTCCAGGGCTGGGACCATTCATCGTCTGCCATGCCTTCGAGCGCCCGGCGCACCTTGGCGGAGCCTTCGTCGAATACACGGAGCAGCTGCGCCACCGACTCGAAGGGCAACGGCTTGTACGTGCCCGAGGCAAAGTCGAGCCCCGGTGTCGTCAGGACGCTCACTCCGAAACCGGCAAGCTCGGCCACGTGCGGCGCCAGTCGTCCAAGCGGCATGGACTTCGGATGCGGTGTGAAATCCGCCTTCCCCTCCGGCACGCGCTCCAACGTGGCACGCGTCTTTGTGATTTCCGCGTCGAATTCCGTCAAGAGCAGGGCGCTGGTGTTCATGGATCCCTCTTCGTGTTTATGATGTGCCGAGCAGTCTCTCGACCACTTGGCGGCTGTGGTCGAGCATCTCATCGATCTTCTCGGGCTGTTTGCCGCCCGCCTCGGCGAAATCCGGCCGCCCGCCGCCGCCGCCGCCAACGATGGGAGCGATTTCCTTGACGATCTGGCCGGCCTTGATCCGGCTGGTGAGGTCGGGCGTCACCGCGACAACTATCTGCACTTTGCCGTCGCCGACTGACGCCAGGACGACGACGCCGCTCTTGATCTTGGCCTTCAGGGAATCGGCGAGACCTCGCAACGCGTCCTTATTCAAATCGGCGACCTTGCGTCGGGCGAGCTTGACGCCGGCCACCTCGACCGTGTCGTCCGCCTCGCCGCTCGCCCCGCCGCCCATCGCGACCTTCATCTTGAGCTGCGTCGCTTCTCGCCCCAGCCGCTTGGCGTCGGCCTGGAGCCGCTCGATGGCGTCCACGGCCTGATCGGCGCCGACCTCAAGGGCCTCGACAATCCGATGGAGGGCAGCGCGTTGCTGCTGAGCCCATTCGACGGCGCCGGCGCCCGTGACGGCCTCGATGCGACGAACACCGGCCGCAACGCCGCTTTCCGCGACGATGGCGAAAAAGCCGATATCGCCGGTCGCGGTGACATGTGTGCCGCCGCACAGCTCGACGCTGAAGGCGGGCACGCTGACAACACGGACCTTGTCGCCGTACTTCTCGCCGAAGAGCGCCATGGCCCCGGCCGCAATCGCTTCCTGCGTCGATCGAACGTCGGTCGTCACCGTCGTGTTCCGGTAGATCTGTTCGTTCACGCTGCGTTCAATTCGGTCCAGCTCGTCACGCGTGACCGCCTGCATGTGGACAAAATCGAACCGCAGGCGGTCTGGCGCCACGAGCGACCCGGCCTGCTTGACGTGCGTGCCAAGGATCTGCCGGAGCGCCGCGTGCAGCAGGTGAGTCGCGGTGTGATTGCGCCGCGTCGCGTCGCGAAGAAGCGCATCAACCTCGGCGGTGACCAGATCGCGGAGACGCAGCGTTCCCGATGTCACCCTGACGCGATGCGCCCGGGGCAGTCCTGGATTGATGCGCGCCAAGCCCTCGACCGTTGCGGAGGCGCCGCTGGCCTCGCTGAAGATGCGGCCCGAGTCGGACACCTGGCCGCCGGCCTCGAGATAGAACGGCGTGCGCCAGAGCGCGACATATCCCGTCTGGCCAGGCCCGAGGGCATCGGTCGGCTGCTGGCTGTCGTCGAAGAGCGCAACGATCGGCACACCGGCCACGCGCGTACTGATGTAGCCCTCGAATTGATCGCCGGCCTGTTTGAGCTCCTCGGCTGCATCAGCAGGGATCGTGAACGCCTCTGCCTTCTTGCCGCCGCCGAAGGCGCTCTTCGCGCGCGCCTTGTCGCGCTGGCCTTCCATCGCCCGTTCGTACGCGGCCTGGTCCACCGTCACGTTGAAGGTAGCCGCCGTGTCCTCGATGAACTCGTACGGCAGCCCGAACGTGTCGTAGAGACGAAACGCCGCGTCGCCAGAAAGGGTGCGGGTCGGAGTCTCCAGCGCTTTCGCAATCTCCACTTCGAGCCGAGGCAGGCCATCAGTCAACACCGCATCGAACCGCTTCTCCTCCGCAAGGATCGTCTTCTCGATCATGTCGCGGTTGGCGCGGAGCTCCGGGTAGGCCTCGCCCATCTCCCGCACCAGCACCCCGACCAACGACCCCAGGAACGGCTCCGTCATCCCGAGGTGTTTCCCGTGCCGCATCGCGCGCCGCATGATCTTTCGCAGGACATAGCCGCGGAATTCGTTCGACGGAATCACTCCGTCGGCAATGAGGAACGTCATCGAGCGGATGTGATCGGCCACGACGCGCATGGAGACGTCGAACGGTTCCTCGGTGCCTGCGTAAGTATTGACGGCCAGGTCGCCGATCTTGGCCAGCAGGGGCGTGAACAGATCCGTCTCGTAGTTCGACTGCTTGTGCTGCAGGACGGCCGCCACACGTTCGAAGCCCATGCCCGTGTCGATTGAGGGCGCCGGCAACGGCGTCAGCTTGGCATCGGCGTCGCGCTCGAATTCCATGAAGACGATGTTCCAGATCTCGACGTCGGGCTGGCCGCCGGCTTCTCGCGAGTAGTAGATCTCCGAACAGCGGCCGCAGGGCCCCGTGTCGCCCATCTGCCAGAAGTTGTCGTCGAGGCCGTACTCGAGGATCCGGTTGGCCGGCACGAACCGCTTCCAGATCTCGTACGCCTCATCGTCTCTGGGGATGCCGTGATCGCCTTTGAAGATGGACGGCATCAGCTGATCCGGAGGGATCTTCCACACCGTGGTCAGCAGCTCCCAGGCCAGCGGGATCGCGTCCTGCTTGAAATAGTCGCCGAAGGAGAAGTTCCCGAGCATTTGGAAAAACGTATGGTGCGTGGGCGAGCGGCCGACCGTGTCGAGGTCGTTGTGCTTGCCGCTGACCCTCATCACCTTTTGGCACGTGGTCGCGCGCGTGTATTCGCGCTTTTCGCGGCCGAGAAACACGTCCTTGAACTGATTCATCCCGGCATTGGTGAACAGGAGCGTCGGGTCGTCGCCGGGCACGAGCGGCGCGCTCGGCACGATGCGATGGCCGTTTCGCTCGAAGAAGGTAAGAAACGATGCCCGGATCTCGTTGGCGGTCATTGGCGACAATTCAACCACGAAGAGCACGACAGACACAAAGGTGGGTTACCATAGTCGGTCATCAATTCTTGACAGGAGTGAGCCGTATGAAGACTTGGAAAATCCCCGTCGTTCTCGCCGTGACGGCGGCGTTCGGCACGATGGTGTTCGCCCAGAAGAACTCGGTACAGCCCCAGCCGAAAGCCGACAGCCTGCCGGCGATCGGCGTGGCCAAGCCCTCTCGCGGCACGCTCGTGCCGAAGCCGGACGGGGTCGTGCCGACGGTGCCCGCCGGATTTGCGGTGAGCCTCTTCGCCGAGATTCAGGCGCCCCGTCTCATGGTCTACGCGCCCAATGGTGATCTGTTTGTCAGTTCGCCGGCCGCCAACAACATCACCGTATTCCGGGATGCGAATAACGACGGCGTGTTCGAGACGCGCAGCGTGTACGCGCAGGCCGAGGTCCCCCAGCGCGGTGGCGGTGGCGGCCCGAGGGGCGGCCCCCCGCCGGCGCCTCCTGCGCCGGCCGGCGTGAACCTCGAGATCAACGGCCCGATTCTGGGCGCCGCTGCACCGGCCTGCGTCGCGCCGCCGGTGTTTAACACGCCCGGACCGGGCGCGCTCGCCGCGCCGTTCGGCATGGCGTTCCAGAACGGCTATCTCTACGTGGGAAACACCGGGTCGCTCGTCCGCTACAAGTACACCGCCGGCGATCTGACGGCCCAGGGCACGCCCGAGAAGCTGCTCGATCTGCCGGTTGGTGGACACTCCACGCGCAACATCGTCTTCAATCGCGCGGGCACCAAGATGTACCTGGCGGTCGGCTCGGCGTCGAATAACGATGCGGGTGGGGATTGCCGGCGCGCCGCCGTGCTCGAGTTCAATCCGGACGGATCGGGCTATCGCGTGTTCGCCTCCGGACTCAGGAATCCGGTCGGCTTGGTGCTGCAGCCGGGCACCGACATTCCGTGGGTGGCCGTGAACGAGCGCGACAATCTCGGTGACGACCTGGTGCCGGACTACGCGACGTCGCTCAAGGACGGCGGCTTCTACGGCTGGCCGTACTCCTACATCGGCCAGCACTACGATCCGCGGTACGTGGGTGCGTTCCCCGACCTGGTGAAGCGCGCCATCGTCCCCGACGTGCTGATCCCGTCGCATTCCGCGCCGCTCGGCCTCGCGTTCTACACCGGCACGCAGTTCCCGCAGCGGTATCGCGGCGGCGTGTTCGTGGCGCTGCACGGTTCGTGGAACCGGTCAGTGGCCTCTGGCTACAAAGTGGTGTTCGTCCCGATGAACGGCGGCAAGCCCGGTCCGCTGGAAGACCTCATGTTCGGCTTCCTGGCCAACGATGGAGCCAACGCGCCGCAGGATATGGCGCGATGGGGACGGCCGGTCGGCATCACCGTGGCCCGCGACGGCGGGCTGCTCGTGTCCGACGATGGCGGCAACCGCATCTGGAAGATCAGCGCGGCCGTTCGGTAGCACTACCAGATCGTCTTGACGGCGCCTGAGCCGCGGATGTCACTGTCGCGCGTGATGAGGGGCAGATCCATCGCGCGCGCGGCGGCGCAGATGAGCGCGTCGAACGGGTCGCGGTTGAATCGCAGCTCGTCGGCGAGAAACACCTGTTCGGCCGTCGCGTCGAGCGGCTGGTAGGCCGGGTTGCTGAACAGGTCGTCGAAGAAGGCCCGGACGCTGCGCCGCAGGTTGATTCGGGCAGCGCGTGCGAGCAGGCTGCACTCCCACATTACGGGCATGGGGACGTAGATAATCCGTTCCTGTCGCTCGCAGTGCTCGAAGAACGCCGCCGCCCGCGTGCTCAACCCGCGCCCACCGGACGCAAGAAAGATCAGGGCGTGTGTGTCGGTGACGGCGGCGTCGGGGTCAGCCACGTCGGGACCGCTTGATGGGCCTGGTCGCTGCTCGGTAGGGCGCTCGAGCTTCCTTCACGAGAAGAGGCCGCTGTAGCGACGCCTCGTAGATTGCCCGGATCGCGTCGTCTGCTTTCAAGAGCAACGGGTCCGACCGGTCGATGTCGATCGTGCCGACGACCGACGTGGCGGTGTGGCCCGATCCCTTCGCTCTGGCGCCGGTGATCAGGCGATTCAGAAACTCGCTCACGCTCCGCACATCGCTTGCCCCGACCCGCGCCTTCAGCCAGACGAGGTTGGCGGTGTCCAGCGTCACTGAGATAGCTTGCTTGGCCATGACTAATATCGTATATCATATAAACACACGATAAAGCCAGTCTCGTCGCTCTGAAGGCCGTCAGCCGCGACGCCGGGCCTTGAGCGCGGTCATGACGCGATCCGACTCGAACCCCTGCACGATCAGATACCGGTAAAGACGTCTGAATTCGGCGGCATCGGCGATGCGATCGCGGCCGCGGAGCCGCCTGGCCAGCGAGGCCTCGAGCAGGGCATCGTCATCCACCGCCTCGAAGACTGCGTCAATCGCGCGCCGAGCCGTCGCGGGGGCGATGCCCGCCTGCTCGATCTGGCGCCGAATCCTCAACTTGCCTCGGCGCTTGACGGACACTTCGGTGTGAGCGATCGCCTCGGCCACGCGGGCATCGTCGATCGCGCGCGCCTCGCGAAGTCTGGTGACGGCGGCGTCGACGGCGTCTGCGTCGTGGCCCTTGCGGGTGAGCCGCTGGCGGACCTGGGCTTCCGACAGCTCGCGCCTGGCAAGCATCCTGAGTCCGTCGAGATAGGCGCTGGCGTTGGGTGTTGGGCTCTGGGCTTCGGGCTCTAGGCCTTGGGCCCTGGGCTTTGGCCCGCTCCGATTCTTGCGTCGCCCGCCGATGGTCAATAGCTACGAGGTTCCAAACCGCGTGATGTCTTGATTGCCGGCGAGCGTGCTCGCCATCTGGTCGCGGCTCAAGTCGGCCGTTGTTGAGATGCCCTGTACCCGCAGCTTGAACTCGTCGACGTTGCTCGCCCAGCGCAGCGCTTCTTCAAATGAAATGAGCTCCTGTTGGAACAGCCCGAAGATCGACTGATCGAAGGTCTGCATGCCGTACTGTGAGGTGCCCGCGGCGATGGCTCCGCGGATGAGATGCGTCTTTTCCTTGTCGGCGATGCAGTCGCGAATGAACGGCGTGCTGATCATGATCTCGACCGCCGGCGCGCGACCCAGCCCGTCAGAACGCGGAATGAGGCGCTGCGAGACGACGGCCTTGAGCACCGTGCCGAGCTGAAGCCGGATCTGCTTCTGCTGGTGCGGTGGGAAGACCGAGATGATGCGGTTGATGGTTTCTGTCGCGTCGAGCGTGTGCAATGTGGAAAAGACCAGATGCCCGGTTTCGGCAGCGAGCAGCCCCGTCTCGATCGTTTCGAAGTCCCGCATCTCGCCGACCAGAATGACGTCAGGGTCTTGCCGCAGAGCGCTGCGGAGCGCATGCGCGAACGACTTCGTGTCGACCGACACCTCGC
>JBGPHH010000194.1:0-8025 GCA_041484265.1 Vicinamibacteria bacterium
CGCGTGGGGCTGTTCGAAGTGATGGAAATCAGCGAAGAGATTCGGGAGCTGATTCTCGTGGGCGCCTCCGGACCCGAGCTGCGCCGCAGAGCGATCGACGGCGGCATGGTGACGCTGCGCCAAAGCGGCTTGCAGAAGGTCAAAGCGGGGGTGACAACGATCGAGGACGTCCTGAGGGAGACGGTCAGGTAGCAGCTGCCCCCGATGCTCATGGCCACTCCCTCGCTGCCCGACCTGCTGAAGACGATGGTGGAATCAGGAGGCTCCGATCTCCATCTCAGCACGAACTCGCCGCCGCAGGTGAGGGTGCACGGTCATTTGCGGCGGCTGCCGCAGGCGGACTTGACGCCGGGCGACAGCAAGCAGCTTGCGTACAGCGTGATCACCGACGACCAGAAGCAGCGTTTCGAGGAAACCAGGGAGCTCGACTTCTCGTTCGGGATCGAGGGACTCGCCCGCTTTCGTTGCCATCTGTTCACCGAACGGGGTGCGGTGGGCGCGGTCTATCGCCGGATTCCAGATCAGATACCGAGCTTCGACGATCTCGGCTTGCCCCCGGTGCTCGCGGCGCTTGCTGAACGGCCGCGCGGGCTCGTTCTGGTCACTGGTCCGACTGGCAGTGGAAAGTCCACTACGTTGGCGGCGATGCTGGACAAGATCAACTCGGAGCGCCACAAGCACATTCTGACCATCGAGGATCCCATCGAATACATTCACCAGCACAAGAAGTGTCTGGTCAACCAGCGCGAGGTGCACAGCGACACGTCGAGCTTTGCCGCGGCGCTGCGCGCCGCTCTCCGGGAGGACCCAGACATCGTCCTGATCGGGGAAATGCGCGACCTGGAGACGGTCGAAAGCGCGCTCACGATCGCGGAGACTGGCCATCTGACGTTCGCCACATTGCACACCAACTCGGCGGCTCAGACGATCAACCGGATCATCGACGTGTTCCCCGCCAATCAGCAGGCGCAGATCCGCACGCAGCTGTCCCTCGTGCTCGAAGGGATCGTGTGCCAGGCGCTGCTGCCAAAGATCGGCGGCGGGCGCGTGGTTTCGCTGGAGATCATGGTGCCGAACTCCGCGATCCGCAACCTGATCCGGGACGACAAGGTTCACCAGATTTACGGTTCGATGCAGGCGGGGCAGGAAAAGGCGGGGATGCAGACGGCGAATCAGTCCCTGGCCAGCCTCTACATGAAGCATCAGATCACGCTCGAGACCGCCATGGCAGCCTCCTCGCTGAAGGACGAGCTGCAGGACATGATCAACCGCGGCGTCGGCGTGGTCGCGGGCGCAGGGCTTGGTGGAAGACCGGGTGGCGGCCCGCAGCGACCGCCGGTCCCGAGCCGATAAGAAACCAGAGCGACAGGAGCTAGCCATATGCCGAATTTTGCATACGCAGGACGGACCCGAGCGGGAGAGAACGTCAGCGGGGAGCGGATGGCCGACACCGCCGACGCGGTGGTGGCCGCGTTGCGGCGCGAGCAGATCCAGGTCACGCGGATCACGCCAGCCGCAGGCAAGGCAGCCGCGAAGGCCCAAAAGGCCGGATCGCTCGGCAAGGCCGTCGGGACCAAGAATCTGGCCGTCTTCACCCGCCAGTTCTCGGTGATGATCGACGCGGGGTTGCCGCTCGTGCAGTGCCTCGACATCCTCGGCAATCAGGAAGAGGACAAGAATTTTGCGGCCGTCATCCTGGCGACGCGGTCCGACGTCGAGTCCGGTGCGACCTTGGCCGACGCCATGCGCAGGCACCCCAAAGCGTTTGACGGACTGTTTTGCAACATGATCGCAGCCGGGGAGGCAGGCGGTATTCTCGACACGATCTTGAAGCGCCTGGCGCAGTACATCGAGAAGGCGGCGAAGCTCACGGGCGAGGTGAAGGCGGCGATGATGTATCCGGTCTTCGTGCTCGTGTTCGCCGGCATCATCGTCGCGGCGATCATGGTGTTCGTCATTCCGACGTTCGCCAAGCTCTTCAACGACCTCGGGGCCACCTTGCCGCTCATGACGCGGATCGTCATGGCCGCGAGTTCGGGGCTGGTGAAGTACGGGATCTTCATCATTATGGGCGGTGCGGCGGCCGGCTACGGCGTGAAGCGGTACTACGCGACCGACGGCGGGCGGCACGTCATCGACGGCCTCCTCCTCAAGCTGCCGGTTCTCGGCATCATCCTGCGCAAGAACGCGGTGGCCAAATTCTGTCGCACGCTCGCCACGCTCATCAGCTCGGGCGTGCCCATTCTGGACGGCCTTGAAATCACGGCCAAGACGGCGGGCAATATCGTGATCGAAGACGCCGTGCGGTCGACACGGAAGAGCATCGAGCGCGGCGAAACGATCGCGGCGCCGCTCAAGGAGACCAACGTGTTCCCCGGGATGGTGACCCAGATGATTGGCGTCGGCGAGGCGACCGGGGCCCTCGACACAATGCTGTCGAAGATCGCTGACTTCTACGAAGAGGAAGTGGAGACGGCCGTCGCGGGCATGATGAAGCTGATGGAGCCGATCATGATCGCGTTTCTGGGCGTCGTCGTCGGCGGCATCGTCATCGCGATGTACCTGCCGATCTTCGGCCTTATCGGCCAGCTCTCGGGCGGACACTAAGTCGCGCTCATGCGGGACACGGGCCTTCGGCGCAGGCTGGCGTGGCTCATTGCCATCCGCGCGGTCGTCGGCACGATCCTGCTCGGGTCTGCGACGCTCCTCCAGATTACGGCGCCCGGGTCATTTGCCATCGATCCGGCGTTCTTTCTGATCGGCCTGACTTACGCGATGACGATTGGATACGCCATGACGTTGCCCTACGTCGAGGTGCACCGGTGGCTCGTCGACGTGCAGCTGGTCGGCGACGCGCTCGTGGTCTCCGCGTTCATGTACGTCACCGGCGGCATCACGAGCTATTTTTCGTCGCTCTACGTCCTGCCCATCGTCGCCGCCAACGTCGTGCAGTTCCGGCGGAGCGGCTTGCTGGTCGCGACGCTGAGCGCGGTTCTCTACGCAGGGCTCGTCCTGGTGCAGTACCTGGCGGCCTCGGGGTTTCTGGCTGACGCGTGGCTGGTGGGACGGTCGGTCGAGCTCCCCAGCCGCTCGTTCGCGCAGTACACGGTCGCGCTCAACGTGTTCGGGTTCTTCGCCGTCGCCCTGCTCAGCGGGTCGCTCGCCAATCGGTTGCAGTCGGCCGGCGTGCAACTTGAGCGGGCGTCGACCGCCATCGCCGATTTGCAGGCACTCAATCAGCACGTGATCGACAGCCTGCCGAGCGGCCTGGCGACCACCGATCACGATCAGGCCGTCCTGACGTTCAACCGCGCCGCCGAACTGATTTGCGGCGTGCCGACCCAGTCCGCCATCGGGCGCCCCATCGGCGAGGTGCTGCAGTTGCCGCCGGCCTTTGTCGGGGCCTTGAAAGGCCACTTGGCCGACGGGGTCGCGCGGGTGGAGTTCCACCGTCGCGCCCAGGACGGACGCGGGGAGATCGAGGTCGGCCTGACCGCCGTGCATCTGGAGACGCCGGGGGGCCGGGCGGGGTTTCTGTTCACCTTCCAGGATGTGACCAATGTCAAGAAGCTCGAGCGCGACGCCGCCATTCAGGAGCGGCTCGCGGCGGTGGGCGAAATGGCCGCCGGCATCGCGCACGAGATCCGCAATCCGCTGGCGTCCATGTCGGGATCGATTCAGATCCTGCGGCACGACCTCGCGTTGACGAGCGAACAGGAGCAGCTGATGGACATCGTGCTGCGCGAATCCGAACGGTTGAACACGACGATTCGGTCGTTTCTCGCGTATGCGCGGCCACAGCGGTTTCAGATTGCCACGTTCGATGTCCGCCGATCGCTCAACGACACGGCGCTCCTCTTACGCAACAGCCCGGAAATCCACGACGGCCATGTCATCGACGTGGAGGTGCCGTCCGGCGAGCTGCGGTACGAGGCCGACGAAGGCCAGATCAAGCAGATCATCTGGAATCTCGCCACCAACGGCCTGCGTGCGATGCCCGGCGGCGGGCGGTTGCGCCTCGCCGGCGCGCCGGAGCCTTTATCCGAAGGGGTCGTGCTGACCGTCCAGGATCAGGGGATGGGCATTCCGTCCGAGGAGCTTGACGGCCTCTTCCAGCCCTTCCGCGGAAGCTTTGCAAAAGGCAGTGGGCTGGGACTCGCCATCGTGCACCGCATCGTCACCGACTACAAAGGGGAAATCCAGGTGAGCTCGCAGTCGGGTGTCGGCACCACCGTGTCGGTGCGGCTCCCGTCCCGAACGGCGGCTGTTGTATGAAGACGGCCGTTCAGCCCCAGGCGCCCCCCGCCGACCGCCGATCGCCGCGCATTCTTGTCGTCGATGACGAACCGTCGATGCGGGAGCTGCTGTCGATCGTGCTGCGCCGCGAGGGCTATGAAGTCCTGCTGGCCGAGAGCGGGCGTGCGGCCGTCGACGTGCTCGAGCGCGAGCCTGTCGACCTCCTGATTTCGGACATCAAGATGCCCGATCTGAGCGGCGTCGACGTGTTACGCGCCGCCAAGAAGATCGACCAGGACATGCTGGCGATCATGATCACCGCATTCGCCTCGACCGACACCGCCGTGGAGGCGATGCGGCTCGGCGCCTGCGACTACTTGAGCAAGCCGTTCGACGTCGATCTGCTCAAGATGAAGGTACGGGAGAAAATCGAGAATCGTCACCTCCGGCAGGAGAACGTCTTGCTGAAGCGGACCCTCGGGTTGACGCATCAGTTCTCGAACATGATCGGGCGCAGCGACGCCATGCTCGATGTGTTCAAGATGATCGAGACCGTCGCACGCACGAGCAGCACGATCCTCTTGACCGGTGAATCGGGGACGGGCAAAGGGCTCGTCGCCCAAGCGCTTCACTTCCATTCGCTGCGCCGCGACAAGCCGATGGTCTCGCTCAATTGCGGCGCGGTGCCCGAGACGCTCCTCGAATCGGAGCTCTTCGGCCACATGCGCGGCGCGTTTACCGGCGCCGACACGAACAAGAAGGGCCTGCTGGAAGTCGCGGAGAAGGGCACCATCTTTCTCGACGAGATCGGCGAGATGAGCGCCGTCATGCAGGTGAAGCTGTTGAGAGTCCTGCAGGAGCGCCGCTTTCGGCGGGTCGGCGGTCTCGAGGAACTGACAGCCGATATTCGCGTCATCGCGGCCACCAATCAGGATCTGGCCAAGCGCGTCGCCGACGGGCGGTTTCGCGAAGATCTCTACTATCGCATCAACGTGATTCCGATCGCCTTGCCGCCGTTGCGCGATCGGCGCGAGGACATCCCGCTCCTCGCGGAGCACTTTCTCAACAAATACCGCGAGCAGATGGGGAAGGCGATCTCGAGCGTGTCCCGCGAAGCGCTGGACGTGCTCGGCCGCCACGACTGGCCCGGCAATATTCGCGAGCTGGAGAACGTGATCGAACGCGCGGTGGCGCTCGAAGCCACGCCGACCATCCTGCCCGATAGCCTCCCTGCGAGTATTCGAGCTGAATCGCCCAAGGCGGCGCCGCTGCCGCCGGCCGAGGCCATGCCAACCACCGGCTTCGATCTCGAAGCCCACGTGCAGAAGATCGAAAGCGACTGCATCGCCGAGGCCTTGCGTCGCGCGGGGGGCGTGCAGGTCAAGGCGGCCGAGCTTGTGGGGATGACCTTTCGATCGTTTCGGTACTACGTGAAGAAGTACAACCTGAGATGACAGTCTTTGTCAGCCACCCTGACAAGGATTGTTAGTTCCAGCAACGATTGTCAGGTTTCCGTTGAAGACGCTTCCAGCAAGTAACAGATTCTAAACGCTTTACTCAGTATGGCCGACGTCTGTGACCTTGGCATTGTGGTTGCTCTACTGCCGGTACAGGCACTATGTCGTAACAGCGGTTCGGTCATAAACCTTTTTGAGGAGACAGAAGATGAAGATGCGCGACTCCAAGGGCTTTACCCTCATCGAGCTGCTGATCGTTGTGGCGATCATCGGCATCATCGCGGCCATCGCGATTCCGGGCCTCCTGCGCGCCCGCATGGCGGGCAACGAGGCGTCGGCGATCGGCTCCATGCGCGCCATCAATAGCGGCGAGGCGGCGTTCTCGTCGAGCTGCGCGCAGGGCGGCTATGCAGCGTCGCTCGCCGACCTGTTCGCCTCGCCCGTCGGCGGATCGGGGTTCATCAGCCCTGATCTCGGCGCGGTTGCGGCGCCAGTGATCAAGAGCGGCTTCACGATCACGCTTGCCGCGGCGACAATGCCGGCTGCGAGCACGTTGTCGTCTATTACGCCCTGCAACGCCACGCCGTCGCCAGTGAGCGCCTATTACGCGACGGCCATTCCGTTGACACCGAACGGCACGGGCACGCGGGCGTTTGCGACGGACCCTCGTGGCACCGTGTTCCAGGATACGACTAACGGCGGAGACGGATCTGGGTTCGTTGAGCCGCTGACGCCGAACCCGCCGAACGTGGTTCCGGCTCAGTAACGCCGCCAGAGAACGACTTGGGGCGGAGCGCCTGCCATCTGGGCGCTCCGCCCTCTTTGTTGGGGCTGACGGCTCGGGCTCTCGCTTGAGCCACAAACCTGAGCCCGCTTGACGTCGGCGCCAGCCTCGGTTACAACTCGTACGGTTCAATGAGCAAGACGGCGGCTCGCTTGGCGCTTCTGTTCGCGATCGTCGGGCTCGGCGCGTCCGTCGTCGCCGTCTACGTGCACTACCAGCTTCTTTACAACCCCCTCTACACCAGTTTTTGCGACGTGAATGCGACAGTCAGCTGCACCGAGGTCTACAGGAGCCGGTTCAGCACCGTCTGGGGTATGCCCATCGCGGTGTTGGGCGCCATCTGGTTCGTGTTGGCTGGCCTGCTGTCGGTCGGCGGTCTGCTCGCCCGCTCGAGCGTGCGCGAGAGTATTCCAGGCTATCTCTTCACGTTGTCGACCTTTGCGCTGGCGGCGACCTTGTATCTGCTCTACGTATCCACCTTCATTCTGCATACGTACTGTCCGGTGTGCCTGACGATGGACGCCGCCGTCATCGGGCTGTTTGTGATTTCCGGCGCCGCGACTTCTTATCCCATGACCACTGTCCCTCGCCGTGCCCTCCGCGATCTTCGGGTGCTCGTCAGCAGCCCGGTGGCGATTGCCGTGACCGTGCTGTTTGCGGCGAGTGCCGTATCGACGCTCGCGTTCTTTCCGCGCGAGGCGCCGGCCGATTCGGCTTCTGCGGTACCCGTCGTGACTGCGGCACAGCAGAGCGAGCTCGAACGGTTCATGGCACAGGCACCGCGGATCCCCCTCATCATCCCGAACGAGGGCGCGAAAGTGCTGATCGTCAAGTTCAACGATTTTCAATGCCCGGCCTGCAGCCATTCGTACCTCTCCTACAAGCCGATCCTCGCGAAGTACGAGGCGCAGGCACCCGGGGCTGTCCGTATGGTCCTCAGGGACTATCCGCTCAACACGACGTGCAATCCCGCGAGCTCGATGGTCCATCCGTCGGCGTGCGACGCCGCGGTCGCCGTGCGTCTGGCCCGGCAGCACAATCGCGGCGATGCGATGGAGGAATGGTTCTACACGCACCAGCCCGCGATGACGCCGCCCTCGGTTCGTGAGGCAGCCCGGACGGTCGGGGGCGTCACCGACTTCGAGGAGAAGTACGCGGCGACGCTCGCTCTCGTCAAGGGCGACGTGGCCCTGGGCAATCAGCTCGGCATTCGGTCCACGCCGACGTTTTTCATCAACGGCGTGAAGGTCGAAGGAGAGATGGCGCCTCAATACTTCGACCAGGCGATTGCCTACGAGCTGCAACACGCGGCCACCAAGTAAGCGGCGGTGGGCAGTCCCGCTCTAGTCACTTTCGACCTCACCAAGGACTTCGGCGTCGGCTTCTGGCGCAAGCGGCCCTATCGCGGGCTCGATCGGCTGACGCTTGAAGTGTCGGCCGGTGAGGTATTCGGGTTTCTTGGCCCCAATGGCGCCGGCAAGACCACGACCATCAAGCTGCTGATGCAGCTCATCTATCCGACCTCGGGCCGCGCCGAATTGCTCGGCC
>JBGPHH010000195.1:0-7997 GCA_041484265.1 Vicinamibacteria bacterium
GCAACAGGGTCAACAGGGACAGGCCGGACAGGGACGGCAGGGCGGCCAGGGCGGCAATGCGGGCCAGGCGAATCAGGGTGGGCGCGCCGGTGGCGGCCAGATTGAGCCCGGCGGCGGCGGCAGTGGCGATCGCACCAACGACGGCAGCTGGATCGATACCGGCGACAACGCGCGGAACGGTCCGCGTGCGCCGGCCCAAGCGACGCCGGCCGGCGATCCGCAGCAGCAGATTCAACAGGGTCTGAAGGAGCTCAACCAGCTTCGCCAGCAGCTCCCGAACGATCCCGAAGTGCAGCGGCAAATCCAGGAGCTCATCACGGCGATGGAGCATCTGGATCTCAAGCGCTTCCCAGGCAATCCCGCGATGGTCGACGAACTGCACCAGCGGCTGCTGACCGGCGTGACGACGCTCGAGTTGCAGGTACGCCAGAAAGCGGATGCCAAGCAGCCCAGTCAGATTCGGAGTACCGATCCAACGACGGCGCCCCCCGGCTACAAGGACGCGGTGGCCGAGTACTTCCGGCGTCTGAGTGCGATTATTTCTTCGCCACCTTCACGATGATTTGGTGATTGATCGTGTTGTAGGTCGCCTGAGAGACGACCTGCTTCGTGATCAGACCCTTCTTCCGCTGGTACGGCCGCCCGTCGATAATCTTCTGCGCCAGCGTCGCGTCAACAGAGGGCGTCGCCACCAGTGACGGCGGTGGCCAGGCTGGCCGCGAGGTAGGGCACGCCTCAGCCGAGGGACTACCGAGCGCAGACGAGGGACGCAGGCACGCGGGGCTGGCCTGAGGCTAGCCCGCCGATTGGCACGCCGTGGCCTTCCGAGTCGCCAGCGAACTGATACTCCACTAACGTATCAAACGTATCGATGCCGAACGGGTTCGACCGGACGGTGGTCATAAAGCTGGACACGACCCTCCGTTCGTGAGGGATGCACTGGAAGGAGACGACTTCTTCGAGCGGACGTGCTGGCGTACCGACGCGGTAGAGCGCCGTGCACGGCTCCCCTCGTGCCATCTTGTCTTCGTCGTGCACGATCACGTACGTGCCGATCAGTATCTCGCCCGCCACCCAAGTGGGGCGTTCGAACCTCACCATCGCCGACTGCTGGCCGGCCCCCCTGTCTCCACTCGTCGCGATAGCCGTTGGGACGAGCGCTCCGACGAGCAACACCGAGGCGACCATTGCTCTTGACACCATAAGTCACCTCCACGCGTTCTCTCCTCAACGAGACTCCAACCCTTGTCTGTGCAAGGCATATACCCTCTTCTCTCGTTTCGTTTCTCTGACGATCTTGCTGGGTGGTCTCGCGCGGCATGCGGACTATTTCGCTGTGGACATGGAATTGTTCCCACGATGCGTTCCGGCGTGTGCGTCGTCTGAAAGCGCGCCGTTCCTTGTGACCCGATTCCTCCGCACCCTGCCTGCCGCAATCGCAAAACCCTGATCGCGGGCATGGTTCTTGCGCTTGGACCGGCGTCGGACTCGATACCCTGGCGGACTGGAGTTGAACAAGACCATGAATGTCTTACCAAGAGCATTTCGATTCCTTACGCGTGCGACGCTGGTCATCCTCGTCTTTCTCCTAACAGCATCGACGGCTCATGCGGTTCCCGCGTTCGCCCGGAAGTATCAGACGAGTTGCCAGACCTGCCACATTGTCTTCCCGAAGCTGAACGCGTTCGGCGAGGCGTTCCGCCTGCGCGGGTACCGGATGCCCGGTGAGACGGAGGAGATGGTCAAGCAGCCTCCAATCAGCCTCGGAGCCCCCGCCTACAAGAAGCTGTGGCCGCAGTCGGTCTGGCCCGGTGAGATCTCCAGCGCCGTCCCCCTCGCGGTGAACGTCAAGCTGGCCAGCGTCAGCACGTCGACGCTCAACGAGGATGGGACTGTGACGAGCATCAAGAACGATCTGCAGTTCCCGCAGGAAGTGAACATCTTCGGTGCCGGCACGCTCGACCAGCACTTGTCGTACTTCGGCGAGGTCACGTTCGCCGAAAACGCGGACGGCACCGTCTCGATCGAGCTCGAACATGCGCACATGGGATTCGATTCGCTTTTTGGACCTGAAGACCTGTTTCACTTCCGGATCGGGAAGATCGCGCCGAACGTCGCGGATGGGTTCCAGGAAATGTGGATCTCGACCGACGCGGGCATCGATTCGCTCTTCAGCTACAACCCGATCGGCAGCAACGGCGGCACCGGACTCGCCGGCGATACCAGCCCCAGTCCGATTGCGCTCCCGGCGCTCGTGCGCGGCATCGAGGGCTACGGCATCATCAAGCACCGTGCAATGTGGGTGGCTGGCCTCGCGAATGGCATCGGCCCGAGCGCAACCGACACAACCGGCCGGTTCGATGGCAACAACGCGAAGGATATCTACGCGCGCTTCGACTACAAGATCGGCGGGATGGGCCTCGATGGCGACACCGGTGGGCAGCCGATCGTGTCGGACAAGAACTGGCGTGACGACTCGCTACGCCTCGGCGTGTTCACGTATCGCGGAGACGGCAGCGACATTAACTTCCCGCTCACCGACCCGACTGGGACCGACACCAACATCCAGGACGTCCACTTCCTCCGGACCGGCTTCTATGCCAGCCTGTTCTTCCAGGACCTGAACGTGTTCGGCGTGTATATGCATGGGTCCGATTCGCTGAGCGTCTTCGATGCGGGCTCAGGCGTGCTCCTGCAGACACCCTCGCCGGACTATCACGCGTGGTTCACGCAGGCCGACTACCTCGTTTACCCATGGCTCCAGGCGGCCGCCCGTTATGAGACGGTCACGCCAGGCGACCCGGGCGTGCAGAGCCTCAGAGCGGGCGTGTTCAACGTGAGCGCCCTCGTGCGTGCCAACGTCAAGGCGATGGTCGAGTACCAACGCGATCTGCGTGAAGGCGAGAACCACTCGCTCAACGTGCTCTTGCGATTTGCCTTCTAGTCCACAAGGAGTCCGATCATGAATCGTTACAGAGCGGCGTTCGGTCTTCTGCTGGCTGCGATCCTCGTCGTGCTCCCGACGGCGCCGAAAGGCGCCGGGAATAGCATTGGGGGGACGGTTAAGGTGACAGGGTTGTCGTCGAGTGCCGACGTCGTCGTCTACATTCAGCAGGCGGCTGGTCCCTTCACGGCCGGCAAGCCCGTCGAAATGGACCAGCGTAACTTCCAGTTCAACCCCCACGTGCTCCCGGTCGTCGCCGGGACAACGGTGAAGTTCTTGAATAGTGATCCGACGCCCCACAACGTGTTTTCCCCCGACTACGAGAAGTACAACCTCGGCACGTGGCCGCAGGGGCAGACCAAGGACTACACCTTCAAGTGTACAAAGGCGCCGTGCGTCTACACGCAGCTCTGCCGCGTCCATCCGGAAATGGAGGGGTTCGTCGTGGTGCTGCAGAACCCCTTCTTCGCCGTCAGCGACAAGAGCGGGAAGTACGAGATCGATAACGTGCCTCCTGGTAACTACGTGCTCGCGGTGTGGCACGCGAAGGCGAAGGCGCAGCCTAAACCCGTCGCGGTTGAAGTCGGCAAACCGCTGACCATGGATTTTGTTCTGGCGCGTTGAGCGCAGGGCGTCGCCCATGTCCATCCGCGAGTACTCGGCAGTCGTCCCGGACTTCCAGTACTTCCTCGATCTGATTCCTTGTCGGACGGCGTGTCCTGTCAGGACAAATGCGGGCGCCTACGTGCGCGCCGTCGCCGCGGGAGACACGGAGCGCGGTTACCGCATCGCTCGCGCTCCCAACCCGCTCGCGTCGATCTGCGGCCGCATCTGCGCGCACCCTTGCGAGACCAAGTGCCGGCGGGGAACCATCGACGAACCGATTTCCATCCGGGCCCTGAAGCGGACGCTGACCGAGCGGCACGGGGTCGAGAACACGCTCGGCGAACGGCCGCCTGCCCTGAAACCGCTGCAGCTTGCGCCCAAGGGGCCCGATGGGGCCGCCCGCGTCGCCGTCGTTGGCGCTGGGCCCGCAGGCCTGAGTTGCGCGCACGATCTGGCGTTGCTCGGCTACCGCGTCTCGCTGTTCGACGCCGCGCCCGTCGTGGGCGGCATGCTCTATCAGGGCGTACCCGAGTACCGGCTGTCGCGCGATCTCATTCGCGCCGAGGTCGACCAGATCCTGGCGCTCGGGGTCGAGTTGACGTTGGATTGGCGGCTTGGTCGCGATTCCACGGTGGCCGAACTGCGCCACCAGGGCTTTGCGGCCGTGTTCCTCGCGCTCGGCGCGTCGCGTGGACGCGAGTTGAACATCCCGGGACGCGATCTTGACGGCGTCATCAACGGCGTCGACTTCCTGCTGAACGCCAATCTCGGGTACCGGGTCACGCTCAGCGAGCGCGTCATCGTCATCGGCGGCGGCAACGTGGCGATCGACGTGGCGCGGACGGCGCTGCGTTACGCGGCGGAAGAACAGTCCGGTCCGTCCGACGGCGCCGAGTCGCGGGCGCAGACCTTCGGGTACGACAACCAGTTTATCGACGCCGCACGGACGGCATTGCGGCTGGGCGCGCGCCACGTGCAGCTGGTATCCCTCGAATCGCGTCGGCAAATGCCGGCCGCTCCCGACGAGGTGCGCGACGCGGAGGAAGAGGGCATCACACTGCTGCCGGGCCTCGGCCCCAAAGCGATTCTTGGCAGTGAGGGACGGGTCGTCGGCTTGCAGACGCTGGACGTGGCGTCGTTGTTCGACGCCAACGGCCGATTCAACCCGACCTTCGTGCCCGGCACCGAGCGGCGGCTGGATGCCGAAACGATCATTCTGGCCGTCGGACAGCAGCCCGACACCAGGTGTCTCGAGGCCGATGCCGAAATCGAGATCACGAAGCGGGGGCTCGTGGCCGTCGACCCTCGCACGCTCGCCACCAAAATGCCTGCGGTCTTCTGCGGTGGCGACCTGGCGTTCGGGCCGCGTATCGTCATCGAGGCAGAAGCCGACGGCAAGCGCGCCGCGCTGGCCATTCACGAGTTGCTCGGCGGCGGCATCGTGCCGCGTGGGCACGCACGCTTTCGGCCCATCGAACTGAATCGCGCCAGCGACCACTACGATCGGGTCCCGCGTCAGGCCGTACCGGCCTTGCCGGTCTCGCGCCGTACCGGATTCCGCGAGGTGGAGGAAGGCTACAGCGAGTTGCAGGCGCGTCTGGAGGCTTCGCGCTGCCTGTCGTGTCACGTCGAAACGATCTTCGACTCGGAGCGATGCATTCTCTGCAGCGGCTGTGTCGAAATCTGCCCAGAAGCCTGTCTGACGCTGGTGCCGGCGTCGCAACTGCGTTCCCGCCCCGAAATCGACGCCTTGGGCGACGCGGTTGGAACGGAAGCCGAGACGGGTGCGATCGTCAAAGACGAGTCCCGATGCATCCGGTGCGGTCTGTGCGCCGAACGGTGTCCGACGCGAGCCATTACGATGGAGGCGCTCGAGATCGACGAATCGCCGCAGACGGCGCTTGGCCTCTACCAAGAAGCGATGAGCGAGGTGCCCAGGTGAGGACCGAGCGTGTCGAGCAGGATCAGCTACCGGACATGGTGCGCCGCGGTCTGTTCATGACCGGGTGCATAGGCCTCGGGTCGGCCACGGCCGGCTTTCTGGCCGCGACACTGCGCTTCCTGATTCCGAGTGTCCTCTACGAGCCGTCGCGGCGCTTCGACATCGGGCCACCGTCGCGCTTCGCGTCCGGGTCGGCGACGTTCCTGCCAGACCGTCAGCTGTACGTTTTCAATGGTGCCGAGGGTTTCTACTGTATCTCCTCGGTGTGCACGCACCTGGGCTGCAGCGTGAAGCGCGGCGGGCCGGGATTCGAATGCCCGTGCCACGGCAGCCAGTTCGACGAGAACGGTCAGGTCGTTCACGGCCCAGCACCGAAGGCGCTCGCGTGGTACTCGCTCAGCCTGTCGCCACGCGAGCAGTTGGTCGTCGACCTGGACCAGCCCGTGAACCCGGCGTTTCGGCTTCGGGTATGAGTGGGGAGCGCGGCATGACCCAACCGATCTGGAATCGGACCGTGCGCTGGCTTGATGCAGTGCGCCGTTCGGCATGGCGGATCGGCTGGCCGGTGACCGACAAAGATCGCGCGGCGGCGATGATCTCGAGCCTCTTCCTCCACATTCATGCCGCGCGCGTCAGCCGCCATGTGCTCCGGCCAACGTACACCTTCGCGCTGGGACTCATCGCCGGCGTGCTGTTCGTGATCCTGTCGGTGACCGGCCTCGCGCTGATGTTCTACTACGTGCCGCACCCGCCCGAAGCGTATCAGAGCATGAAGGATCTCCAGTTCGTCGTGACCTTCGGCATCGTGCTGCGCAACATGCATCGCTGGTCGGCGCACGCCATGGTGGGCGTCGTCCTGCTTCACATGTGCCGTGTGTTCTGGACGGGATCGTACAAGGCGCCGCGCGAGTTCAACTGGGTGATCGGCGTCCTGTTGCTGCTGGTGACGCTGGGGTTGTCGTTTACCGGCTATTTACTGCCCTGGGACCAGCTCGCGTTCTGGGCGATCACGGTCGGCACCAACATCGCCGCCTACGCGCCGCTCCTGGGCGACAGCCTCAAGTTCGTGCTGCTCGGCGGCCACGCGATCGGGCCCACCACCCTGCTGCGCTTCTACGTGCTGCACTGCGTGATGCTGCCGCTCGCGATGCTGCTGCTCGTCTCCCTGCACATCTGGCGGGTGCGCAAGGACGGTCTGAGCGGCGCGGAGGTTCGCGCGGCGTCCGAGGAGGAAACGGGCGGCATGTTTCCGGCCTCGGCGAAGACCTACGGTCTCATGGCCCTGAGCAAACGACCGAGGGCTTCGGTCGAGGCTCGCGATCCTTACGATGAAGTCTTCGCGTGGCCCCATCTGCTGTATCGCGAGCTGCTGGTCGCGATGGGCGTGATCATCGCGCTTCACGCTTTGTCGCTCGTGTTCATGGCGCCCCTGGAGGAAATGGCCGATCCAGCGCGGACGCCAAACCCCGCCAAGGCGCCCTGGTATTTTCTTGGGTTGCAGGAGCTCGTGCATTACTCGGCGCTCGTCGGCGGCGTCATTGTCCCGACGCTCCTGGTGGTCGCGCTGCTGGCTCTACCGTACGCCGATCGCCGCACGATCGGAGCCGGGCGGTGGTTCGCGCCCGAACGGCGCGTCGCGAACCTCACGTTCACCGCGATCTTGATCACACTGGTTGTCCTGACCCTCATCGGCACGTTCTTCCGCGGCCCCAACTGGGCGTGGGTGTGGCCATGGAGGTAAAGAACACCGCGCCGGCCAGACTGCACGTGGCATTCGCGTGCCTTGGCCTTGCATTCTTCCTGATCTTCTCGTGGGTGTTGTTTCATGAAGAAACAGAAGACTGGCGTACGACGCAAACGCGTTTTCGACAAGTCGCAGCGACGGTGAAGAATCCCCATCAGCTCGCCCAATCGGCGAACGTGGCCGGCCTGCGGCAGATCTGGCTGCCAGAGCTCGAGCGTGTCGATCGGTGCGGGACCTGCCACCTTGGGATCGACGACCCGGCGTTTGCGGCTGCGCCCAAGCCGTTCGCGACGCATCCGGGAACGCTGCTGACGACCCATCCGGCTGATCGCTTTGGCTGCACGATCTGCCACGACGGACAGGGTCAAGCCACCGACTATCAGAATGCCGCGCATCAGCCGCAGCCCTTCGTCTCGCGCCCGATGCGTCCCCTCGAGACCATCGAAGCCAACTGTGGCACGTGCCATCGTTCGCTGGACCCGCCCGACGCCCCTCGCCTCACCGAAGGCCGCCGACTGATCGTCGAGTTCGGTTGTTTTAGCTGCCACGAGATTCCAGGGTTCGAAGGGCTGACATTCAGAGGGCCTGCGCTCGACGGCACCGGCTACAAGGTTCGGGCGGAGTGGATCGGCCAGTGGCTGAAGGACCCAAAGAGCTATCTCCCGCAGTCGAAGATGGGCAACTTCCGTCTGTCGGCCGACGAGATCGCGAACCTCCAGGCCTTTCTCCTGTCGCAGCGAGCGCAGGCGCCGCTCGACAGC
>JBGPHH010000196.1:0-7891 GCA_041484265.1 Vicinamibacteria bacterium
GCTAGTGTCCTGTCACAGTAGAAACTGAAACAAATAGCGCGGCCTGCTCGTACTGCTCTACAAGGAGGCGAGCATGCGAACGGGACGACCGAAGGTCGCACTGATCTTGACGGCGGACGAACGGCGGCGCTTGGAGTCGCTGGCGCACCGGTCGCGGTCGGCCCCACACGTGGCGCGTCGGGCGCGTCTCATCTTGGCGTGTGCGGAGGGTGCTGACAGCAAGGTTGTGGCGCGCCGTCTGCACGTCACGCCGGCGACGGTGTGCAAGTGGCGCAGCCGGTTCGTGGGACAGCGATTGGACGGTCTGTATGATGAGCCGCGGCCGGGCGCGCCGCGGACGATTACCGACGAGCAGGTTGAGCAGGTGATCATTCGCACGCTGGAAACGACGCCGCAGGGCGCGACGCACTGGAGTACGCGCGACATGGCGAAAGCCGTCGGCCTGAATCGCATGGCCATCAGCCGCATTTGGCACACGTTCCGGCTGCAGCCGCATCGGAGCGAGACGTTCAAACTGTCGAACGATCCGCTGCTGGTCGAAAAGGTGCGCGACATCGTCGGCTTGTATTTGCATCCGCCCGCGCATGCGGCGGTGTTCTGCGTCGACGAGAAGCCGCAAATCCAGGCCCTCGATCGGACGCAACCGCTGCTGCCGATGCGACCGGGCCAAGTGGAGCGGCGCACGCACGACTACGATCGACATGGGACGACGACGTTGTTTGCCGCGCTCAATGCGAAGACGAGCGACGTGATCACGCAGTTTCACCAACGTCACCGCGCGGCGCAGTTCCGCGCATTCCTCGATCTGATTGATGCCCACGTGCCCCGCCGCCTCGACGTGCACATCATCATGGATAATTACCGCACCCACAAAACGCCGCTCATCCGCAACTGGTTCGTCAAGCGCCCACGATTCCACGTCCACTTCACGCCCACCTATAGCTCGTGGCTCAGCCTGGTGGAGCGCTGGTTTGCGGAGTTGACGAACAAACAACTCCGGCGCGGCGCCTACCAGAGCGTGCCGCAGTTGAAGGCCGCGATTCAGGAGTTTATCGACGTCCATCAGGCGAATCCGAAACCCTTCGTCTGGACGAAAACCGCTGATGACATTCTCGCGAGCATCGCCCGATTCGCGCAGCGCACCGAGAACGGGCGGGCCGCCGTACATATGTCACGAACCACTGGGACGGGACACTAGCTGTCTTCGGATGTTCTAAAGCCGATCCGCTGTCGCAGTGGATGCGGCGAAGGAGCCATCATCTCGCGAAGGGCCTCAAACACGACCTTGAACTGTGCGTCGTGTTTCTGTTCGAGGCGGGCGAGCTTTCGGGCGAGGTCTCTATGCGTCGTGAGGATCTCGCGAAGGCGTACGAACGTGCGCATGATGACGACGTTTACCTGAATCGCGCGCCTGCTTCGGAGGACGCTCGACAGCATCGCGACGCCTTGTTCGGTGAACGCGTAAGGGCGGGCTCGCCGCGCCCCACCCCAACTTGAAATCACAATCTGTGATTTCAAGTTTCTGAACTCCCGCTCGTTCAACTGAAACATGAAATCGGCGGGAAAACGATCGACATTGCGCTTCACCGCCTGGACCAAGGCCCTTGGTTCCACATGGTAGAGGGTCGCGAGGTCCGGCGTGAGCATCACCTTGTGCCCTCGCATCAGATAGATCCGACGCTCGATGATCTCAGGTGGAACGAGCTGACCGGTTCTGGAGAGTGCCTTGGTCATAGGGCTGGCTCATAGCGTCCCAGAGCACGGGGCATGCCAGGGCGCTGATGTGGGAAATCGGCGCGCCGCGGGGCCATGGGTGGCAGTTCTTGCCAATCACGCGACGGATCGGACCGCAGTCTCTGCAACCAAGACCTCCGGAAATACAGGACGCACGGGACGATTCGACGGGATGGCGTCTGCTAAGATCGCTGCCACATGCCGGCCATGTGTAGGGCGAAACGACGGATGTTCGCTGCGGCGTGTTTTGTCTTGGCCGTGAGTGGCGCGTGTGGGGGTCGCATTGGCCACGCGGCCCAGTCCGCGTCGGGCGTTCGCGTTGAGCAGGTCGACGGAAAGCCTCCGTACACCAATCGCCTGATCTCCGAGAAGAGTCCCTACCTCCAGCTTCACGCGCACAATCCGATCGACTGGTTCCCATGGGGCGATGCGGCCTTTGAGAAGGCGCGGCGAGAGGGGAAGTTGATTTTCCTCTCGATCGGTTACGCGGCGTGTCACTGGTGCCACGTGATGGAGGCCGAGTCGTTCTCCGACCCGGCCATCGCCGAGCTGATGAACCGATCCTTCGTCTCGATCAAAGTGGATCGTGAAGAGCGGCCCGACATCGACCGGATCTACCAGAGCTATGCGGCGTCAGCGACTGGCGCCGGCGGATGGCCGTTGTCGGTGTTCATGACGTTTGACCTGAAGCCTTTTCTGGGCGGCGGGTACTATCCACCAGACGATCGGGATGGCGACGTTGGTTTCCGTACTGTGCTTCAGCGCGTGAACGACGACTGGGTCAATAGACGCGGGAAGATTCTCGAGGCGGCGAGCAACGGGAAAGGGATTCTCGAGCCGAGACCTCGCAAGGCGCTGGCCTTGGCCGCTGTGCTGAGTGCGCAGCCTTTGGACCGGACGTACCGAGACCTCGCGGCGACGTACGACGCCGCCGGCGGCGGGTTCGACATGGCGCCGAAGTTTCCGCGTCCGCCCGTGCTGAATTTTGTGCTGCGTGAATACGCGCGCACCGGATCAACCGAGGCCCGCGACATGGTCCTGCAGACGCTCGACGCCATGGCTCGCGGAGGCATTCACGATCAGCTGGGCGGGGGATTTCATCGATATACGACCGATCGCGCTTGGCGGGTGCCGCACTTCGAGAAGATGCTGTACGACCAGGCGCAGGTCGCGGTCGTATACACGGAGGCATATCAGATCACGAAAGACGTGGCGTTTGGCGATGTCGCGCGCGACGTCGTCGAGTACGTGCTGCGCGACATGCGCAGCTCGGAAGGCGCGTTTTACTCTGCCGAAGACGCCGACAGCGCGATTGACGCCGGCGGATCTCGGCAGGGCGAGGGGGCCTTCTACGTCTGGACCGCCGAAGGCGTCCGGAGCGTTCTTGGCGACGCGCTCGCCCCGGTGTTCGCGTTTCACTATGGTGTGCAACCAACGGGCAATGTTCCGCCGAAGCTGGACAGTGAGGGGGCGCTCGCGGGCAAGAACGTCTTGTTTGTCGCGCACGCGCTCACCGAGACGGCCGCGCGGTTCGGCCGGTCGGAAAGCGAGACGCGCGGGTTGCTCGACGCCGCGCGCCAGAAACTCTTCGACGCACGAGGCAAGCGGCCGCGCCCGCCGCGAGACGACACTGTACTCGTCGCGTGGAACGGCCTGATGGTGTCCGCGTTGGCTCGCGCCGCCCAGGTGTTCAACGAGTCTCGGTACTTGGACGCGGCGAAAGCCTCGGCCGGATTCATCGAGGCTCGGATGTACGACGCGAAAGCCAACACCTTGAAACGACGATATGGGCGGGGAGGGGCCGACATCGACGCCGTTCTCGAGGACTACGCGTTTCTGATCCAGGGCCTGCTCGATCTGTACGAAACGTCGTTCGAGCCAAAGTGGCTGACGTGGGCCCTTCGACTGCAGGCGCGGCAGGACGCGCTCTTCTGGGACGCCAAAGGCGGCGGCTACTTCTCGACCGCCGCGGGCGCCTCGCACCTGCTCGTGCAGATGAAAGACGAGGCCGACGGATCGGAGCCGGCCGCCAACTCCATCGCCGCGTTGAATCTGCTGCGTTTGTCGCAGGTGACCGACCGCCGCGAGTTCCGGAGCAGAGCCGACGCTGTCTTTATCGCGTTCGGCGCGTGGCTCAACCGGTCCACCCTGCCGCAGATGGCCGGCGCACTCAATTTCAGATTATCGAAGCCTAGACAAATCGTTGTGGCGGGTGAGCCCGGCGCGAGTGACACGCGCGCCCTGCTGCGGCTCGTGCACGATCGCTTCATCCCGAACAAGATTGTGCTGCTGGCAGACGAAGGGCCCGCTGAGAAGCAGATCGTCGAGTGGCTGCCGTTTGTCGGCAACATGAGCCGGCGCGACGGCCGCGCCACCTTATATATATGTGAGAACTACGTCTGCCGCCTGCCCACGAGCGACCCGCAAACTGCCGCACGCCTGCTAGACGGGAACTGACACCCACGTCCCGCCCTGGCGGTGACTGGCCAGCACAGCGTCCACGAGACACGCCACGCGATAGCCGTCCTCAAACGTCGCCATCGCCGGCGGCCGCGAGCTCGTCGTCCGTGAAGAATCCGCGATGCACGCGTACACATCTCTGAGGACGTTGCAGAATGCGTCGGCCCATCCTTCCTGATGTCCACCGGGCAGGTGTGCGTAGCGTCGCGCGGCCGGGGTGAGGTGCGCCGGATCCTTCAGCAGAAGCTCGTTGCTCTCGTCTCGCCGCCCGATCCAGAGCTCGTTCTGACGCTCTTGCTTCCATCTGAGGGACGCGTGTGCGCCATTGAGCTCGAACCACAGATCGTTCTTGTGTCCGGCGCAGACCTGACCTACTGAGAAACAGCCCTTCGCGCCCCCTTCGAAGCGGACGAGGATCGTCGCGAGATCTTCGCTCTGCACTTTGAACGGTTCCCGCGGCACGTCCGAACCGCTCGAGAAGGCTTCCGGTGAATCCTTGGGTCGCAAACGCGTGCCGACGACAGTGGTCAGATCGGCGAGCACGGCCCGTATCCGTTTACCCGTCACATGCTGCACGAGGTCGCACCAGTGCGATCCGATGTCGGCGAAGGCCGAGCTCGCGCCGCCTTTTTCCGGCTCGAGGCGCCAGGAGAAATCAGTCGGCTTGAGCAGCCAGTCCTGCAAGTAGGCACCGTGCACGAAATGCACCGGACCGATCTCACCCGCGGCGCACATCTCTCGCGCCTGTTGTACGAGGGGATTCCCACGGTAGTTGAACGTGACGGCGGCCACGACGCCCGCATCGGACGCCGCGGTCCACAAGGCCCGCGCCTCCGCGGCGGATGACGCCAGAGGTTTCTCCGACACGATGTGCTTGCCGTGCGCGAGCGCCGCCCGAATCACGGCGCCGTGGAGGTGATTGGGCGTGGTGTTGTGCACCACGTCCACATCCGGATCCGAGGCCAGTTCCTCGTAGCTGCCATACGCCTTCGGGACGCCGAGCGCATCAGCCTTCTGTCTCGCCAGCGTCTCGTCGAGGTCGGCAATCGCGACCACATCGACAAATCCCAGACGTCTGACCGCATCGATGTGATGCGCCCCGACGAATCCAGGCCCGACCAGGCCCATACCAATGCGTCGCACGTGCTACGCGAGGGCGTCCTTGCAGTACTGGAAGCACTTGGCCACTTCCTTGACCGCGTCCGAGCCCTCGGGCACCTGGTACTCGAGCTCGATCGTCGCGGGCATCGTCCACTTGTTCTTCTTCACCATCTGAAGAATTTCCTTGATCGGCGTCTCGCCCTGGCCCCACGGCAGGTTCTGTTCGCCGTGTTCGGGCGTCGTCCGGTCTTTCATGTGGAAGCTGGCAATCCGATCGTGGAATTTCTCGAGGAATTGCAGCGTTGTACCGCCCTTGTTGCCTCCGGCGACGTAGTGGCCAAAGTCCACATTCGCCATGTTCGCCTTCGAGATCGCGAACGCCTGATCGAACGCCGTGAAGCCGCCTTGCGTATGCGAGTGGTAGGCGGCGTACACCTTGTGTTTCTCCGCGAACCCGCCCACCCGCTTGAGGAACGCGGCGTCTTCGGTGATCTCGAGCGTGACGTGCGTCGCGCCGACGGCTGCGCCGGCGTTGAACACGTAGTCCATCTCGTCGTCGGTCATGTCCGGGGCGGGCGAGATCTTCAGTGCGTAGATCTTCACGCCGGCATCGTTGTACAGCTTGCGCAGTTCCTTGTACTTGTTCATCGAGACGCTCAGACGCCACTTCCGAAGTGCCTCGCGCGCCTCACGCTGGGCCGCCTGCTGTGCGGCCTGCTGCTCCGGCGTCAGCTGCTGGCCGCGACCGCGGCCACCAGGACCACCGCCGCGGCCATTGGACGGCGCGCCGGCAAACTGCTCGGCCGGCTGGCCCATCAGCTCGACGGCGCTGATGCCGTTGGCCAGCAGGTATCCGAGGTTCGCCTGCGCGCTCTGATCGGGCATGCTGCGATAGCTATAGGTAATCGTGCTGATCTGCACGCCGTTGATCACGGAATTCGGTTTGGTCTGCGCGAACGCCGACCGGCCAAGGAGCGCCGTGGCGGGCAGACCCGCCAGCCCCAGCTTTCCAATCTCTCGTCTCGTGTACAACATGACGCTCTCCTTGCTGAAGAAGCCACTCCTAGGGCAGCCGGGGTCGCCGTGGCGCAGTATAGCGCAATCGATTACATACGGTCAGCCGTTTTTCGCTCACAGGCACCTACGTGTCATACCCTCGACCTTCTCGAAGGGCGGGATGGTGGCGCCGTACTCGCGCGAATGACGAGTTTGTGGGGGAGCGTCACCGACTCCGGTGTCTCCGGGTCGCCACCACCGGCGAGAATGCCCAGCAGCAACCGCACCGTCGCCTCGCCAAGCTGTCGCATCGGTTGGGCAATCGTCGTGAGAGGCGGGTCGATGTGGCGAGCGAAACGGATGTCGTCGAATCCCACGACGGAGAGTTCTGCCGGCACGCGTACTTTCAGGCGGCGCGCCACCTCTATGACGCCAATCGCCATTTCGTCGTTGAAGCAGAAGATCGCCGTCGGCCGCTGCTTGCGCGTGAGGAGCCGTTCGGCGGCGGCGGCACCGGACTCGATAGAGAAGTCGCCGTGAATGACCACGAATTCACGTTCCGCTTTTTGCCGCTTGGCACACGCCGTCGCGCCCTGGAGGCGGTCCCGACTGAGCGGGCTCACGAGCGGGCCCGTGACGATGCCGATGCGGCGGTGTCCGAGGCCGTAGAGATGATTCATCGCCTCGAAGGCGGCCTTGGCATTGTCGATGTGGACACTCGGAATGCCCAGGCTCGGACTGAACTCGCAGCCGTTGACGACGGGCGCGCACCTTGGCGCCATCGCTCGGACGAGGTCGGCGGCCGGCTGCGGCAGGCGGTGTCCGAGGAAGATGAGTCCGTCGGCCTCCTTGCGCTTCAGCATCATGGCGTAGCGCTCTTCCCGCTTGTCGTCGTGCTGCGTGTCGCCCACGAGGACGGAGTAGCCTTCGCGCTGCGCGGCGTCTTCGATGCCTTGCAGGATCAGCGAAAAGAACGGGTTCGAAATATCGGGGACCGTGACGAGAAGCTTCCCGGTCTTGAGCGTGCGCAGACTCTGCGCCGTGGAGTTGGGCTCGTAATTGAGTTTCTCGACGGCCAGCAGAACACGGCGTCGTGTGGCTGGCGCCACGACACTGGGCTGGCTGAGGACCCGCGAGACCGTCGCCGTCGAAACCCCGGCGCGTTTGGCAACTTCGTAGATATTCGGCACGTGCGCGTCCATGATAACCGCTTGCCCGCGCGACGGGTGTGCTGCTACCATCTGCAACCGTTTACATCATGACCAGACAAACATTTCTCGTCAGCGTCGCGGTCTGTCTGTTGCCGGCGGTGCTCGCCGCCCAAGCGGCGCCGCAGAATCCCCCGCAAGGACGCGGCGGTCCACCCGCTTATCCGTCGCGAGCGCCGGATCCGGCGATGGTGGCGCGTGGCAGCGAGATCTATAGCGGCAACTGTGCCTTCTGTCACGGGCGCGACACGCGCGGGGGCGACACCGGCCCGAGCTTGCTCCGCTCCCAACTCGTCCTGGCCGACCAGAACGGCGAGCTCATTGCGCCCCTCGTGTTGAATGGGCGGCCGCCGCAGATGGCCAAGTTCGATTTCACCGCCGCGCAATTGGCC
>JBGPHH010000197.1:0-7849 GCA_041484265.1 Vicinamibacteria bacterium
CCAGGGCGCGTTGACGCTGATGTGTTCCCCGAGCTGGAGATTTCTGGCCGAGAGGGCGATGGTGATCTGGTGGTAGTCCGCGCCAAAAATCAGCTGCACCGCATCGGTGCAGATGAGGCCGATGCCCACCGTCAGCAGAATCTGCATGAAGTGGGACCGGCCCTGGATGCGATGGAGCAGCAGGTAGTAGATGCCGTACCCGAACCCGAACAGCACCAGGCCGGACACGACGAACAACACGTACGGACTCAAGCCCGTGGACGTGACGAGCACGTACGTCACGTACATGCCCAGCATCATGAGCGCACCGTGAGCGAAGTTGACGATGCGCATCACGCCGAAGATGAGCGCGAGGCCCATGCCGACGAGCGCGTAGAGCGCGCCGGTCAGCAGGCCGTTCACCACGGCCTGGAGCGCTGCGTAGGGATCCACGCTCAGAGGCCCTGGCGCTTGTTCCAGGGCGGCGTGGGCACGACCGGTTGGGCTTCGGCGACCTCGGGTGGATACACCACCTTGTACTGGCCGCCGATCACCTGCGTGATGAGGACCGTGTGGGGGTTCTGCCCTCGGGCATCAAATTTAATAGGTCCGAATGGCGTGTCGGGCAAGTCGATCGTCTTCAAGGCGTCGCGGATGGCCGCCGGCTCGGCTGCGGTCGCCTTCGTGATGGCCGCCGACGCGGTGACGAGCGCCGCGTACGCCTGCATCGCGTGATACGCCGGATGCGTGCCGGTCAGCTTGAAAAACGCGGCGTCAAATTCCGCCGAGCCTTTCCACTTGGCCGTCGGCAGCCACTGGGAAACTGAAAAGGTGTATTCGGCGTACGGTCCTGCGCCCTTGTCTCTGGTGGGGAACTCGGCGGCGGCAAAGCCGGTCCCTGCCGACGTATAGAACTGCGGGTTGAGGCCCACTTGCGCCGACTGCCGCATCAGGGTCGACGCGTCGAGGAGGTACGAAGCAAAGTACACGACCGATGGATTCTTGGCCTTGATCCGCTGCAACAGTGTCTTGTAGTCGGGAGAGCTGGCCTGATAGGCCTCGATGTCCACCACGTCGAGGCCGGCAGCCTTCGCAGCCTGCTCCATGGCCTGGCCCTGTGACTGACCGAAGTTCGTGTTTTCGTACACGATGGCCAGGGTCTTGGGCGCGTTGACCGCTTTGAGAAAATCCACCGTCGCCGCTGCGTAGGCGCCCGAGCCGGCGCAGACGCGAAACACCCATGGCGAACCGGTTTCCATCACGTTGTCGGCCGTCGCTGTTGGCATGACGAGGGGCACTTGCTTTTGCGTGACCGCCGGGACGATCGCGCGAGTGCTTTCGCTCGAGTACGCCCCGAGGATGATGGGCACGTGGTCTTGATCAATCAGTTTATTGACGCCCTGCACGGCCTGGTCGGGACGGCTCTGGTCGTCATAGTAGACGAGCTCGATGAGCTTACCCGTGATGCCGCCTCTGGCATTGAGCTCGTCGACCGCAACGGTATAGCCGTTCTTGTGGGCCTGGCCGAACGCCGCCGCCGGTCCAGTCAGTGAAGTGATTACGCCGATCTTGAAGGTCCTGTTTGCCTCTTGCGCCGGTTGGGCGCCGCCGCATGCGATGACGGCAAGCGCGCCAGCAATGGGCAGGGTCAGACGAGATGCCGAGCGTCTCATATCAGTACTCAATTGGCCCGCGCCGCGTAGAGCTTGGCGAAGCCGTTCCGGCTGTTGGTCACCGTGAACGTGCCGTCGGGTTGCGCCTCCACCTTGATCCAGTTCGCGGGTCCGTCATGAACCGGTGCGGGCGTTGGCGGCGTGCCTGGCGGCGGCGCTGGCACCACGAGCGGCGCGACCGCCACCGTTGGCGCCTGCTCCGGATTGGCGATGAAGACACCGGGCACGGCGTACTCCTGGCCGCCCAGCAACGGGAAATGAATCTGCCACAGATCTTCTAACCCTGGCGCCGAATACAGCACCTTCATCGTGTCCGGCATGCCGCCCTTGCGGATACCGTTGTTCATGATCGCCACGCGCGGCCGCACGGCATGCACGAGTACTTCCGAATTCGAGATGTTCAGCCCGTGGTGGGAGACGATGAAGAGATCCACTGTGCCGATCCGGTTGGTCGGGCACATCAGCTCGAATTCCTTGTTCCACGTCAGATCGCCGAGATGCACGACCCGGAATCGTCCGTACGTGATTAAGGTCCCGACCGACTGGGCATTCTCGCTCATGTCGGGATCCTTCGGCTTGAAGCTGGCGCAGAGTGGATTGGGTCTGCCGCCGCCAGGCAGATTCGACTTGATCGCCTCGCCGGCCGACGTCAGCACGCGGACGTCGAGCCCCATGAGCGGAATCTTGTCGCCTGGCTTGGCGACGGCATGGCCCGCCTTGGCGTAGATCTCCGCGTACTGCTGGAGAATCTTGTCGACGGCGGCGTTGGGCTGCACGTTGGCCCCGTGGTCGATGAAATGCCGAATCGGAATGCGCGCCGCCAGTTCCACCACGCCGCCGACGTGATCGCCGTGGTAGTGCGTCGTAATCAGGTAGTCGATCGAGCTCAGTCCTGCCGCGTTGACCGCGTTCATGATGCGATCGACGTCACGCGTGGTGCCGCTGTTGCCGGTGTCGATGAGCAGCGACTCGCTGTTGGGTGTGGCGAACAGCACGGCGTTTCCGCCCTCGACGTCGATCACGTAGACCTCGAGCGGTCTGAGGGGCCGATTCTGCGCGAGCGGCACGACCACCAACACCGCGAGTGCCAGCAAACACGTTACGCCGATACGAATCTTCATACGCGTCCTCAGTCGTAGTGTCCGCCTTTAGGCGGACCCGTGATCAGAATGACGTCCCGAGAAACGGCATCATCCGCCCCCAGAACACGACGCCCAGCCACGAGGCGAGCGACACGGCCGCCACGATTTTCGCAAGAGTCGGCGCATCCTCGCCCGCGCCGATGGCTTCGACCCGGCGATTGAGGCCCATCGCATAGAAGGCCATGACGTTTGCGCCCGCCAGGCCGATGAAGAGCATCTTCATCCAAAACGCGGTGTTGTTGATGTACTGGTAGGGATCACCAGCAAAAAACATCACGCCCGTGATGAAGTTGATGACGAATCCGGCGATGCCCCATGGCATCAACCGCTGCAGCGGTTCCACCTGGAGTCCCTTCGCCATCCCGAGCAGCCGCAGGTCAAACACACCGACGCAACCAACGAGCAGCGCCAGCCCGATAAAGTGAAGCGTTTCGCACGCGGGCCAGATCCACGGCACGCCACCGCCCACCGCCCACCCGACCGTCGTCCCATGAATCCAGTTGGCAAAGGGCAGCATGTGGATCTCCGCTCAGCCGCCGATGTGATTGATGAACTCGGGCGCGCCCGAGTCCTGGCCGAGGTAGGCCATCAGCCGTCCGGCCGTGATGGCTCCGGTCCACAGAAGGAGCGACGTGACCGCCAGCACCTTGCCGATCGCCGGCACGGGCCCCCGGTCCAGGCCGGGGTCGCGGAAGACGTAGCGTCTGATCAGAAAGATGTTCACCACCGCGAGCGCAATGCAGCCCATCTTGACCGCGAACGCCGGGTTGGCGAGTTTGGTGGTCGCATCTGCCACAAACAGGATGGAGCCGGAGACGGCGTTGATCCAGAACCCGAGCCACATGACGGGCAGAAAGCTTTCCATCGGCGCGAGCGACATGCGGCGGGCCACCCCGAGAATCCGCAGGTTGATGGCGGTATTGGCGCCGACGAGCAGCCCCAGGCCGATGGTGTGCATGAAGAGGATGCCGGGGTATGCGAAAATCGAACCCGATTCCTTCACCCAGACGCTGAAGGCCGAGTGCTCGAGCGACGCGAGGATCTCCATGTTTCGGGCGAGCGTACCACAGCTTCCTCAAGCGTCCTTTGATGAATGTCGTTGACTGCACAAGGTTCGAGAAAAATAATGGAGATCTGCGAGGGTAGGGTTCATGAGAACGATGCCCGCCTTGATTCTCTGCGCTTTAGTCGCCTCCGTTGCGTGGGGACAAACCGATCCACCGTCTGACCTCAGGTTCGAGGTCGCCTCGATTAAGCCCAACAACAGCGACGCCGACGGCATCGGCGGGGCTGCCTTTAGTATCCGTGGTCGGTATAGCCGCACGAATGTCCCGCTCGATGTCTTTGTGGCGAGAGACGCTTTCGGGTTTGGTCAGATGTCTCGCGTCATCGGCCTGCCGGAGTGGACTCGGTCATCACGCTTTGACATCGTCGCGAAGACTCCCAGAGAGACCACAACTGGTCCGCAGGAGCTGATGATGTTGCAGGCGCTCCTGGCCGAACGCTTCAAGATGGTCGCTCATCGCGAGACCAGAGAGATTCCTGTCTACGCTCTCCAGCTCGTCCGTGCCGACGGCAGACTCGGTCCAAATCTCCATCTCTCCCAAATCAACTGCGCGTCGGCGGACTCGGACACACTCGCTGCCCTTCGCGCCGCGTCTCCTACGCGGGTTGTGTGTGCGTGGACAATCTACGCCGGCAAATTCATAGCCAGCAGTGAGAGAGTTCAGCTCCTGGTGCCTCAGCTCTCCGCGAGGGTAGACCGTCCAATCGTCAATCAAACCGGCCTCAGCGCATTGTTTGACTGGGAACTCGAATGGCCAGATCCCAACGCCGAGCCTGGGGCCGCCCCATCGATCTTTACCACTCTTCGAGAGCAGCTCGGGCTGAAATTGGAGCCGACCCGCGCGGCCGTGGGCGTCGTCGTGATCGATCACATCGAACGACCGACGCCGGATTGAGGCATGCAATGAGGATGATGACGCGCCATATCATCTCGACGCCAGTATTGATCGCGGTCGCGTTGTGCAGTCGTCTGGTCGCGCAATCCGCGGCGCCGCCTGTGGAGTTCGACGTGGTCTCGATCAAACTGAACACCGGAGGGCTTGGCGCAACCGGAGGGCTGCGAAGACTGCCCGACGGCACCCTCATCATGACGAATCAGCCGATGGTTTCCCTCATCGGCATTGTGTCGCCGGAGCCTGTGCTCTTGCGGGACGTCGTAGGGTTGCCGGACTGGATGAACAGGGAGCGCTACGACGTGACGGTGAAGCCACCGGCCGGAGCGACGCGGGAACAACTGACGCAGATGTGGAAGGCGATGTTCGCCGATCGGCTGAAGCTGGTCGCGCACGTGGAACATCGGGAGCAGACGACGTTTTCGCTGGTCGTCGCTCGCGGCGATGGACGCCTTGGCCCGCAGCTCAAGCCGTCCGCGCTCGATTGCAGCACGGCCGGTGCCGCATCGGCGCCTCCACCGCAGCCCGGCGCTGGGTTCAGCGACGTCAAGAACCGTTGTGGGATGGCCATGAACGGGACCTCCATCATCTCCGGCGGCACGCTGCTCGATACGTTCGCGCGGTCGCTCAGCGGTTTGGCGGGCGGTCTCGTCAACAACAGCACAGGCCTGCAGGGCTACTACGCCCTCACGCTGACGTTTTCGCAGCCGCGCGGCCTTTCAGCGACTCCGGATCCCGCGCGGCTGGACGAAGCGCCGGATGTCTTCACGGCAGTCCAGGAACAGCTTGGCCTGAAGCTGGTGCCGCAAAAGGCTATGGTCCCGGTCCTCGTCATCGACCACATCGAGCGGCCGTCCGAGAATTGAAGGAGAGGATGCTGATGCGCCACGTCATCTCGATCTCGCCCATGGCATTGATTACGGTCGCGTTGTGCAGCCATCCGGCCATGCATGCCCAATCCGCGCCGCCGCCGGTGGAGTTCGATGCGGTCTCGATCAAACCTAACAAGACAAGCGCAGCCAGTGCAGGTTTTGGAGGATCTGGTGGACGCTGGACGATGGCGAACATTCCAGCGAGCGGCCTGATTCTTAGTGCCTACCCAACCCTCACCTTCGAACTCCTCGGAGCGCCGGCTTGGGTTGAGTCTGAGAGGTTTGACGTCGACGCTCGGGCGGCCTTCGAGCCGACGGCTGAGCAAAAGCGGACGATGCTTCGAGCGCTCCTCGCCGATCGTTTCAAGTTCGCCGCCCACTATGAAACTCAAGAGCGCCCAATCTATAACCTGGTCGTCGCACGGGCCGATGGCCGTCCAGGACGTCAACTACGCCACATCGATATCGATTGCGCGACGTACAAACCGCAGATACCTGGCGGCGGCGCGCCTGCGCCGTCAGCAGCCGACCCACCGCCATGCAGCTTTAGAATGAGCGGCGGCTCGGGCATGTTGATCGTCTCTGGGGGTCGCACTCTGCAGTCTCTTGCCGATTCAATCGCTCCTCTGGCTGGACGACCCATTCTCGACAAGACAGGTCTGACGGGCTACTACGCGTTCACCCTGGAGTCGGGCGGTTTCGACGGTGGTCTGTCCATCTTCACGGCACTTGAGGAACAGCTCGGCCTCAAACTGGAACCGACGCGTGGCCCGGTCGACGTGCTCTTCGTCGATCACATCGAGCGCCCGTCCGAGAACTAGCCGCGATGAGGCGATAACCGAACGGAGGCGAAAATAAGCCTCGTCTCTAGATCCTGGGCCTGAACTCGAAGGCCCCATAAGATGAAACAATTGCAAACCAGAACAACGGACACCGCGAGCGGGCCACTTAGCGGATGGACCAACGTTCCAGTGGAGCATTTCGTTCATCTGGCCCGTCAGTGGCTTCTGACGGTTCACGTCGAGAGGCCGTCGAGAGCGCATCCGACCCCGTGTGAAGTCGATCCACCACTAGTCCCGGGACGCAGCCAAACGCTCCGTTAATTTGCGCAACATCGCTGCTTCAGCCATCGAGCCGTGGCGGCGGCTGGGTGGCTTGCCCCGGCCCGTGTGGGTGACGTGTGTCGCGACGTTCATCAACCGGATCGGCACGATGGCGCTGCCGTTTCTGGCGCTGTATCTCACCGAAGAGCGTCACTACTCCGAATCGCGCGCCGGGTTCGCCGTGGCCTGTTACGGCTTCGTGGGGTTTCTGACCGCCCCCTACGCCGGACGCCTGACCGATCGGCTTGGCCCCATGCGCCTGATGCGCTGGTCACTGACCCTCGCCGGCATCGTGATGTTCATCGTGCCCTTCGTGCCGGCGTATCCACTCATCCTGGTCTCGGTCGGCCTGTGGGCGATGTTTGGCGAGGCGGTGCGCCCGGCGAGCGTCGCGCTGCTGACCGACTCGGTTCCTGCCGATCGGAAACGCAGCGCGATTTCGCTCTACCGCACGGCCGTGAATCTCGGCGCGAGTGTCGGTCCTGCGGTCGGGGGCTTCCTGACGGCCGTCTCGTACTACTGGGTCTTCGCGGTTGACGCGGCGACGTCGCTGCTGGCGGCGCTCTTTCTGGCGGTCTCGGCACATTCGATGCCTCCGCATCGGCCGGACACCGCTCGGCCGGCCGGCCGTGCGGTGCGCGATCGGCGTCTCTGGCTCTACCTGTTCGCCCTGTTTCCCGTGATGCTGGTCTTCTTCCAGCACGACGCGTCGATGGCCCTGTTCATGGTGCGTTATCTCCACCTTGCGCCGTCGGTGTACGGGCTGCTGTTTACGCTCAACACACTGATCATTCTCACAATCGAAATTCCGATCAGCGCGCATACCGCTCATTGGCCGTATCGGGCGTCGCTGTCGATTGGTGCGTTACTGGTGACGGCCGGCATCGGGTCGCTCTGGCTGTGCCACGGGGCCTGGTCAGTCGCGGCGACCGTCGTGGTATGGACGTTCGGCGAGATGCTGTTTCTGCCGACCGTCGCGGCGTATCTGACCGACCTCGCGCCGGCGGGCGCGTCCGGGGAGTACGTGGGGATGTATTGGTCGATGATGAGTGTCGCGATGATGCTCGCGCCATCGATCGGCGCGACTGTGCTCGAGCATTTCGGTCCGACGGTTCTGTGGAC
>JBGPHH010000198.1:0-7817 GCA_041484265.1 Vicinamibacteria bacterium
CGATGCCGCTCCGGAACATGCAGTTCTCCGACGATGCCCTCGGCTGGCTGAGAGGGACAGTCTGGCCGACCTTTACGGCCGTCGCCATTTTGATTGGCTTCGGCCACTCGATTCTCGCCATGAGCGGTGAGGAGTCGCTCGCCCAGGTCTACCGCGAGATCGAGCACCCGAAGGTGAAGAACCTGCAGCGCGCCGGCGCGATCATCTTCGTCTACAGCTTGTTGTTCACCGCGCTCGTGAGTTTCTTCGCGTCGGCCATCATCCCCGATGCGGTTCGGCCCCGTTATTACGACAACCTCATCTCCGGGCTGGCGATGAACCTGGTCGGCCCGATCACGCTGCGTCTGGTGTTTCAGGGTTTCGTCGTCGTGATCGGGTTCCTCATGCTGGCCGGCGCGGTCAACACCGCGATTGTCGGCAGCAACGGCGTCCTCAACCGCGTGTCGGAAGACGGCGTGCTGACCGACTGGTTCCGCAAGCCACATCACCGGTTCGGCACGACGTATCGCCTGATCAATCTGATCGTGCTGCTGCAGATCGTCACGATCCTCGTCAGCCGTGGCAATGTGATCGTGCTCGGCGAGGCATACGCCTTCGGCGTCGTCTGGAGCTTCGCGTTCAACGCCTTGTCCGTCTTGGTGCTGCGCTACAAGCGCCCCGACATTCCTCGCGGCTGGCGTGTGCCCTTCAATCCGCGTATCGGCGGCCGGGAAGTGCCGATCGGCCTCATTGTGATTGGCGTCGGGTTGTTCGCAGCGGCGGTGATCAACCTCTTCACCAAGCAGACGGCGACGATTGCCGGCCTGCTGTTCACGGCCGGTTTCTTCGCGACCTTCGTCGTCTCCGAGCGCATCACCGCCAGGCAGCGCGCGGCGGCCGGGTCTCGGCTCGATCAGTTCCAGTTGACGCAGGAGACTGAAGTGGACATCGAGGGGCTCCACGCCCGACCAGGTGTTGCCTTGGTGCCCGTGCGCGACTACAACACGCTCGCGCAGCTCGACTGGGCGGTTGCCCACACACCAGCGGAGCGCGATGTGGTCGTGCTCACGGTGCGGCTGATTCGCGGCCCCGATGGCGGCACGCTTGAGCTGGGCGCTGATGAGCTGTTCACCGATTACGAGCAGCAGCTCTTCACTCGCGTGGTGGCGATCGCGGAACGCCACGGCCGCAACGTCAAATTGCTCGTGTTGCCGGCGACGAACATTTTTGACGCGATCGCGCAAACGGCTGTCCGCCTGCAGGCGAGTGAGATCGTGGCGGGGGAGTCAGAAGCCCTTTCGCCCCTCACGCAGTCTCAGCTGATGGGCGACGCGTGGGACCGGACGCCGCACGAGCGCGGGCTGGGCACGCAGTTCCTCATCCACACGGCCGCCGACCGGGTGCTTCGGTTCTCGCTCGGGGCGCATTCCCCCGCGCTAACAGCCGATGATGTCGAGCGGATTCATCGTGTGTGGGTGGAGGCGGTCAAGGCGGTGGGGCCTGATATCCATCATCGCGACGTCGTGATGGCTGCGCTTGGCACCTTTGAAGACGAGTTGGCGGTGCGGCCCGATGAAGCGGTCGCGCGCCTTCGGCGTCAGAACGAGGCTTATGCTTCTTCGACGAAGAGCACCGGATAGTGATTCTGCGCCAGGTCTGCGGCAAGGCGTTGCGCGCGCGTTGGCCAGTAGCGACGGCTCTTGCCGCCGACAAGGACCGTCGTGTCGCGCGAGAGCAATGGCGCCAGCGTCGCGTCGTGCGGCCGGCACACACAGATCTGAACCTCGATCTGTTCGCCGATCTCGCGGGCAAGCCGCCGGAAGCGGTCGAGTGCAAATGCAAGCAACTCAGCCGGCGGGTCCGACTCCTGGACGTAGGGCACGACGTAGGGCACGAGCAACGTGGTGCGCGTCGCGAGACCGGCACCGAACGTCGCCGTGGCCGCGAGCGCGGCGCGCGTACCGCTCGGCGTGGTCGCCACCACGTGGATATTCACGAGCACGAAGGTAGTGCGTTCGGGCTGAAGGGCGCCTGAGCGAAGACTAAAGAGTACCTAAAATCAGAGGCCAGACCGCGACTCGACGTAAGAAAGGCGTATCCTAAGCGTTGCCTAAGTTCCGCGCCACTCGCGGAACGCGGGGGACCCGAGCTCCAGGGGCGTGCCGGCGCGATCGCCGGGGGACACTTCCGAGTCCTAGCCCGTCAGCTAACCCCGTCGGCGTAACACGGAAGGCGCGTTGTGACTCCCACCCCTGTACCGGGCGCCGGGCGTATTCCCGTCGTCAGCACTGCGACCCCCACACGATCTCTTCCAAGCGTGCTCGTGGCGACGACGGCCATGCTCGCGTTCATCTCGTTCTGGCGAGCTGCCGCCGTGGTGCTGAACGACATGGGCTCGTCGGCCTTCTACGCGGGCGCGATCGCGGAGCACTTCGTGGGAAGAACCGCGCCGTGGTTCATCCTCGCGATCATGGTGCTGTCCTATGCCGTGCGGTCCGTCTACATCGAGAGCTGCAGCATGTTCGTGCGCGGCGGCGTGTATCGAGTCGTGAAAGAGGCGATGGGGTCGACGCTCGCCAAGTTCTCGGTCTCCGCGTTGATGTTCGACTACATCCTGACCGGACCAATCAGCGGTGTGTCGGCAGGCCTTTACCTCGTGGGCCTCCTGAACGAGCTTCTCGCCTACTTTCACGTCAGCGTTGTTCTGCCCGTGAACTGGACGGCCGCCGCATTTGCCGTGCTCGTCACGATCTACTTCTGGTGGGAGAACATCAAAGGCATCCACGAGTCGAGCGAGAAGGCCCTGCGGATCATGTACGTGACCACCGTGATGGTCGTGATCATGATTGTGTGGTGCTCCTACACACTCTGGGTTCGCGGGTTCCATCTCCCACCGTTGCCCAGGCTGTCGAACCTCGTGTACTCGAACGATGCGCTCGGTTGGCTGAAAAACACATCGCTGCCGTACACGATCGGGCTCGTCGGGATCTTCATCGGTCTGGGCCACTCCGTGCTCGCGATGAGCGGCGAGGAGACGATGGCCCAGGTGTACCGCGAGATCGAGCATCCGAAGCTCAAGAATCTCGAGAAGGCCGGATTCCTCATCTTTGCCTACAGCATGATCTTCACGGCGGGCGTCGCGTTCTTTGCCGTCATGATCATTCCCGACTCGGTACGAAACAGCTTCTACGACAACCCCATCGGTGGTCTGGCGATGAACCTGGTGGGCCCGTTGCCGCTCCGGATCGCGTTCCGCGCCTTCGTCGTCGTCGTGGGCACGTTGATGCTGGCCGGCGCCGTCAACACGGCGATTGTCGGCAGCAACGGCGTCCTGAACAGGGTGTCGGAGGACGGCATCCTCCCGCCGTGGTTTCGTCATCCGCATCGCCGGTTCGGCACGTCGCATCGCATTCTGAATCTGGTGGTGGTGCTGCAGCTCGTCACGATCGTGCTGAGCCGTGGAGACATCTTCGTGCTGGGCGAGGCCTATGCGTTCGGCGTGATGTGGAGCTTCGCCATGAAGGGCCTGGCCGTCCTGGTGTTGCGCTATAAGCAGCCGGGCGGACGGGAGTTCCGCGTGCCACTCAACTTTACGATTGGCACGGTAGAAATCCCCTTGGGTCTTGGGTTGGTGACGCTCACATTGACCGCGCTGTGCGTGATCAACCTGCTCACCAAGCAGGTGGCGACGATTTCCGGCGTGAGCTTCACGCTGGTGTTCTTCGCCATTTTCACGATGTCGGAACGGATGACCGGCAAGCGCGCCACGGCACACGCCGCGCTCGATCAATTCAACCTGGAACCCAACGAGCACCTCACGCCAGAGACGCTCAAGGTGCGGCCGGGGAACGTCCTCGTGATGATCCGCAACTACAACACGTTGTCCAATCTTGGGGCCGTCCTCGAGCGCGTCGATACCCACGAGCGAGACATCGTCGTGCTGCACCTTCGATTCCTCTCGCGATCGGGGGCCGGTGAGTCCGAGTTGGAGCCGGAACAGCTGTTCAGCCTCGAAGAACAGAAGCTCTTTACTCGTGCCCTCGAGCTCGCAGAGAAGAGGGGGAAGACCATTCACCTGGCCGTCGCGACAGCCACCGAGAAGTGGGACGGGATTCTTCGCGCGGCCCAGAGCCTGAACTCCTCGAGCGTGGTGTTGGGGCCTTCTCCCACCAAGACTGTGGCTGAAGAGGCTCGCGTCGCCGGCCTGGCATGGGAAAACCTGACGGATCCCAAGCCGTTGTTGACTCTCGAGATCTACCTGCCGGGCGGGCAAACCCACGTCTTCTATCTGGGTCCGCATGCGCCGCACCTGACGCCTAAGGAGGTGGATTTGCTTCACAGCATCTGGCTGGAGGTGAGCAGCGCCGTGGCTCCTCGAGAGATTCATCACCACGATATCGTCCACTTCGCGCTTCAGGAGCTTCGGCTTGACCTCAACGACGGCCGACGAGAAGAGATCCTGGCTGGGCTGCGTCGGCACCTTCAACAGGTCGAAGACGAGCGCGTGCCGCATCAGCTTGGCAGGTCGTAATGCGTCGAGACGTTGGCCAGGCGCTCGTCGGTATCGGCGGCGTGGCGGCCGTGACGGCCACGTACGTCCGCTGGTTACACGTCACCAACGCGACGACGGTCGCCTTGACCTTGCTCCTCGTGGTGCTCCTGGTGGCGGCGACGTCGCGGCTGTGGATCGCGGTGATGACCTCGGTCGCTGCCATGCTGTGCTTCAACTTCTTCTTCCTGCCGCCGGTCGGGACCTTCACGGTGGCCGATCCAGAGAATTGGGTCGCCCTCTTCGTCTTTCTGGCCGTCAGCCTGGTGGCGAGCAATCTGTCGTCGGTGGCGCGTGCGCGCGCGGCGGAGGCGCTGGCGCGACAGACACAGCTGCTGGAGCAGAAGAGGGCAGCGGAGCTGGCACGGCAGAGTGAGGAGCTGAAGTCGGCGCTGCTCGCGTCGATCGGACACGATCTTCGGACGCCGCTCACGGCGATTCGCGTCGCCGCCGCCAACTTGAAGGCCTCGTGGCTGGACGAGGACGAGCGCCGCGAACAGAGCGACCTCGTGCTTGCCGAAGTGGAGCGGCTGACCCGGCTGTTTCAGAACATCCTCGAGATGGCGCGTATCGACGCCGGTGCGATTACCGCCGACAGGCGATGGGTGGACCCGACCGAGATCATCGAGGCCGCGCGGAGCCAGGTCGAGCAGACGGTCCGCTCGCATCGACTCGACGTCAAGGTCGAGCCGAACCGGTTGGTGAAGCTGGACCCCCGCCTGACGGCGGCGGCCCTCTCTCACATCATCGAAAACGCCGCGCAGTACACCCCGGATGGAACACCGATTGCGGTCGTCGCTCGCGTGCGCGAGGACGAGTTGGTACTGGCGGTTCGCGATCGGGGACCCGGCATTGCCCAGGCTGATCTGCCGCGCCTGTTCGAACGCTTCTTCCGTGGCGCCAACGCGAAGGCGCGCGCCGCTGGCACCGGGATGGGTCTCGCCATTACGCGCGGATTGCTCGCCGCGGAAGGCGGCCGGGTCTGGGCGGAGAACTGCCCCGACGGCGGCGCCGAGTTCACCATCGTCGTGCCGGCCGAGGTTCGACAGGCCGAGTCGGTTGAGGCCTTGGCGTGACGCGAGCCGCGCGCATCCTATTGGTCGACGACGAGGTGGCCATTGCGCGCGCGATCGTGCCGCTGCTGCGCTCGCGCGGGTACGAGGTCGATGTCGCCCGGACCGGCAGGGAGGCGCTCAAGACGGCTGCGCAGAGGCCGCCCGATCTGATCGTGCTCGATCTGGGCTTGCCAGACCTCGAGGGCAGCGAGGTGTGCCGGTGCGTGCGCGAGGCGTCGAAGGTGCCGATCGTCGTGCTGTCGGCGCGCGGCGGCGAGGCAGATAAGGTCGCCGCGCTCGATCTTGGCGCCGACGACTACGTCACCAAGCCGTTCAGTCCAGAGGAGCTGCTTGCCCGTATCCGTGTCGCCCTACGACGAGTCTTCTCCGAGGAGGAGCCGGAGGTCGGCCGGGCGACGTTCGGCGATCTTGCGATCGACTACGCGCGGCGCCGTGTCGTACGCGGCGACGAGGAGATTCGCCTGACGAAGAAGGAGTTCGAGTTGCTATCTCTTCTTGCCCACAACCCTGACCGCGTGCTGACGCACCGGGCAATCCTCAAAGCTGTCTGGGGTCCCAATGCGGTCGATCAGCCGGAACACTTGTGGGTGCTGATGGGGCAGTTGCGTAAGAAGATCGAGCCCGATCCGTCGAGCCCCCAATATCTCATCAGCGAGCCCTGGGTCGGCTATCGCTTTGTGAGCGGTACGGCGGACTGAGGCTGGCCTCTAGTCAGGGCCTCCAACACGAGTTCGAATGGCATAGGCCTCCTCAACGGGAAGGACAAAGATCCGTCCGTCACCGCCCTCGCCGGTACGGGCTGCATCCAACACCGCTCGAACCACCTCATCCACGTGACAATCCGCCACCAGGACGTCGATCATCATTTGCGGCACGTAGGGCACTTCATATTCGCAGCACCGGTAAACGCCAATCGGGTTGGGGCGCAGCACCGCAACAATCTGACGATCGGCCAAACCGACGCGCTCTCGAAGTCGGACGATCTCTCGTCGCAAGAGTCGGCCTGTCGCGCACCACACGGGCTCGTCACCCACTTCAGCGAGATCCAGCTTGAACACCAGCTGAAAAGCGACCCGTTGTGCCAACTCGGGGGGAACCCCTTGCGCTCCGATGGCGGTGGAAATATCCCTCTTCAGCTGGCACTGTCGCCTTGAGAGAGCTCCTCGACGCATGGGCGTCTGGCGTAAGACGTCGAGGAGGGCCTGTGCTTGTAGCGCCCCCGGATCCGGCGGGCGTTGGCCTCGAGCCATGTGAGCGATCGTACTCAGCGTTGGCCAAAAAGTACCTAAAGAGGTCGCGCCGCACGTTCCGCCTGCGTGTGGAAATCGAAAGAGAATTCGTGTGAGGACAGAAATGTACTGCTTATTTGTTAAGAGAACAGAAGTGTCGAGCCATGACCTGAGTAAGTACTAACGTGTACCTAACAAGTCTGAAAAAGATCGCGCTTGTCGGGCCGAACGGCCCGGCAGGTCTTGAGTGGGTCAGACAGCCAAATACGGAGCGCGTGAAGACGACCGTCGAACATTTTACGAATCGGTCGATTCTCCCTTGTTGAGTCTGCATAAATGTCAGAGGCTCTCGCGACGACTACAGAAATGAACTAGTATGAGCCGCTCTTTCGCGTTTGACGGTGTTCGCCGTGATGGCGCTGCCCTTGCTCGACCGCGGTTCGCAACGTGAACCGCTTACGGGACAGCGTGTCGGTTCTACGTGCTCTCAGAAAGGTGGCTACGCGGATGAAACGCATTGACGCAATCATTAGACCCGGCAAGTTAGACGAGGTGAAAGACGCGCTTGGGGCCCTCGGTGTGACCGGCTTGACCGCCGTGGAAGCCAAGGGTTTCGGTCGCCAAAAAGGGCACACGGAGGTTTATCGAGGGGCCGAATACAAGATCGACTTCCAACCAAAGACCATGGTGACCATCGTGGTTTCGGATGAGCTTCTCGAGCCTGCTATTGCCGCGCTCCTCAAGACGGCGCGCACGGGCGCGATCGGCGACGGGAAACTATTTATTACCGCACTTCAAGACGTCATTCGCATCAGAACCGGAGAACACCAGGCCATCTAGATCGCTAGGGGCGGTGGTGCACCACCTGGACACTTAAACGGAGGAGCATCTCATGGCGTACGCTTCAGGGAAAGGTCGTAGTAGGCGGTTCCTCAGGGCCGTGACCATTGGTCTCGTCGCGCTTTGGTTCTGCGTTCCAGCAGC
>JBGPHH010000199.1:0-7817 GCA_041484265.1 Vicinamibacteria bacterium
GAGCTCGGATGCGTCGACAATACGAGGGTGTCCGCCGCGCACGACCGTGGCGCGGGGGACTTCGAAGAGCAGCAGCGCATCCATCGCCCGGCGGGCGCGCAACTCGGTGATGAATCCGATGGCGGTATTTAGTACGAGGACGGCCGCGATGGCGACGGCTTCGAGCCGATCGCCCATGGCGAGAGCCACGAGCGCGGCGGCACCCAGCAGAACGACCACGACGCTCTTCAGCTGGCGGACGACAATATTCAGCGCCGACTCGGGCTTGAGTCGAGACAGCCGGTTGGGGCCGACGCGCCCGGCCCGTCCAACCGCCTCCTGATCGCTCAGACCCCGGAGGCTCGCACCAAGGCGGCCCAAGACATCGCCGATGTCCTGAGCGTGCCACAGGGGTCCCATCACTTCGCGATCAACTTCCTGAACGCCGCTGCGTGATGGGTGTTGGCCACGTCCTTTGCCTCGCACCAGCCACGCCGCGCCTGATCGACGCCATAGCGCATGCAATCGAGCTCCTGGACGCGATGCGCGTCGGTGCTGATCACGAGCTTCACGCCGGCCTGGATGGCCATCCTGATGTAGAGATCGTTGAGGTCGAGCCGATCCGGCTGAGCATTCACCTCGAGGAGTACACCATAGTCGCGGGCCGCCTTGATGACGCTTGTCAGATCGAGCGGATACGGCTCGCGCTTGCCAATCAGCCGGCCGGTGGGATGCCCAAGGATGTGGACCTTTGGATGCTGCAGCGCGCGAACGATGCGACGGGTCATTTCGGCCTTGGACATGTTGAAGCGCGAATGCACGGATACCACCACGACATCGAGTTCTCCGAGCGTCTCATCGTCAAGATCGAGCGACCCGTCGTCGAGAATGTCGACTTCGGCACCCTTGAAGACGACGAGCTTCGAGGTGCGTTTCCGGACTGCGTCGATGGCGCCTGACTGCTTTTCAAAACCGGCCTTGGTGAGTCCTCCCGCCACTCTCACGGCCTTGGTGTGGTCGGTGATCGCGATGTACTCGTAGCCGCGAGCCTCACACGCGGCCACCATGTCGGCCAGCGTGTTCTTCCCGTCCGTGGCGTCCGTGTGCATCTGCAGATCTCCGCGGATGTCGCCGAGCTCGACGAGCGAGGGTAGTTTGCCTGCGCGGGCCGCTTCGATCTCGCCGCGCTGCTCGCGGAGCTCGGGAGGAATCCACGGCAATCCCACAGCCCGGAACACCTCGGCCTCCGTGCGGCCGCCGATCTGCCGCTCGCCACGAAACACGCCGTACTCGTTGATCTTGAGGTGGCGCTTCACGCCCAGCAGGCGGATGGCGATGTTGTGGGCCTTCGAGCCGGTGAAGTAGTAGAGTGCCGCCCCATACGACGATCGGGGGACGATTCGCAGATCGACCTGAAGGCCCGAGCGAAGGACGACCGAGCACTTCGTGTCGCCGCGCGCGAGGATCTGCCCAACGTCGGGGTAACTCAGGAATCTCGCGGCGACCGCCGCAGCGTCGCTCGAGGCGACGACGATGTCCACGTCGCCCACCGTTTCCAATCGACGTCGAAAGCTTCCAGCCACGTCCAGTTGCTCAACCTCCAGCATCGCGCGCAGCATCTCGACGAGCGGCCGAATGTAGGCTTCAGCCTCAGCGAGCGGCACGCGCCCGCTGCGAGTCTTGTCCTGCTCGATCCCCCGCAGAATCGTCTGCTCCAACGCCGGACCCATGCCGCGCAGCTCTGACACTCGACCCGCGCGCGCCACTTTCTCGAGTTGCGAGAGCGTCTTGACGCCGAGCTTCTTGTAGATGAGCTTGGCGCGCTTGGGTCCGACGCCGGGGATGCGCAGCAACGCGACCAGACTCTCCGGGGTCTTTCGCGTGAGCTGTGCCAGCAGCGGCAGCCGGCCGGTCCGGCACATGCGGACGATCTTGCCGGCCAGATCGGCTCCGATGCCTGGCAGCTCCTCGAGGGCCTTGCCATCGCGCTTGAGCATCGACTCAACAGATGTGCCGAGCGTGCCAATCGTCCGCGCCGCGTTTCGGTACGCGCGCACGCGAAACGGATTCGCGCCCTGGATCTCCAGGAGGTCGGCGACTTCCTCGAACATCTTGGCGATTTCGATGTTTTCCATGTCTCGGACCGTTACCCTTGAACGCCGACCAACCGCCGGAACTGACGCTCGTCGATCACCCGAATGCCAAGTGCCCGCGCTCTGGCGTATTTCGCGCCAGGATCTGTGCCGGCGACGACGAGGTCCGTGCCTGGGCCGACGCTGCGCACCGTGCGCCCGCCGGCCGCATGCGCACGCTCTTCGGCCTCTTCGCGAGTCATCGAGTCGAGTCCGCCCGTGAAGACCACCGTCTTCCCCGCAAGCGGTCCTCGGCGCTTGACGACGGCCTCGACGATCTGCACGCCCCGGCGTCTGCACAGCTCGACGATGCGACTGTTGACGGCCCGACGGCAGAAGCCGGCGACGTCGCGAGCCATGGTCGGCCCGATATCCGGTACGTTCACGAGGGCTTTCTCGTCGGCCGACCAAACGCGGTCGAGACTCCCAAAGTGCTCGGCAAGGCCGCGCGCCGTAGACACCCCGACGCCAGGAATTCCTAGCGCGTTCAAGAAACGCCACAGCGGTACGCGGCGAGCCTGGTCAATCGCCTTCAGGAGCTTCACGGCCGAGACGTCCGCGAATCGTTCGAGCTTGAGTAGATCGCGGGCCGTCAACGTAAAGAGGTCGGCGACCGATCGCACCAGGCCGCTGGATACAAGCGCATCGACGGTTTCCGGGCCAAGGCCACGGATGTCGAGCGCGTCGCGCGATCCGAAATGGCCGATGGTTCGCTTGAGCTGTGCCGGGCATGCCAAACCGTTCGGACAGCGATCAAATGGACCTTCGTGTTCGACAGCCGTGCGGCAGACCGGGCATCGAGCCGGCATCACAAATGGCCGCCGACGTCGGGCTCCCGGGCGAGTCGTGCGTTCGACGACGTCCGGAATCACGTCGCCGGCACGGATCACGCGGACGGTATCGCCGATGCGGAGATCCTTGCGGGCGATCTCTTGCCGGTTGTGCAGCGTGGCGCGCGTGACCGTCACACCCCCGATGTCGACGGGCCGTAGAAGGGCGACCGGCGTCAGCACGCCGGTCCGACCCACTTGCACGACGATGTTCTCGATCGTCGTTTCTTCCTCGGACGGCGCGAACTTGAAGGCGAGCGCCCAGCGCGGGTGGCGCGAGGTCGTCTGCAGGCGCGCGCGAGCCGTCAGATCGGCCACCTTGATGACGATGCCGTCGATCTCGTAGCCGAGCGTGGCTCGCTTCTCAGCCATCTCCTGGTGGTAGCGAACGATCTCGTCAATCGTCGAGCACTGGCGCGCATGCGGGCTCGCATGGAGGCCCCAGCCGGCTAACGCCTGGAGCAGGCCCATGTCGTCGGCAATGCGAGCGCCGCCTTCCATATGGAGAATGTCGTAGAAGACCACGTCGAGCGGCCGGCCGGCCGTGATCCGCGCATCGAGCTGCCGGATCGAGCCGGCAGCGGCGTTGCGCGGATTCGCGAAGACCGGCTGACCTTCCCGCTCGAGGCGGGCGTTGAGGGCGCGAAAATCTGCAAGACGCATGAAGGCTTCGCCGCGGACGGCCAGCAGTCGAGGCGGCTTCTGTCCGTAGAGCCGCAATGGCACTGACCGGATCGTCTTCACGTTCTCCGTCACACCCTCGCCGTGCTCGCCATCCCCGCGAGTCGAGGCACTCAGCAGCAGGCCGTCGCGATAGACGACTTCGAGCGACAGGCCGTCGAACTTGGGCTCGACCACGTAGCGTGCGCGCCGGCCGCCGAGGGCCGCACGGACTCGCTCGTCGAAGAGACGAACTGCGTCGAGATCGGTCACCGACTCGAGGCTGAGCAGTGGCGCACGGTGCCGAATCGAAGGAAAGGCCGGTTGTGGCGCGCCTGACACCCGCTGCGTGGGAGAATCCGGCGTGATGAGCTGCGGATGAGCCGTTTCGAGGCGCACGAGTTCGGCAAATAGACGATCGTACTGAGCGTCGGAGATCAAGGGCCGATCGAGCACGTAATAGCGATAGTCGTGCCTGCGAATCGCGGCACGCAGCCACTCCGCGCGCCCACGTGTTGTCGTCGATGGTTCCATGGCTCCCTGGTGAGCAAGGCAATTGCAAGACCAGATGGGGCTGGTAAGACTCGCCCTCTATTCGTCACTTCGCGCTCGTTTTTAAGAGAATTTTCCCGCACGTGCGGAAAAATCAACAGGTGATGGCATCAATCCGGAGTAACTGGGAGCACTTCCCCCACGGCGCCGACGTTGGCGTCCGCGGCATCGGGCCCACCAAAGAGGCGGCGTTCGAGCAAATCGCTCTGGCGCTGACCGCCGTCGTCACGGATCCCCATCTGGTGCGTCCGGCCGCTGCTGTGCATATCTCCTGTGAAGCGGCGCCTGACGACATCCTGTTGGTCGACTGGCTGAACGCGCTCGTGTATGAGATGGCCACTCGGCGCATGTTGTTTGGCGCCTATGCCGTCACGATCGCCGACTCAGGCTTGAGTGCGACGGCTTGGGGCGAAGTGGTTGACCGAGATCGACACGAGCCGGCCGTCGAGATCAAGGGCGCCACCTATACGGCCCTTCGGGTTGATCGCCTGGAGGACAGCCGTTGGGTGGTGCAGTGTGTCGTCGATGTCTGAGACCCGCACAGAGTAGGAAGGACGCTATGGACCTCTCGCTCCTGACCCGCAAGTCTGATGTCGAATGGTGGATCGAGCCCCACGGCCGGATGCGCGTGCCCGGCATCATCTACGGCAGCGAGGCACTCGTGAAGGACATGGATGCGAAAGTCTACGAGCAGGTGACCAACGTCGCCACACTACGGGGCATCTATCGGGCCTCTTACGCGATGCCGGACGCCCACTGGGGCTACGGCTTTCCGATCGGCGGAGTCGCGGCTTTCGACGCGGACCATGGTGGTGTGGTGTCGGCCGGCGGCGTCGGATTCGACATCTCGTGTGGCGTGCGCCTGCTCTCGACCGGACTGACCACTGACATCGTCGAACCGCTGAAGAAGCGCCTGGCTGACGAGCTGTCTCGCAGCGTGCCGGCCGGCGTCGGCAGCGTCGGCCGAATACACCTCGACAGCGGCGAGATGGACGCCATGCTGGCCGGCGGCGCCCGCTGGGCCGTCGAACGCGGATACGGCGCGGCCGCCGACCTCGAGAGGATTGAAGAGCACGGCTGCATGGCCGGAGCGATGCCGGAGGAGGTCTCTCTTCACGCGAAGAACCGGCAGCGCGACGAAATGGGGACCCTCGGGTCCGGGAATCACTACCTCGAAGTGCAGCGCGTCACGAAGATCTTCGACCCGGCCGTTGCCGCCGCCTTCGCTCTCAAGGAAGGCGACGTGGTCGTCAGCATTCATTGCGGATCACGCGGACTCGGCCATCAGATCGGGACCGAATTCCTCAAGCGCATGGTGCTCGACGCGCCGACCTACGGCATCGAGCTGCCGGATCGGGAGCTGGCCTGCGCGCCGATCGATTCGCCCCTCGGACAGGCTTACCTCGGAGCTATGCGAGCGGGCATCAACTGTGCGCTGGCCAATCGTCAGATCATCACGCATCTGGTGCGCCACGCCTTCTTTCACGTTGTGCCACGAGCCGAATTGACGCTCCTCTACGACGTGTCGCACAACACATGCAAGGTGGAGACGCATCAGACGGACGGACGGACGAAGCGTCTGTTCGTCCACCGCAAGGGCGCGACGCGTGCCTTCGGTCCGGGGCATCCGGATCTGCCACCCGCGCTCGCCTCGATCGGCCAGCCGGTGCTGATTGGCGGGACGATGGGCACGGCGTCGTATGTGCTGGTCGGGACGAAGACCAGCGAGGCGCGGTCGCTTGGGTCGTCCTGCCATGGCGCCGGACGGAGCATGAGCCGGCATCAGGCTGTCAGACAGTGGCGCGGCCGACAAGTGATCGATGAGCTGGCGAGTCGCGGCATCCTCATTCGAAGCCCGTCACCGCGAGGCGTCGCCGAAGAGGCCCCCGGCGCTTATAAGGACGTGACGGCCGTCGTCGATGCTGCGGAGGGGGCCGGACTGTCGCGAAAGGTCGCGCGACTCGAGCCACTCGTCTGCGTCAAGGGCTAGGCTAGTCTCGTGCCCAGCTGATTGCCGCCCGCATCAGGTCGTGAGCATTCGCGAGACCGAACTGCGGGATCGAGCATTCAGGCGGCGGTCTCACGGCTCTTTACGATAAGAACTTCACATGGTGCCTGTCGAATAACGCCTTCGGCGACGCTTCCGACAGCCATCTGGAACGTCGGGCCATGGCTATGGGTGCCCATGATGATGAGGTCGATCGCGTTGTCTGTTGCGTAGCGGACGATTTCCAGAGCTGGCGTACCAACCTGGCAGGACCTCGTCGCGCGACGGTGGTCGCGATCCACGCCGTCCAAGAGGGCCTCGAGTCGCTGACAGGCGTCGAATCGCTCTTGTCCTTCACGTTCGGGGTGCGCCAGCGGATAGCTAATGACGTGTAGGAGATGCAGTGATGCGCCACACGCATCGGCGAGCATCCGCCCAAAATCGAGAATACGTTTCGATGTCGCGCTGAAATCGAGCGGAACGAGAATCCTGTTCACAGTGATCATGGTTGCCCATACCCCTCGCATCCTGGCGCGGTCCCCCTGTGAGAACCTCCTCGCGGGTGCGTTGCTCTTCGGCTTCCCTCACAGCACTATGCGGCGAGGTCTGCAATTGTGGCGCGCGTCCTGCCGGCACGGCACCCATCCGGCCTGTCGAAAGTAAAAAGCCAATTCGGCGTGCCACCGCAGTGCGATGACGGGCCGATCAAACGGCTCCACGACGGACGATGAGACGTCCCAATGCAGTACCACGCAGACATCGTACACCTGTCTGCCGGTGGCCCTGACTTTACGGGTCGGCGCCTTCGAGCCGCGACGACATACCCAACGCAGGATGGCGGCCGGTCCAACGTGCATTTTCTTCTGAGCAGTAGACCACCGGTCGCGTGCACCATGGGCACGGACCGCTACCCCATCTTCCGCTGGTTCCCCACGGTCGAATCGCGCGCGACCTTGAGTGGTCGCAGTTTCTTCATCGCCTTCGCCTCAATCTGGCGGATGCGCTCGCGGCTCAGAGAAAAGCGACGACTGATCTCTTCGAACGAGTGCTCCCGGTCCGTGCCAATTCCATAGCGGAGACAAATGATCTCCCGCTCGCGCGCAGACAGCCGGGCAAGATACCGTCTGACTCGCGATTGCAGATCGATCCGCGCGCTGGACAGCGCAGTCGAAGGGCACGGATCTGCCGTTCACGAGAATCAAGTCGATCTCTGGATGCGGCATCCCGAGACTCTCGATCAGATCCTTTACCGACTGGCGACGTCCGACGACATGCGGCCACGTGATCTGTCGGCGCTGAGGCGGCAAGAAGTCGTCCAGTGAGCCGTACACGCGAACGAGCTCGGTCACGGCGTGGCCTCATTCGTTGCGCACGGCACGTTTACGCTCGACGATACCGGCCCATCAGCTCGGCATGGGCGAGGACATGACCGCGCATCGAACGATCCGCTTGTGCTCGTGTCGACCCAGGCCGCAACTCGAGCTTCTTGTCGAGCGCATACAACTTGAAATAGAAACGCTGTCCCGGCCCGGGCGGTGGGCACGGACCGCCGTAGCCTGTTCTTCCGAAATCGTTCCGTCCCTGTCGCGCGCCGGAAGGTAGCTTGCCTTCAGGCGGAACACCTGCCGGCAATTCGCGCTCCGTTGGAGGCAGATCGTAGAGCACCCAGTGGACCCA
>JBGPHH010000200.1:0-7717 GCA_041484265.1 Vicinamibacteria bacterium
AAGGCAAGCCCTATCCCATCTACAGAATCCCGCTGAAAGCCGGGATGAGTATCGGGATGATGCTCATCAGCGTCGAGTTGTTCATAATGTTATGCATTCTCTTGTTCATCCCCGGCGACTATGCCGGCCAGTGTTTCATTGGTTTCGCCATCGGCGAATCGCTCGGTGCGGCGGCCCTTCGCATTGCCGGCGGCATCTTCACGAAGATTGCCGACATCGGCTCGGACTTGATGAAGATCGTCTTCAACATCAAGGAAGACGACGCGCGAAACCCGGGCGTGATCGCCGATTGCACGGGCGACAACGCGGGCGACTCGGTCGGTCCAAGCGCGGACGGTTTCGAGACCTACGGCGTCACGGGTGTGGCGCTCATCGTGTTCATCCTGAAAGCGGTGAACGGTGAGGCTGTGCAAGTGCAGCTTCTTGTCTGGATATTCATGATGCGCATCATGATGATCGTGGCGAGCGGCCTGTCGTACTTCCTCAATGAGGCTTGGGCGAAGGGGCGCTACGGCAACGTCGACAAGATGAACTTCGAGGCGCCGCTCACGTCGCTTGTCTGGCTCACGTCGATCGTGTCGGTCGTCATCACGTACATCATTTCTTATCTGCTCATTCCGGATCTCGGCGACGGCACGCTGTGGTGGAAGCTGTCCACGGTCATCACGTGCGGCACGCTGGCCGGGGCGATCATCCCCGAACTCGTCAAGGTCTTCACGTCTGTGGAGTCGAGCCACGTGAAGGAAGTCGTCACCTCCTCGCGCGAGGGCGGCGCGTCACTCAACATCCTCTCGGGGTTCGTCGCCGGCAACTTCAGTGCGTACTGGCTCGGGCTCAGCATCGTCTCGCTGATGGGCATCGCGTACTACGTCAGTGGGCTCGGCCTCGGCACGCTCATGCTGGCGCCGGCCGTCTTTGCCTTCGGTCTCGTAGCGTTCGGGTTCCTCGGTATGGGCCCGGTGACGATCGCAGTGGACTCGTATGGCCCGGTGACCGACAACGCGCAGTCGGTGTTCGAGTTGTCGGTCATTGAGGGCGTCCCGGGTATCAAGGAAAACCTCAAGCGCGACTACGGCTTCGATGTCCGGTTCGACCGCGCGAAGGATCTCCTGGAGGAGAACGACGGCGCCGGCAACACCTTCAAGGCGACTGCCAAGCCGGTGTTGATCGGGACCGCGGTCGTAGGTGCCACCACCATGACCTTCGGAATCATCATGGAGCTGACGGACAAGCTCACGCGTAACACCGATAAACTGTCGATCCTCCACCCGCCGTTCTTGCTGGGCCTCATCACGGGCGGCGCGGTGATCTACTGGTTTACAGGTGCGGCGACGCAGGCCGTGAGCACGGGCGCGTACCGCGCCGTCGAGTTCATCAAGGCCAACATCAAACTTGAAGGCACCGAGAAGGCGTCGGTCGCCGACAGTAAGAAGGTGGTCGAGATTTGCACGCAGTACGCCCAGAAGGGCATGTTCAATATCTTTCTAACCGTCTTTTTCTCGACACTGGCGTTTGCGTTCCTCGAGCCGTTCTTCTTTATCGGCTACCTCATCTCGATTGCGCTCTTCGGGCTGTTCCAGGCGATCTTCATGGCCAATGCGGGAGGTGCCTGGGATAACGCCAAGAAGATTGTCGAGGTCGAGCTGAAAATGAAAGGGACGCCGCTGCACGCTGCAACGGTTGTGGGTGATACGGTTGGTGATCCGTTCAAGGACACCTCGTCGGTGGCGATGAACCCGGTCATCAAGTTCACGACGTTGTTCGGACTGCTGGCCGTTTCGCTGGCGGTCCGGCTGACGGCCGACGTTGGCGTACAGATGACGTTGTTCCTCGCGGCGGCGTTTTTCGCCATTTCCCTCTTCTTCGTCAGGCGGTCGTTCTACGGGATGCGGATCGGGTAGGCGCGGGAGGGGTGCCGGTGCGGGCCGTTTCAGGCGTTCCGGTGTCTAATCTGACGGGACTTTTTGTTTGACACTGAATTTAGCCTCTGCGTATAATCGCCGGCCTTGCCAGACCGACGGTCCTGCAATGGGTTACCGGGGGAGGACTTAAGCCGTGCCACGTGAAATGTTTGGCGATGTCGTCAATCCGTCCGTCAAGCTGGGTACCAAGCAGTGGTACACCGTGCCGCTCTCGATCCTCGTGCATACCGTTGGGGTAGTGGGCATCGTCATCATTCCGCTGATGGCTGCCGACGTGCTGCCGACGCCGCCCACGATGATGGCCTTCATGGCAGTGGCGCCGCCACCTCCTCCGCCACCCCCGCCGCCCCCGCCGCCGCCAGCCGACGTGGCCAAGCCGGTGCCGGAGAATCTCAACGCCGCTCCGATCGAGGCTCCTGCGGAAATCAAGCCCGAGCCGGTTCAGATCCAGCGCGCGGAAGTCCCGACCGTGGTCGGCGGTCTCGCGGAAGGCATTATCGGCGGTCTCGCGCCGCCCCCGCCGCCGCCCCCTCCGCCGCCGCCACCACCTGCGCCTGTGCGCGTCGGCGGTGCCATCAGACAGCCCGTCAAGGTCAAGAACGTCAATCCGGTCTATCCAGCCATCGCGCAGTCGGCCCGTGTGCAGGGCGTCGTCATCATCGAGGCGACGATCGGGCCTAATGGCAAGGTGGAGGAAGCCAAGGTGCTCCGGTCCATCGCACTGCTGGACGCGGCGGCGCTCGAAGCCGTGCGGCAGTGGGAATACACGCCAACGTTGCTCAATGGCGTGCCGGTGCCGGTCATCATGACCGTCACAGTGAACTTCCAGTTGCAATGAAGGTGTCCGGCGCGAGCCGGAATCGATTGGTCATGACGACCGTCAGAGGTCGCGCAGTTTTGAGGGAGGATGGACCGTGGACTTAATCGCAATGTGGCAGCAGATGACGTGGGTGGCCAAGGGCGTGGCCTTCGTGCTCATATTCATGTCGATGTGGTCAACCGGCGTCGCCATCGAGCGCATTTTCACTTACATGCAGGCGCGTAACCAGTCGAAGCTCTTTGCCCCGCAGGTCGCCAAGCACATGAAGGACGGCCGGCTCAAGGAAGCCATCGCGCTGTCTTCCTCGAAGAACTACCGTTACAGCCACTTGGCAAAGGTGGTCCTTGCGGGCCTGCAGGAATACCAATTCCAGCAGGAAAGCGGCGGCGGTTTGAGCCGTGAAGATTTGCTCGATATGGTCCGCCGGTCCATTCGGTGCGCGTCGGCGTTGACCGCCTTCGATCTCAAGAAGGGCGTGTTGGCGCTCGCGACCATCGGGTCCACGGCGCCGTTCGTCGGACTACTCGGCACGGTCGTCGGCGTCATCAACGCGTTCCAAGGCATTGGAGCCGCCGGGTCGGCCGGTATCGGCGCCGTGTCGGTCGGTATCTCGGAGGCGCTCGTCGAGACCGCGCTCGGACTCGTCGTCGCCATTCCGGCTGTGTGGTTCTACAACTACCTGAGCAGCCGCGTCGAGTACTTCAACGTCGAGATGGATAACTCGTCGTCCGAGCTCGTCGACTACTTCATCAGGAAGACGGCGTAACACTTGTGAATTGTTGATTGCCGATTGTTGATTGGTGATTACTGAGCCTGGCGCGAAGCCGACCCTGTAATCCGGAATCAGCAATCGGCAATCATCGATAGGGAGTTCTGAAGTATGGCAATGGATCTCGGCGGCGCCAAGGGCGGACTGAAGTCCGACATCAACGTCACGCCGCTCGTCGACGTCATGCTTGTCCTGCTCGTCATCATGATGCTGATCGCCCCGCTCCTGCAGCAGGGCGTCAGTGTGAAGCTGCCGACGGCTACGAACACCGCCGACAAGCCGGAGACGCAGGGTCAGACCGTCATCGCTATCGCCAAGGACAAGCAGATCTACTTGAACACGAAACCGGTCAAGGATAGCGAGCTCGCTATGAAGGTCATGGATCTTCTCGAGGGCCAGAAGGAGAAGATCGTCATCATCAAGGCCGACACCGCCGTCAGTTATGGCGCCGTGATGACGGCGATGGACCAGCTCCGGAAGGCCGGCGTCGAGGATATGGCTCTGATCACCGACCAGAAGAAGACTGGCCAGTCGGCGGGAGGTCAGTAGCCATGGCACACGTGCATCACCACCTCGGAGCCGAATCGGTCTTCAAGGCTGAAGTTCCGCACGCCACTGCGGACATGAACGTCACGCCGCTCATCGACGTACTCCTCGTGCTGCTCGTCATTTTCATGGCGACTCTTCCGTTGGGGACTGTTGGCCTCGACATCAATCTGCCGGCTGAGACCAAGACCGCGAAGCAGCAGGCGCAGAGCGACGTTAATCAAATCGTGCTCGTGTACTCGGCTGACGGGAAGATTTCGGTCAACAAGCAGGACCTGACAATCGAGCAGCTCGAGACGCGGCTCAAGAACATCTTCGAGCAGCGCACCAACAAGACGATGTTCATCATCGGCGCCGCTTCGCTGCCCTACGGGCAGATCGTCCAGGTCATCGATGCCGCCAAAGGCGCAGGCGTCGAGAAGGTCGGCATCATTACCGAAGCGATGCAGCGAGCGGCCGGCGGCGGATCGAACTGACCAGACGATACTGGTACACAAGAACGGCCGCCCCTTTCGGGGCGGCCGTTTTTGTGTACGTCTACAGTTGGACCGTGGACCTGACGTCTAGCTGACGCCCGTGGCTTTCTTCTTGCGGACCTCTTCGGCCTGGTCGCGAACCGTGTCGGCTTGCTTGATGAGCTGCTGCTGCTTGGCGGGATCCTTCTCGAAGAGCGCCTGGAGCCGCAGGAGGAGACCCTTGTAGATCATCGCCTCGACGTAATCAGGCTTCAGCTTCAGGGCCTGGTCGACGTTCTCCATACCCTTCTGCACATAGCTCTGTTTGACGCTGTCGGTCAGGCGGGCATTCTTGTAGGCCTCATTCCAGTAGTTCACTGACATGGTGTAAAAGGCGTCGGGGTTGTTCGGTTCCTTCTGTGCGCGCTGCTCGAAGGCGGCAATCTTCTTTTCAAATTGCCCCTGTCGGTCGTAGTAGCTGGCGAGTTGGACGTACGTGTTCGGGTCGTTCGGACTCGCCTTGGTCGCGAGCACGAACACCTTCTCGGCGTCCTCGTAGACGCCGGCGCCCTCGTAGAGCTGCCCGAGCTGGTAGTAATTGGCCGGATCCGACGGGTCGTTCTTAATCAGCTGCAAAATGATGGGTTCGGCTTTGACCGGATCGTCCAGCTTGTCGCTGCCGTAGACGGCCACAAGGTATTGCAGGGCGCGGGTCTTCAACATCTTGTGAGTCGGAGTGTCGCCGGGAATCTTCTCGGCGGCGGCCTCGTAGTTCTGGATCGCCCTGGTCAGGAGCGCGTCGTTCTCGGCCTGACCTTGCAGGGCCGGCTTATATTGCATGTCGTAGCTGTTGCCGAGGAAGAACAGCACGTCTACCAGCCCCGGATTCTGCTGTAAGGCTTGCTCGTACAGCGGGGCAGCCTTCTTGAAATCCTGCCCCTGGTACGCCGTGTTGGCCTCCCTGAACGTCATCCTGGACTTGAACTCGTCAACCTTCGAGCAGGCGGTCGTTGACGCCAGCCCGACAAGGACCGCCGTGGCCAGCCACGCTCCGTTTACTGCCTTCAGGGGCCTCAGCTGCCCGCACATTGCACCGCCGCGTTGACTGTTGGTCGACATGTCTGCGTTGTCCCTTTCGCGTTGCTTCAGGCGAGGAAAATTGGCGCGGCCAAAACCGGGTCAGTATAGTGAACCCCAAAAAGACAAGTCAAGGTAAGTCGGGGGCAGAAGGGGCCACCTTGCCCCCGGCCAGGTTACTCCCTATCATGTGACCCAAGAGCTGTCGGCGCAATCACTTAACGAGGACTGCGTTTCCTTCCGACAAGGTATTAGACACCCATTTCCATGGTTCGATTCGAGGATCTGCTGGAAAAGGTCCGGGCCTACAGCCCGGCCGCTGACGTGGAACTGCTCCGGCGCGCCTACGTGTTTTCGGCGTTCGAGCATCGGGGACAGGTGCGCCACTCCGGCGAGCCCTATCTGATTCACCCCCTAGCCGTGGCGGACTTCTTGGCCGACATGCGCCTGGACGCCGTGGCCATCTCGGCCGGCCTGCTGCACGACACAGTCGAGGACACCCTCACGACGATTGACCGCATTCGGGAGCTCTTTGGCCCTGAGGTCGCCCACGTCGTGGAGGGCGTGACGAAGATCAGCGCGATTCCGTTTTCTTCGAGCGAGGAGCGTCAGGCGGAGAACTTCCGAAAGATGCTCCTCGCGATGGTCGATGACATTCGAGTGATTCTCGTGAAGCTAGCCGATCGTCTGCACAACATGCGGACGCTTGGCCACCTTCCCGAGGAGCGGCGGGTCAAGATCGCTCAGGAGACACGCGACATTTACGCGCCGATTGCGAACCGCCTCGGCATGAGCAAGGTCAAGAACGAGCTCGAGGAGTTGTCCTTCAAGTACCTCGAGCCAGGGGCGTATGAAGCGCTCCGGGTGGGCGTTGAGGCCAAGAGGCGCGTCACCGAAGGGTTGATCGTCGGGCTGAAGAAGACGATCGCGGCGAAGCTCGCCGAGGCGCAAGTGCCGGTCATCGAGATCGACGGACGCATTAAGCGCCTCTGGAGCATCCAGCAGAAACTCCGGCGTCAAAAGATCGAGCTCGAGCAGGTGTACGACTTCATTGCGATCCGGATCGTGACCGAAGCGGTGAAGGACTGCTATGCAGCGCTGGGCATCATCCATCAGACGTGGTCGCCGGTGCCTGGACGCATCAAGGACTTTATCGCGATGCCCAGGCCGAACGGCTATCAGTCGTTGCACACCTCAGTCGTCAGTGAGCACGGCACCCCCTTCGAAGTGCAGATTCGCACGATTGAGATGCACCGGATGGCGGAGGAAGGGATCGCCGCGCATTGGAAGTACAAGGAAGGCCGGATCGGAGATCAGCGCGACGAGCGGTACTTCCAGTGGATGCGGCAGTTGCTCGAGTACCAGCACGGCGTCCGCGATCCCCAAGAGTTCATTCAGAATCTCAAGATCGACCTGTACCCCGAGGAGGTTTACACGTTTACGCCGAAGGGACAGGTCAAGCCCTTCCCGCGAGGCGCGACGCCAATCGATTTCGCTTACGCGATTCACACCGCCGTGGGGCAACAGTGCGTCGGCGCGCGAGTCAACGGCAAGATGGTGCCGCTTAGAACGCACCTGAAGAACGGCGACATCGTGGAGATCATCATCTCCATCGGGCATAAGCCCAGCCGCGACTGGCTGAACTTCGTCGTGACGTCGCACGCGCGGTACGAAATCAAGCACTTCATCCGCGTGGAAGAAAAGGCGCGCGCCAGGGATCTGGGGCGGAAGGTCTTCGACAAAGAGGCGCGCCGCTACGACCTCAATCCCAAGACCCTCATGGAGGGAGAGGCATTCAAGCGCTTGCTGGCGGATGTTTCGGCGCAGAAGGCCGACGACGTGTTTGCGGCGATCGGGTACGGCAAGCTGTCGCCCAAGCAGGTCCTAGCCAAGTTGGTCCCCACCGACAGCCTGCGGGAGAAGCCGCCCGAAGGCCCCGTCACGGCAGTCGTCAAGCGGGTGCTCGGGTCGGGCGAAGAAAAGATCAAGGTTCATGGCTTCGACGACCTGATGGTGTTCCGCGCGCGCTGCTGCAATCCGATCCGCGGCGAGAAAATCGTCGGCTACATCACGCGAGGCAAGGGCGTTTCCGTGCACTCGGCGACCTGTCCGAACGTCGTCAACCTGC
>JBGPHH010000201.1:0-7653 GCA_041484265.1 Vicinamibacteria bacterium
ATTCGCGTGGACGGCCAGATCCAGATCCTCGACGGTGAGCCCGTGCTCACCTCGCACGATGTGGTGTCGCTGCTCCTGACGCTGATGCCGGAGCGCAGCCACGAGGCGCTGCGCACAGGCGCCACGACCGAGTGGATCTGCGACATCGAAGCCATCGGCCGCGTGCGTTGCATGAGCATCCGCGACCATCGCGGCCCCGGTGGTGTCTTCCGGCTGATGCCGGGGCGGGCGGTGTCAGTCGACCATCTCGCGTTATCGGCCGAGATTCAGGCGCTGGCCGCCGAGCCCGAGGGCCTGGTACTCGTTGCAGGACCGCGCTCGAGCGGCAAACGCACCCTCATCTCCGCGCTGGTGGATCTGATCAACCGCACGCGACAGAGCCACGTCATCACCATCGAGCGCGAGATCAACATTGTGCACGCGCGCGGGAGCTCGTTTGTGAGCCAGCGTGAAGTGCGGGGCGGCAACGAGGAACAGCTCGCGGCCGCGCGCGCCGCGCTGCGCGAGGATCCCGACGTGCTGGTGCTCGAGCAGATCCGCAACGGCGAGCTGATGAACGTGGCGCTGGAAGCGGCGGCCTCGGGCCACCTCGTCATCGGCGGCTTCGCAGCGCACGATGCCACCGAGACGATCGATCGCATCATCGATTTCTACGCACCCGAGCACAGTCGTCAAGTGCAGTTCGCGCTCGCCGACAACCTGCGAGGCGTGGTCGCCCAGATCCTGCTGCCCAAGACGGGCGGCGGCCGCGTCGCGGCCCGCGAACTGCTACTGAACACACCGGCGGTCGCGAGCGTGCTCGCTGAGGGCACGACGTCCCATCTCCCGATGGCCATTGAAGGGGGCCGGCGGCACGGCATGGTTCCGCTCAATGACGCGCTCGTCCCCCTCGTCCAGAGCGGCGCGGTCGACGCGCGGGAAGCCTGCCGCCACGTCACCGACAGGCCCGCATTCCTCGCGCTCCTCAAGCGTCACGGCATCGACACCTCGACGATCGAGCGTTTCGCTTGAGAACTCCTTCTTATCGTTCTTATCGTTCGACGAACGGTTCGAGCGCCTTCAGGACGAAGGCGAGCACCTCATCCTCCCCGAGGGCCTCTGGGTCGCCGATGGCGGTCTCGGACTGGAGGGTCCGCTGCCCTCGGCGACGACTCGTGCGGCCGGTCACGACGGGCTGGTCCCCAGACGTCTCGAGGACAAGCTCGATGTAATCGTCGGCGCTCCGATCGGACATCAGGCGCACGCTGCCCGCCGGCGTGAAGACCTCAAAGACATAGCCCTCAGCGCGCAGCACGTTCGACACTTGACGACACACCGGCACGGCCGTGCGCTCGAGAAACGTTTCGTAGGCGCGCGCCGCGGTTTCGGCGCGCACTCTGCGTTCGGCGCTGCCCCGCCTCGCCCGCTCGATCGTGCGCAAGACTTGCTTCTTCACGTCCGCAATGTCCATCTATCGCTCCCTGTGACGACTAAGACTATACTGACGGGCTGGTGGCGGGCGGTGCCAGGACGGGCGATTCACCAGTTTCGGGCCAGAACCGTCTATGACGCTCGCCACGCCCCCCGATCTAGCGCGGATTCCCGCCGGCGATTTTCTCATGGGCGCCGCCGATGCCGATGAAGAAGAGCGTCCCGTTCACCGCGTCCACGTGAGCGAATTCTTCATCGGGCGCTTTCCGGTCACGCAGGATGAGTTCGCCCGGTTCATTCGAGCGACCGGCTACCCGGCGCCCGCGGTTCGCGGATTGCCGCTCGTCGCAGGCGAGGGGCGAGAGACGCTCTTCAGGGAACTCGCCGCGCCCTACGTCTGGGAGCGGACGGAGCCGCCGGAGGGTCGCGGCAGCCATCCGGTCGTCCTCGTTCGATACAATGACGGGCTCGCGTACTGCCGGTGGCTGTCGGAAGCGATCGGCCGCGTGGTGCGTCTGCCGACCGAGGCGGAGTGGGAGAAGGCCGCTCGCGGCGGTGCCGAAGGGCTCCGGTATCCGTGGGGCAACGACATCGATCCGTCGCGCTGCAATTTTCTGGCGGACCCGTCGCTCAAACGCCAGCGGGGCACGCGTCCGACGGGCACGTATGCCCCGAATGCGTACGGATTGTGCGACGTGGCCGGAAACGTCTGGGAATGGGTGTCGGATTGGTACAATGCCGACGCCTATAGCGAAGGCGACGCGCGCGATCCACGCGGGCCCGACACCGGCCGTATGCGAATCGTTCGCGGCGGTTCCTGGGTCAACGACGATGTGTCGATGTTACGAAGTGCAAGCCGTCATATGGTTCCGCCGGACACTTACAGCTACAGCATCGGATTCAGGATTGTGTGCCCCTCGTAGCGTGCTCGGATGTCTACGGCGTCTTTGGCTCGATCATCCCGCGAACTCCTGGAGGCACTGACGCCGGAGGGCTACGCCCGCGCGCGTCGTGCTCTGATGCGGCGAGACCCGATTCTGGGGGCGCTCATCAAGCGCGTTGGTCCCTGCGGCCTCGCCGACCGGCAGCGGGCGGATCATCTGAGCGCACTCGCTGGCGCGATCGTCAGTCAACAACTCTCCACCAAAGCCGCCGCCACGATCTTTAGCCGGTTCGTCGAGCTCTTCGAAGACCGCCAACCAAGCGCTGAAGGGATCAACACGTTGAGCGATCAGGCGCTGCGCGGTGTCGGCCTGAGCGGACAGAAGGTCGGCTACCTGCGCGACTTGTGTGCGCGTCTCGCCGATGGCCGTCTGGCGCTCGACGAGCTCGAAACGCTCGAGGACGAGCGAGTGATCGAGCGCCTGACATCGGTGAAGGGCTTTGGGAGGTGGACGGCCGAGATGTTCCTGATGTTCCGTCTGCACCGGCCCGACGTCCTGCCCGTGGGCGATCTGGGGATTGTGAACGCCGTGCAGCGGGTGTATCGATTGCGCAGACGGCCCGACGCGAAGCGCATCCTCAAGATCGGTGAACCCTGGCGTCCATACCGCTCGGTCGCGTGCTGGTATCTATGGCAATCGTTGAAACTTGATCCAAAGCAGTAGGTAACCGACGGCGATCGCGATGAGCGTGCCACGCTCGCTGAAGAGCGTGTCACGCCAGGAGTACGGCGCGGTAGCTGCTTCAACTGCTGGCGAACTGAGCGTGGGGATCCAGCGCGGCACGCGCGCGAGGTACTGGCGGTAGCGGTCGCCGAGCTGTGCGTCGAGCAGCCGTTCTTCCCACCGCACGATCGCGTGATATTCGAGGCCGAGGACCAGGGCGACGACCGGTGCAAACCAGACCAGGCGGGCGCTCACAGCGAATCCGATCCAGAGGGCGATGTTGCCGAGGTAGAGCGGATTGCGAACCAAAGCGAACGGACCCGACACGACGAGCGGACCGACACGGCCGCTTCGCGTGCGTGAAATGACGCCAATCTGGCGAACGCTCCACAGTCGTACGGCCTCGCCGATGGCCACCAAGCCGACGCCGGTCGCCGTCAAGGCCGCCGACGGTGGGAACGTGCCGATACGTATGGCCAGGAGGGCAAGAGCGAGGGGGATCGGCGTGACGGTCCGGTGCCGAAACAGCCATTCGCCCGCGCGGACGAAGCCGGTCGCATCCCGCTGTATCGAAGGAAGTTCCGCTGATTTCTCGGGACTCATGCGCGGTCAGGCGAGTATAAGGGTTTGACAGTCTTTCTCACGCTGGTATAATTCCGGACTACTTCGGTCGTATATCGAGCCATGTCCTCATCAGTTCCCGAATCCTCGATGGTCAGCCGTCCGACGAGCGCCTCGGTGCTCGACATGATCGGCCGCACGCCGCTCGTGCGACTGCACCGGTTCGAACGCGAGGTGCCTCAGGGTATTGAGCTCTACGCCAAAGCCGAGTGGCAGAACCCGGGCGGCTCGGTGAAGGATCGTGCGGCGGCGCGGATGATTCTCGAGGGCGAGACGTCGGGCCGGTTGACGCCCGGTCGCACGATTATTGACGCTACCTCCGGCAACACCGGTATCGCCTACGCCATGGTCGGTGCGGCTCGGGGTTACGCCGTGAGGCTGTGCATGCCCGAGAACGCGAGCCCGGAGCGCAAACTGATGCTGCGCGCGCTTGGCGCCGATCTGGTGCTGACCGATCCTCTCGAGGGGACCGACGGATCGATTCGCGAAGCGCGCCGCATGTACGCCGAAAATCCCGAACGGTACTTTTATCCGGATCAGTACAGCAACGACGCGAACTGGCGCGCGCACTACGATACGACGGGCCCCGAGATCATCGAGCAGACGAGCGGGCGGATCACACATTTTGTGGCGGGTCTTGGCACGAGCGGCACCTTTGTCGGCACCGGCCGCCGGCTGCGGCGGTTCAATCCCGCCATCAAGCTCATCTCGTTTCAGCCTGATGCGCCCTTCCACGGCCTCGAAGGCCTCAAGCACATGGAATCGGCCATCGTCCCGGCTATCTACGATCCGACTCTGGCCGACGAAGACCTGCGGGTCTCGACCGAGCGCGCCCACCGCATGGTGAAGCGGCTGGCGCGAGAGGAAGGTCTGCTGGCGGGCATCTCGTCGGGCGCGGCGCTGGCGGTGATGCTCGACGTGGCGCGGGGCCTTGATCGCGGCATCCTGGTGACCATCTTTCCCGACGGTGCGGAGAAGTACCTCACCGACAGCTTCTGGACCGCCGATGAGTGACCGCCGCCTGGGCCTCACCGCAGATGTGGACGAAGCCATTCGACGCCACGGGCAGGAAACGTATCCGCACGAGTGCTGCGGCGCTCTGGTGGCCACAGCTGGCGGCGTCACCGCGACGGTGCCGCTGCCGAATACAACCGAGGAAGGTCCGAGGCGCCGGTTTCTCGTGCGGCCGTCCGATTACCGGCTGGCTGAGGCGCGTGCAAGCGAGCTTGGTGGAGAGCTCGTCGGGTTCTATCACTCGCATCCGGATCATCCCGCGCGCCCGTCCCAGTACGATCTGGACCACGCGTGGCCGAATTTCGCGTACGTGATTGTGGCGGTGGCCGCCGGGCTGGCCGGCGACATGACCGTCTGGTGGCTCAAAGACGACCGTTCGACGTTCGAAGAGGGAACCCTTCATGGCAACGAGAATTCTGATTCCGACACCGCTCAGGCCTTATACCGATAAGAAAGACGCGGTCGACGCCGACGGCGCGACCGTGGGCGAACTGCTGGCCGATCTGACGCGGAAGCATGCGGGCCTGAAGGCCCACCTGTTCAACGAGCAGGGCAAGCTCCGCAGCTTCGTCAACATTTACATCAACGACGAGGACATCCGCTACCTGCAGAAGGAGCAGACGCCGGTGTCGTCGGGCGACACGGTCAGCATCATTCCGTCAGTGGCTGGCGGCGTTCCAACCGGCACGGACGCTGGCGTGCGTGACGTGCGTAGTGTCCGACTTCAGCCGGACCGTGATCTTCCACAGTTAACCAACGACGAGATCAAACGGTACAGTCGCCACCTCATCATGCCGGAGGTCGGCGTGGACGGCCAGCGCAGGCTCAAGGCGGGCAGCGTGCTTTGCATCGGAGCGGGCGGCCTCGGGTCTCCTGCCGCGATGTACTTGGCGGCGGCCGGCGTCGGCACCATCGGCATCGTTGATTTTGACGTCGTGGACTTCAGCAACTTGCAGCGCCAGATCATCCATGGCACGGCGGATGTCGGACGATCGAAACTCGCCTCGGCGAAGGATCGGCTGGCTGCGATCAATCCCCACATCGATATCCAGACGTACGAAACGGCGCTGTCATCGGAGAACGCGCTGAAGTTGTTCGAGCCCTACGACGTCATCCTCGATGGGACGGACAATTTTCCGACGCGCTACCTGACCAATGACGCGTGTGTCCTGCTGGGCAAGCCCAACGCCTACGGCAGCATCTTCCGATTCGAAGGACAGGCGTCGGTCTTTGCGACCAAGGACGGTCCCTGCTATCGCTGCCTGTATCCGGAGCCTCCGCCCCCTGGGCTGGTGCCGAGCTGCGCCGAAGGTGGCGTGCTCGGGGTCTTGCCGGGCATCATCGGGGTGATTCAGGCGACCGAGGCGATCAAGCTCATTACCGGCATTGGCGAACCGCTCATCGGACGGTTCCTGATCTACGACGCGCTCAAGATGCGATTCCGCGAGCTGAAGCTCAAGAAGGATCCCGATTGCCCGGTGTGCGGTACGCATCCGACCATCAAGACGCTCATCGACTACGAACAGTTCTGCGGCATTCAGCCCGCCGCGCCGGAGCCAGTCACCGTGAACAACGCCACCGAAATCACGTCGGTCGAGCTCAAACAGCGGCTTGATCGCGGCGACAAGATCAGGATTGTCGACGTCCGGGAACCGAACGAGTACCAGATCAATCGCATCCCGGGTTCGACGCTGATTCCGCTCGGGGACGTGCCCAAGCGCTACGGCGAGCTCAACGCGGGCGACGAGATCGTCATGCAGTGCAAGTCGGGTGTGCGCAGCGCACGCGCGGCTGACTTTCTGAGGTCGGTCGGGTTCAAGCGGGTGCTGAACCTGAAGGGCGGCATCCTGGATTGGATCGACAAGGTTGATCCCAGCCAGCCAAAGTATTAGACTATTGAACTACGACCTAATAGGTCGGATATAGCGCCTGCGGCCCGGACGGAAGCGAGCGGGGGTGGGGCCCCGCGAGCATAGAAGATGTTGAGACTTTCAAAAAAAGCCGATTACGCGCTCATGGCCATGAAGCATCTGGCCGTCCGACGGGACCGTGGCTCGTCGAGTGCGCGCGAGATCGCCGAACTCTACGACATTCCGATTGAGCTGATGGCCAAAGTGCTCCAGCGTCTTGTGCGGCGCGGCCTGCTCGTGTCGCAGCAGGGGACGCACGGCGGGTATCAGCTGGCGCGGGTGCCGGGCCAAATCTCGGTGGGCGACGTGATCCAGGCGATTGACGGGCCGATCACGGTCACGGCCTGTTCGACCCACGAGGCGCAGTGCGAGCAGTTTTCGAAGTGCAACGTGCGCGATCCGCTGTGGCGGGTGCGCGAACGGATTCTCACCGCGCTCGGCGAATGCACGATCGCGGAACTGGCGTCGGATCCGCCGGCGCCGGTGCCGGTACGTGCCGCGGTGTTACATACACATTTGTAGAAAGACATATGGCGATCAAACTTCCTATCTACATGGACTATCACGCGACGACCCCGGTCGATCCGCGTGTGCTCGACGCGATGCTGCCGTACTTCACGCAGAAATTCGGCAACGCCGCAAGCCGCAATCATCCCTTCGGCTGGGAGGCCGAAGAGGCCGTGGACGCGGCGCGCAAGCAGATTGCCGACCTCATCGGCGCCAACGCGAAAGAGATTGTGTTCACCAGTGGTGCGACCGAGTCGGACAACCTGGCGATCAAGGGCGTCGCCGAGATGTATCGCGAGAAGGGCAATCACGTCATTACGGCCGTCACCGAGCACAAGGCGGTGATCGATACGTGCAAGCGGCTCGAGAAAGACGGCTACCGCGTCACGTATCTGCCGGTGCAGAAGGACGGGCGCATCAGCCTGGACGATCTGAGGAACGCGATCACCGACAAGACGATCCTCATCACGATCATGACCGCCAATAACGAAATCGGCGTCATCCAGCCGATCGCCGAGATTGGCGCGATCGCGAAGGAGAAGGGCGTTCTGTTCCACACCGATGCCGTGCAGGCAGAAGGCAAG
>JBGPHH010000202.1:0-7643 GCA_041484265.1 Vicinamibacteria bacterium
CCGTGCGTCTCGGCCCACGCACGTACCAGCGCGGGCAGATGGTAGACATTGGCGTGCGGGCTGCCACCGAGCAGGCGTTCCCATGTGGCCACGAACTCGGGCGCCCACACCGCATCCCACGTGCGGCGCCACTCAAATTGCCATGTCATCGCTTTGTCGCGACGCACGTCATCAGATCGCCCAAGTCGCGTTCGACGAGCAGGCGACGAAATCGGGCGTCGGACGCCCACCACTCGCGCAGCGTCGCGTGCGTCGGATCGGCGTTACCGTCCCAGACGACGCTCGTTTCGAACCAATCAAGCGCCCAGCCGAGCCGGCCAAGTTCAGACTTGAGCGACGTGGCGCTCACCGCATCGACGCCGCGATGTGTCCAATCGAAGTACCCTTCCCAATCACGACCGAAAAGCATCCGGCCGATGCCTCCGGCGTTCGTCGTCGTCAGAAACAGACGGCCGCCGGGTCCCACCAACCGGCCTATACGTTCGAGGACGCCAAACGGATCGGCGAAGTGCTCGAGGACCGACAGCATGATCAACGCGCCGAATGGGGCGCGCGCCGCAAGCGGCGATTGAGGCAGCTCATCGCTCTCGACATCGAGCTGCCAGATGCGATCCTCTCCCACCCGTTTTCGACCCTGCTCGACAGCCCAGGCGGAGTAGTCGACGCCAACGGCGTCGAAGCCGGCCCGTCCCAAGTCCTCCAGCGAGGCACCAGTGGCGCAGCCGATTTCAACTGCCACGCCGCGGAACGGATACCGCCGCGCGAGATTCACGATGAGGTCGCGCGTCGTGAGGCTCTCGGCTTCATAGTCCACATAGTTCCCGCCCGCGTAGTAGTCGTCGCCCACGGCGCCGCTGCCGGGCAGATAGTGCCCGGTCACCCGCGAGCGCTCGCGGCCGGCGTCGCGGAGCGTGAGGGCCCAGGAGAATCGACGCGCCGGCAGCGGAACCGGGACCTGACCGCAATCCTGCTCTGCCAGGCGAACGTGGCCGCTTGTCAGATCGAAGTGGAGCGTCGCCGGACCGCTGAAGGGCATCGGCTTCGAGCGCCAATGCGCGCGGGAGGCATTCGTGCCGTTCGGGGTCAGCAAGGTCGCCGTCAGCTCTCCTGGGCCCAGGTCATGGATCTGGATATCGAGGATCGGCCCCTCAACTCGGTAGGGTGCCGTCAGATCAATCGTGGCCACTTCATCAAGAGCGATCTGCGGAAGAAGAACGGGATGCCGGCTGGTGATGACTTCCACAGTCCTCAAAAGCATCCGCTTCGCGATGATCCGCGGAGTCAGCACTGTGAAGTGAAGAACTGTCCGAGGACGGCGAGGCTCCAAGGTCGCGTCCAGTGCGCGCGACCCGCACGCCACGCCTGCCATTCACGGTCGGGAGCGTCTGTGGCGATCCAACCATCGGCGGCGAGCTGCCGCATCCCGTCACGCACGAACGGTTCTAGATCGCCCTCCATCCAACGCCCGAACGGCAGGATGAACCCCTGCTTAGGCCGCTTGACGGCTGCGCGAGGCAACGGCCGAGCCAGTGTTTCGTGCAGCAATCGCTTATTGCGCATGAGCGCCGGATGGGCGCCGAGATCGGGCCACACGGCGTCGATGAGCACGTGATCGACGAGCGGTACGCGGACTTCGAGCGAATGCGCCATCGACATCACGTCGAGGTCGCGCAGAAGTTGCGAGCACAGGTACATCCGCGTCTCGAGGCCTGCCACCTCGCCCTCGGGCGTCGTCGCATGAACCTCAAAGATCGCCGACTCGGTGTTCGAGACCCGTTGGGCCGCCGGCGCCCAACAATCGCGCAGCGCCGGCCCTGCCAGGCGCTCGATCTCAGCGGGCATGAAGAGGCCGCGCTGCGCGCGATAGGCCGTGTCCATCTGGCCGTTGCCCGACGCGAAGTGGCGCCATCGCTCCGACAGCCGTGCAGGCAGCCCGGCTGCCACGACGGGCGAAACCGCCGGCGCGATCCGACGCACACGACGCTTCCAGCGAACCGCTGCCGGCAGACGCCGGAACGACGGGTAGCCGCCAAACAGTTCGTCGCCGCCGGTTCCAGACAGCACGGCCTTGATGCCAGTTGCCGCCACGGCGCGTGAGACGTAAAACGAATTGACGGCGTCAAGGGTCGGTTGATCGAGATGATGAAGAATGGCCGGAAGGTCGGCGACCACGTGTGACGGATCCACGACGAGCTCCTGGTGCTCGGCGCCGAAGATCGACGCAACCAGCCGGGCGTACTCGTGCTCGGAGGACCGATCATCGAACCTGACGGTGAAAGTGCGCAGCCCCGAAACGCCGGCGTGTGCCGCTGCGGACAGAATCGCCGACGAATCTATGCCTCCGGACAGAAACAGACCAACCGGGACATCGGCCACCATGTGCGCGACCACGCTGTCTTCAACGGCCTCGCGGGTCCGATCTTGGAGCTCACCCTCGTCGCATGACTCGCACGGGCGCGCATGGGCGTCGGTCGGGTTGGCGAAGCGCTGTGCTTCCAGTGCGTGTCCAGAACGCCACCGCCGCCAAGTGCCCGGCGTCAGGCTCTCGACGCCCGCCGCCCAGGTAAGCGGTGGCGGCACGCTTCCCCACGCGAGATAGGCGAGGACGCCCGCGGGGTCGACCGTGCCAGAGGCAAGACCGGACGACACAAGCGCGCCGATCTCCGATGCGAATGCAACCGTGCTGTGACTGGCTGCGACATACAGAGGCTTGATGCCGAAGCGATCGCGGGCAATGACGAGCGTACGCTCGCGCATGTCCCACCAGGCGAGCGCGAACATGCCGCGCACCCGCGCGAGCGCGGCCGGACCGTCACGAACCAGGAGACGGAGGAGCACCTCGGTGTCGCTGGAGGTCGCAAACAGCTCGCCCCGGCTCTCGAGCGATCGCCTGAGCTCGCGATGGTTGTAGACCTCACCGTTGAAGACGATGTGATGGAGGCCGTCGGGCGTGCACATCGGCTGTGCGCCCGCCGGGCTCGGATCGATGATCGCGAGACGCCGATGGACGAGCACCACGTCGCGCCTCGGGGAGCACCAGACGCCATGGCCGTCCGGTCCCCGGTGCGCGAGCGCGGCGCCAAGCGCTGCGGACAGATCCGATTCAATCGGTCCGTCCCCGCGCACGAGGCCGGCAATGCCACACATTATTTAATATTTAATCAACGTCGTGGGGCCCCACCCCCACGACCTGTGCCGCGCTCGCGCGCTTGCTCGCGCGGCGTAGCTCGAAAGAACGATCTGCTCAGTCAGCGATTCGGACGGGCGCGCATCCGACGCCGGATCAGAAGAATCGGGCGGGAATATCGATCGTGTCGTTCGAGAGGATCTTGTCTTCGAGCTGCAGCGACACTTCGGTGAGCTTGCCGTCGACGAGCCGTTTGACTTTGATACGGCGATCGGAGCCCTTGTCGGTCAAGCCGCCAGCGAGTGCAATCGCCTGCTGAAGGGTCATCCCCGGATCGAGGACGTAGGTCCCTGGGTTTCTCACGAATCCGTAGATGTAGAAGCGTTGCGCCACGGGCACGTTGATGATGTCGCCGTCCTGCAGCACAATCTCGCGGCCAGCTCTGCCGAGCTCCAGCTCTCGACGATTGATCGTGATGCGCTCGCCTGGAATGTCGGCGCCCGGAACTCCGCCGGGAGCCGCGCCTGCCTTGGAGGGATGAACGACAATGATCTCGCTGCTCGCGTTCGCCGTGGCCGATCCGGCGAGTGAGAGCGCTTCGAGCAACGTCAGCGTCGTGCCGCTCATCGTCACCTTGCCAGGCACCCGCACTTCGCCAATGACGTACACACTCCGGCTCTTGTACTGATCGACTTCCACGCGTACTTGGGGATTCCGGAGAAACCCCGCCTTCAGGCCGGTCGTGAGACGGGTCTGCAGCTCTTCAAGCGAGAGCCCAGCAGCTTGCACGCGGTTCAGATACGGGTACGTGAAGGTGCCGTCGTTTTCCACGCGGAACTTTCCACTGAGCTCCATCTCGTCGACCACCGTAATGGAGAGGTTGTCCTGTGGGCCAATCACATACCGCTCTGCCGTGGCCGGCGTCACGGGCCTTTGCTGGACCGGCGTCGATCCAGACACCGGCGGCGTTTGGGCGCTCTGTGCGTACACCAGACCGGACAGCCCCATGAGGAGCGGAACGAGCGTAAAGAGCCTGATACGCATGTCTGTCGCCTCCATGTTACTCCGCCAGCTTGGCAACCGGAATGCCAAGCTGGCGCGCTTTCCGGTAAAGGTTTGGACGCTGAATGCCAAGGGTTTGAGCGGCTTCTGCGACGCGCCACTCGTGGTGCTGCAAGACCGAGGCAATGTACTCGCGCTCGAACCGCAGCCGGGCCTCGCGCAGATTGCCAGTCGGCACAAATGGCGCTCGGGCCCGCTGCAATTGGAGCGCCGGCAACAGGTGCTCCACTTGGAGCACTGCCTCATGAGCCTCGGTGACCGCTCGCTCAATGGCACCCTGCAGTTCCGCGAGATTGCCTGGCCACGTCAGCGCGCCGAGGAGCGCCAGGGCGGCCTGGGTCAACGTTCGAGGCGGCACACCGCGCACTGCGCAGGTGTTCTCGAGCAGGCGCGCGGCCAGCGCCGGGACGTCCTCGGCCCGTTCGCGCAGGGAGGGCAGATCGATTCGCACCGTCGACAGGCGCCGGTAGAGGTCGGCCCGGAACCGATGGGCGTGCACCTCGGTCTCGATGCCAGGCGCGGCGCTCGCCACGAGACGAAACAGCGTCGCCGCCGGACGATCGTCTATCCGCATCTCGCCATCACGAGCGATCCGGGCGAGTCTGGCCTGCACGGCCGCTGACAACTCCGTCACATCCTGCAGGAACAGCGTCCCGCCTTGCGCGGCCGCCAGCCGGCTGTCGCTCGAGACACAATCGATATCGGTCGAGCCGTCGGCGACCGCAGCACCGAATAGCTGGCGCTCGAGCCGCGCCGAATCGCGCACGCCACATTCCAGGACCACGTACGGCCCGAGGGCATGATGGCCCCGCGCGTGAAGGTCTCGTGCGACCGACTCGACGGCCACGCCAGCCTCTGCCGTAATGAGTACGCTGCCATCGATCGCCGCGGCCCGGCGAACCAACTCCTGGGCACGCGTGATCGCCTGCGATCGTCCGAGGAGCTCCAGTGCACCATCACTCTGCCGCGCGAAACGGGTCGCGCGTCCGTCTGCCAACGCAAGCGTTGTGTCTGCCATGGTCTAACCTGTTCTTGTTGGAGAAGTAATTAAGGTGATACAGCTCCGCCCCGCCACTTACAGCTCGGGGACAAAGCCCAGCGACGCACTAGGGTACAACGATAGAACTAAAAGAGACTTACTATGACTTAAAAGACGTATTGTTTCAAATAAGACACTAGCATAGTCTCGATCGATACGATCTTCTCTGGTTCGGCGGTGACAACTGCCGTCAAATAGCGTCACTAAATCTATGTATTTCAGTATTTTACAGACAGTAACCTGACGAAGGGCCTCATAGAGATGTATCGGATGGTGAGGCTGTATCAATCAGGATTCACGGGATTGCAGGAGGCGGGATGGCAGAATGGAAGCATCGAAGCTATTCAGTCGCAATGTGCCATCCTGCAATTCTGCAATTTGCTTGGGCGTGTTACGCTGAGCGAGTTCCGTGAGCGAAAGTGGCGGAATTGGCAGACGCGCCGGACTTAGGATCCGGTAGCCGAAAGGCTATGGGGGTTCGAGTCCCCCCTTTCGCACGCCTCCGCTCGGCTGGCTCTGCACGAGCTTCGGCGCGCGAGCATTGACCCACAGATGAAAACCGAGTTCGTCGACGTCAACGACACGCGCAAGAACGTACGTGTCGAGATCCCGAGTGGCGTGGTCGACGCCGAGATCGATCGCGTCGCGCGGCACTATTCGCAGAAAGCGCGCGTGCCGGGGTTTCGGCCCGGCAAGACGCCCGCCCGGGTCATCAAGCAGCGCTTCAAGGATCAGATTCTGCACGACGTCGTGCACGATCTCGTCCCGCGCGCTGTTGACGAAGCGCTGCGGGAGCGTGGCGTCGAGGCGATCGATACGCCCGACGTGCGCGACGTGACGATAGAGGAAGGCCAGCCGCTCACCTTTACCGCGTCATTCGATACGGTCCCGGGGTTCGAGCCGGGCGAGTACTCGACAATCTCACTGGCCCGGCCCTCGGCTCGCGTGGATGAGGAGGCGGTCAACCTCGCGCTCGAACGGCTGCGCGCCCGAGCCGCTCGCTACGAGCCGGTTGATGGACGAGCGGTCGAGGCCGCCGACACGCTGGTGGTGGATCTCGTGCGTGACGAAAAGGGTCACGTGGATAAGAAAGAGAGCGTATCGATCGAGCTCGGCTCGAAGGCGAATCCACCGGGATTCGACGAGCAGCTGATAGGCCTCGCCGCGGGCGCCACCAAGACGTTCCAGATTCATTACCCGTCGGACTACGCCGTCGCCGAGCTCGCCAATACGGATATCACCTACACTGTGACCGTCCACGCCATCAAGACCCGCGTCTTGCCGGCGCTCGACGATGAGTTCGCCAAGGATCTGGGCGAATTCGCGACGCTCGAGGCGTTACGCACCCGCGTGCGCGAGGATCTCGCGCATGAGGCGCGCCACGCATCGGAGCGCGAGATCCGCGCGGACCTCATGAAACAGCTCGCCGCCCGCGTCCCGTTCGAAGTGCCGTCCTCGCTCGTCGAGCGCGACATCGATCGCCGTCTCGAAGAATTTGCCCGGCGACTGATGGAGCAGCACGTCGATCCTCGGCAGGCGGGCATCGACTGGGCGGCGTTCCGTGAGAGCCAGCGGGCGGTTGCGCGGGAAGCCGTTGGCGCGGCGCTCGTCCTCGATGAAGTCGCGCGGCGCGAGCGGCTCGACGTGACGGGCGATGAGATCGAACAGGAGGTCGGCCGCTTTGCCGAGCGCATGGGCCGTCAGCCTGCTGCGGTGCGGGCGCAGCTCGAGAAAGAGGGCGGACTCTCTCGCGTTCAGGCCGGGCTGCGCCGGGAGAAGTCAATTGACTTCCTCATGGCGCGTGCTACAATTTCAGGAGCATTGTAAGTATTCCCGCACGTCATTTTCCCTGACAACCAACCGACCTGTCGATCGCCGAGAGATTAACGCAGCGCTATGCGCTCCAAGTACTCAGTGAACCTGAATGACCTCAATGAGATCAACGCGGCATAATCCTTCCGGGCTCATCGACGCGCAGATGCAGTTGGTGCCGATGGTCGTCGAGCAGACGAACCGCGGCGAGCGCGCGTACGACATCTTTTCACGACTGCTCAAAGACAGCATCATCTTCATCGGGACGCCGATCGACGATGGGATTGCGAACCTGGTCATCGCCCAAATGCTGTTCCTCGAGGCCGAAGATCCCGACAAAGACATCTTGCTGTACATCAACAGTCCGGGAGGATCGATTACCGCCGGGTTGGCGATTTACGACACGATGCAGTTCGTCAAGCCCGACGTGGCGACGACCTGCATCGGGCAGGCGGCCTCGATGGCGGCCGTGCTGCTGGCGGCGGGGACGAAGGGTAAGAGGTTTTCGCTCCCGAATTCACGAATTGTCATACATCAGCCATTGATGTCTGGGCTGGGGGGCCAAGCGACCGATATAGATATTGCGGCCCGAGAGATCCTTCG
>JBGPHH010000203.1:0-7619 GCA_041484265.1 Vicinamibacteria bacterium
TCAGCACCGCTGAAGACGGCATCCGCTCTGAGTTTATACACACGCACGACTACCGGCGACGGTCTGCCGGTCGCGTCCGGGTTCGTGTCGGCGCTGACAAAGATCGTCATAGGCGCCCTGACCTTCGCATCCGGGCTCGACGCAATTGTTGAGGAGACAGGTTGAGGCGGAGGCTTCTTGCCACAGCCGGCCGCAACCAACGTCCCGACCAGCGCCGTTATCAGAGCGAGCGTGGGATGACGGGAGAGCATATGTCGCGTGCGGGCAGCCTTCATTCAACGCTTGGGGGCGCGCGCCTTGAGGCGCTTCAACTGTTCTTCGTACGCCCGGGCAAAGTCATCGCCGAAAAGCTCGCGAAAGCACGTTTCGGAGTCCCTAACCATATCATGAATCTTCGCGCGGTACAGCTCCCAGTAACGGAACTTCGCGGGCACAGAAACCAGTGCGCCCTTCTTCAATTCGCGATCGAATTCCGCTTGCAGACGCTCGGGATCGAACTCCTTCAGCATCGTGTTGAACGCGACGCGCAGGCCGGCCAGCATCGCCATCTGATGGTTCCTCACGTCGTCAAACGCATCTTCGAACGCTTCGACGGGACCCATATAGGCGGCGTTACGCTTGACGAGCAGGTTATGAAGGGCGTCGTCCACGTTGGCCGAAAACTTGAGCGGGTTGTTGTCAGCGGTTCGGAAGGTCGTCTGGCCCATCCGAAACTCGCTCTTGATTCGTTGGCGCGCCTGCAGCACGTCCATGACGCCGCCGACCACCACGCGCAAGATCTGACCGAAGTTGCGCGCGAGCTCCGGCGTCACCTCGACGTCATTCAGGCCTGCGCCTTCGAGCATCGCCTTCAGATCGATGGAGCCACGCGCTCCGCTGACGGCTTCGGACCCCCCTCTCGCCACTGACCGCTCAACGGGGGGAGGGGGCACTTGAGATGAGTCTCTCCTGGGCTGCGGCGGTTGCGGCCTCTGGACCTCCGGTTGCGGTCTCGAAACGCGGACCTCTGGTGGGCGCGCGGGCGGCATCACTGGGCGGTCGTCTGAAGCGAGCGGATCGTAGTCAGACGGAATGATTCCCCCGCCCTGCCCTCCAAAGTCCGGCTCCGCAGGGATGAGGCTCGGTGGTTGATAGTGCTCGTTCAGGGGGGACCTGTTCAGGTCCGAGGCCCTGCGGACATTCGGCGGTGGTTGCTTTGCACCCAGCCCAAGTAGGTCCATCGGGTCGACTATCTGAGACTGCGAATCCGGTTGCGGCGAGAGCGGCTGGAAGGACTGGTTCGACGAGAGACCAAACGGGTCTTCCTGGAGCGAAGCGGATGGAGCACCTCCACCGCCGGACACAGGGGCAAACACATCGTCGAGCGGTGGGATCGCCACGTCGTTTGCCGGACTCGTAATTGACGCCCGGATCTCAAAGGGCTCGATGAAGATCCAGTCGCCAGACTTCAGCGCATACCGCTGCCCTTTCGCCAACTTGTTGTCCTGTGAGTTGATGAAGAGGCCGTTCGTGCTCGTGTCTTCGATATAGAACACGCCGTCCACATATCGGATGAGGGCGTGATGACCGGAAATATAGGGATCGGGTAAAGCCCAGTAGTTGTCGGGTTTGCGACCGATCGAGCCGCCAGTGGCGTTAAACATCTTGCGGCGGGTTTCGCCCAACGCCTCCGCCTGCGGACCGGTAATTTCGAGCGTCAGAATCATGGCCCTTGTTACAGCCTAGTCTACGCTAGAGCCGACCCGCCAATACCAGCCCTACCGGGGCAGGCCCGCGATGTCGGTCCGCACTTTGTACACCGTCCTCCCCGCTGTCACGTACAGAGTCTTCATGTCCGGACCGCCGAAGGCGTTGTTGGTGATGACGTCCTCGGGGATCGGGATGAACTTGAGTAGCTTGCCAGCTGGTGAGATGACGTACACGCCAGCTTTGGTCTTGAGTGCGGTGGCGGTCCAGACGCGTGCGGCGGGCAGCGCGCCGGGCGGCGCCAGGTAGTTCAGACCGGCAGACACGTACAAGTTTCCCAGCGTATCCACGCTCATGCCGTCCGCGCTCCGGCCGGGAAAATCGAAGAGGACGCGGCCGCTGCGCGCGGTGCCGTCTGGCTGAAGGTCGAAGGCGCGAATCATCCGCGGGCCGGCAGGGGCCGGACCTGATTCGATGATGTAAAGCGTCTTGTCGTCCGGTGAGATCTGAAGGCCGTTCGGGCGCTCGACGTCCGGCATCGCCAGGACGCGGGCGATCTGTCCCGGCGCATCGATGCGGTAGACGGCGGCGCCCGCCGTGTCGGTGAAGTACAACCGGCCCTTGGTGTCGATGGTGACGTCGTTTGGACCCTTGAAGGGCATGCCCTGGTAGTTGTCGACAAGCACTTCGATGGCGCCGGTGCGCAGATCGGTTCGCGTGATTCGAGGCGGTTGACCGTCTGCGGTCCCCTCGCACGCGATCAGGCGTCCCTGGGGATCGATCACGAGCCCGTTGGCGGCATGGCTGTGTTCACGGTAGACCGAGAGTTCCCCGTCCGTCCCCAGCCTGTAGATGCGCTGCGCCCGAAGTTCGGTGAAGTACACGTTGCCGTCTCGATCGACGGTCGGGCCTTCGGTGAGGGCCGGCACCTCGGCGGCGCGCTCGACGGTCTGGGCCGCTGCAGGGAACGACGTCGTCGCCACACACAGAAAGAAAGCCATCACGGCGGGACCCCGCGCTACGGTTGTGGCCATGCTGAAGCCTACCACCGGAGCGCGGGTGTTCGGAAGCCGTTAAGAAGGCGATGCGCTGCTGTCTTGGCCCGCAGCGTCGATGCCTATCGCGGGCGTCGCAATCGCTTCTTCGGAGTCTCGGTCTCCCTCGGCCGCGGCTTCGTGAATCGGATACTTCAGGTAGGTCTGCAGCGTGTGATAGCTGATCGCGAGGATGCGGCACGCTTCGCGCTTGTTGCCCTGGCACCGGTCGAAGACCAATCGGGCGTAGCGACTGGTCCAGGCACGGAGCGTCTCGTTCCTCTTGAAGGCTGGCACGACGGCGCTCGCATAATCTCCCCTGACCGTCAGCGGCAGGTCATCCACCTCGATGGTGTCGGTCTCGGCCAGCGTGACAACGCGCTCGATGAGCCGTTCCAGCTCTCTGACGTTGCCCGGCCAGTTGTAATTGAGAAGGGCATCGACGGCGACGGTGGACAGGCGCAGTGGGCGCGCTGGCCGGTGTCGATCCAGAAAGTATTGAGCCAGCTCCAGCACGTCGCCGCGACGCTCGCGGAGGGTCGGGACGCGCACGTCGATTCCGCTCAAGCGATAGAACAGATCGGCCCGGAAGAGCCGCCGCTCGGTCAATTCCGCCAGGCTTCGGTTGGTGGCCGCCACAATCCGAACGTCGACGCGGTGCGTCCCGCTGCCGCCGACACGCTCGATGTTGAGGTCTTGAATGACACGCAGCAGCTTGGCCTGAGCCGACAGGGACAGATCCGACACCTCGTCGAGAAAGAGCGTTCCGCCGTCGGCATGCTCGAACTTGCCGCGCCGGCCGCGCACGCCGGTCGCTGTGCGCTCCTCGATACCAAACAGTTCGGCTTCGAGGAGCGTCTCGACGAGCGCCGCGCAGTTGATGGCGACGAACGGTCCCTGCCGCCGGCGGCTCAAGTCGTGAATCTGCCGGGCGACCAGCTCCTTGCCGACGCCGCTTTCGCCCTCGAGAAGTACGGTGAAGTCGGTGCCGGCCACGCGCTCGATTGCCGCGCGAAGGCCCATCATGGCTGGCGTGGAACCGATGAGGGGTGCGGCCTCGTCGCGCTTCGGCCGGTTGCTGACCAGTAGTCCCGCGCGCGCGAGCTGAATACGATTGCGCTCGATCTCGAGCACGAGGGCACCGACGTGACTGGCGAGGCTCAACATCTGAAAGTCCCACTCGCCGAGATGGCACCGAGGGTCGAACGTCGCCTCGAGCACGCCTTGCGTGGTCTGATCTGAGCCAGAGACTTCGAGGGCGATGGACTCGGTGCCCGCTCCGGTGTCGACGCGCCCGGTCCAACGGCCTCCGGTCTCCCGCAGTTGAATCGAGCGGACCGGCACCAGGCGACGCAGCATCTGCTCGAACGATCCGCGCAGCAGCGAGATGTCGTTTCGCCGGTCAAGCGCGCGGGTGAGGGCCGCGAGCAGGTCCGCCAACGCCTGACGGCGATCGCGTTGCCTGGGGGTATGGGGCGCATGGGCACGTGCTGGCACGATCGGCGTCATGTTCGGATCAGTCCTCCTGCCGCGTGCTCTTAACCAAATCGGGTGCCACGATCGCCAATCAGGAATCTCTAAGGAAACGCGAAACGATCGATATGATGCGTGCAGGTCTCAGACGCCTGCCGGGTCGTACCTACCCGTGGGGCTCTTCTGTCAGGGTTTCTCCCTCGGGAATGGGATACCCGTGAGGAGAATCGTCGACCAGCCAAGACAACCGATCCTCAAACGCGATCGCCCCGCGATAGCAGATCGAGCTCGACTGCAGTCGCGCGATGGTGCATCGCAGGAGCCGACCGCGAATACTCGCCCGATCTTCGGTCCTCCGCATATGCAGGTCCACGACTCTGCCGGGAAGGAGGCGGTGGGCCGCTTCGATGAGGGCTCCGTCCGCCGAGATATCAACGAGCAGCACCTGATGGCCGGGCCGGACGTGGGCCGACAGGATCCCATGATCCTCGAGGAGACAACGCCGGCGGGATTGGCGCCGTTCGGTCCAGCGAGTGGTCACAGCGCCGTCCAGCGTTGAGTGCGTCCATCGAACTTGAGCACGCGGACCCTTGCCGTGTCTCCGAACACGCGAACTACGTATTGAGTGGACCGACGGCCGCGAATGTAGAGGCTGCCCGAGGAGGACGTGCCGACGGCGGAGAAGGACAGGAAATTGCTCGACCCCAGTTTGATGGGATCGGTTCCGGGCGCCGCCCCGCCCGGATCAACTGGGGGCAATCCAGGAAGGAGACCGAAGTCGACGCCGGCAAACTGGTCCGGCAGTCGCTCCATTGCGCCGAGCTGCCGATCGATCCCCTGCGTGATGTCCTGAGACCGCACCCCGTCGCCGTTGCCATCGACGTACACGCCATAAGAGTACGCTCCGTCAGTTTGCGAAAAGCGTAGCGCAACATGTGTCGAGCGACCGAGTGCCTCCATTCGCGTCTGCTGCAGCCGTGTCGCCATGTAACGGGCCGCGCCCGCTGCGCGGTTGTCGTCCATGGCTGCAAGCAGCTGCGGAAGGGCCATTGCGCCAGTTGTCGCGATCAGGCCCGTGACGACCAACAATTCGACGAGCGAGAAACCACCTTCTCTCATAGATCACGTGATGTGGATGGGGAGCGCCTCCGCCGTGCGCGGCGGAGGCGCTTGTGAGGCTACTGCTGGCTTGCGCGGTCGGTCTTCGGCGGGGCAACGGTGATTTGGGGTTTCATCTTGAGGAAGTTCTTTTCGCCAATGCCGCGGATGTTCATCAGCTCCTCGACCTTTTTGAACGGCCCGTTCTTCTGGCGGTACTCAACGATGAGCTCGGCGGTCTTGGCGCCGATGCCAGGGATGGTCTGGAGGTCGGCCACTGATGCGGAATTGATGTTGATGACGGTGGCCGTGGCCGCCAGCGTCGCCGAGGAACCAGCGGGCTTCGTTTGTGCGACGGTCGCGGCGTGAGATTGAGCGATGAGGAGCGTGGACAGCACGGCAATCGACAGCGACGTTCGAAACATACAGGCCTCCTTGAAGGAAATTGGGACCCTGGACCGGAGCGCCGCGTCTGGGGGAGGTCAGCCGGGTGGCTAGTGGCGAAAGCGTTCCAGGGTCGCCAGACCCTAGAGCAAGTTGTGGACCGCCTGATGACTCGGCGATTGTGGGCCCGTAACCTACTGAGCGCTTAGTCGATATGAGAGTGACCTGTTTCGCCGGCAGGCAAGGGACGGAGTGAGCCGACCAAATCGACACCGCGCGTTGGCGTTACGAGCGCACCTACTTAGAATCAGGCGTGTCCGCGTGTGAACTGTGGTTGCGGTGAGTCCTCGGAAGGCGAACCTTCAGCCAGCCAGCGCAGCCGATGGTCAAACATGATTGCACCTAGATAGCGGACCGAGCTTGATTGCAGCCGCGTGACCGTGCACCGCAGCACTCGACCCCGAAGAGTGATTCTTCGGTCGGGCCTCTCCACATGCAGCTCGACGATTCGACCAGGAAGGAGACCGTGAGCCGTTTCAATGAGCGCACCGCCAGCCGAGATGTCAACGAGCTCCACCTGATGGCCCGGCCGAATGTGGGCCGAGCGGATCCCATGATCCTCGACCAGCCGATGCCTGCGGGTTTGACGCCGATCGGTCCAATCAGGCGTCATAGGGGCATCCAGTACAGAGAACACCGAAGCCGAGGGTGAGGACGGGGCCGATCGCAGAATGGCCAAAGCGAGGAATGCATCTTCCCCTCCCCGCAACCGAGCAAAGAGCAAGCCACGGAGACCTTCTCGTAATCTCTTAATCTCTCAAAGAAACTGACAAAGAGTCACAGACCGCTCATCGTAGACTAGCGCAAGATTACATCCTGCGTGGAAGATTTTCTTTTGGCTAGGGCGTGCGAAGCCTGGCGGCCAGGTGCGGAGCTGGATTCTCGGCGCGGCACCATTCGAGCGTGCGCCGCAAGCCTTCCTCGAATGACACGATGGGCGTGTAGCCGAGGAGCGTCTTGGCTTTCGAGATGTCGGCCTGCGAGTCGCGCACGTCGCCTGCCCGCGCCTCCTTGTGGATCGCCTGCAGGTTCGTTCCGGTGACCGTGTTCATCACGCGCAGCAGTTCGTTCAGCGAGATGCGTCCGCCAACCGCCACGTTGATCACTTCCCCGCTCGCCTTTGGCGCTTCACACGCCCTCAGCGCGCCGTCGACGACGTTCGCCACGTAGGTGAAGTCGCGCGTCTGCTCGCCGTCGCCATAGATGGTCGGCTGCCGTCCCTCAAGGAGCGCGGTCGCAAAGAGAGAAATCACGCCGGAGTACGGCGACCCGGGATCCTGCCTCGGTCCGAACACGTTAAAGTAGCGAATCGTCACTGTCTCGAAGCCGTAGAGGCGCGTGAACAGCCCGCAGTACTGTTCTCCGACGAGCTTCTGCAGCGCATACGGCGACAGCGGATTGGTCGGCATGCCCTCGTGTTTGGGGAGCGTCGGCGTGTCGCCGTACGCGGACGAAGAGCCGGCGTAGACTAGTCGCGTCACGCCGGCATCACGCGCGGCGACCAATAGGCTCAGCGTTGCGGTGATATTGGCCGTGTTCGAGGTGATCGGATCCTTGACCGACCGTGGCACCGACGGGATCGCCGCCTGGTGCAGCACGTACGTGATCCCTTTGACGGCCAGTTCCGCGACGCGCGGCTCGGCGAGGTCGCCCTCGATGAATTCCACGCCGGAAAGGTGTTCGAGATTACGCCGCTTCCCCGTGATGAGGCTGTCGACGACCCGAACACGCTGACCACGGCGAATCAACTCCTCCGCCATGTGAGATCCGATGAAGCCGGCGCCGCCGGTAACGAGGTAAAAGCTCATCAAGTCTCAAGCTTCAAGTCTGAAGTCTGAGGTCTACCACGCTTGAGACTTCAGACTTGAGACTTACAAGAGTCAA
>JBGPHH010000204.1:0-7605 GCA_041484265.1 Vicinamibacteria bacterium
AAGACGACGCTCTGCGCCGGCTGCGGCCATAACGCGATTTCCGAGCGCATCATCGACGCGTTCTTCGAGATGGGCGTCGACCCGAGCAGCGTCGTCAAGCTGTCGGGGATCGGATGCTCGAGCAAGAGCCCGGCATATTTCCTGGGCGGCTCGCATGGCTTCAACGCCGTGCACGGACGCATGCCGTCGGTGGGGACCGGGGCGCTGCTCGCCAACAAGAAGCTCATCGCGATTGGAATCAGCGGAGACGGCGACACGGGCGCCATCGGCATCGGCCAGTTCGTGCACCTGATGCGGCGCAATCTGCCGATCGTCTACATCATCGAAGACAACGGCTGCTACGGCCTGACCAAGGGCCAGTTCTCGCCGACCGCCGATCTCGGCAGCAAGCTCAAGACCGGCGTCGTCAACGACCTGCCGCCCATCGACACCTGCGCGCTGGCCATGGAGCTGGGCGCGACGTTCGTGGCGCGATCTTTTTCTGGCGATCGAAAGCAGCTGCTCTCGCTGCTCAAGGCCGCTTTGGCGCACCGCGGCACAGCGATGCTCGACGTGATCTCGCCCTGCGTCACGTTCAACGACCACGAGGGATCGACCAAGAGCTATGCATATGCCAAGGACCATGACGATCCGCTCGAGGAAGTGAGCTTCGTGCCGTTCTTCGAGGATATTGCGGTCGACTACGCGCCCGGGTCGACGCAGGAAGTCACCATGTACGATGGATCGAAGCTGTACTTGAAGAAGCTCGAAGAGGACTACGATCCAACCGACAAGATCTCGGCACTCCGACGGCTGCACGAAGTCGCCCGCCGTGGAGAGTTCGCGACGGGTATCATCTACATCGAGCCCGATCGCGACGACTTCCTCACTCAGCTGAACATCGTCGACGAGCCGCTGGCCTTCCTGCCCCTCTCCAGGGTGAGGCCGGGCAAGGAAGCGCTCGACGAAATCATGGAGAGTCTCAGGTAATTGGAACGCACACTCGCCATCGTCAAACCTGACGCCGTCGAACGGCGGCTGACTGGAAAGATCGTGCAGCGCATCGAGGATGCGGGCTTTGAGATTCGCGCGATGCGCCGCGTGCACCTGTCGAAGCGTGAGGCCGAAGGATTTTACGCGGTCCATCGCGGTCGGCCGTTTTTCCAGAGCCTGACCGATTTCATGGCGTCGGGTCCGGCCATCGTCCTGGTGCTGGAGGCTCCCGACGCCATCAGGAAGTGGCGGACGCTGATGGGAGCCACCGACCCGGTCAAGGCGGACGTGGGGACGCTCCGAAAAGAGTTCGCCCAGTCGATCGAGCGGAACGCCACGCACGGCTCCGACGCGCCCGAGACCGCCACGGTCGAAATCGGATATTTCTTCGCCGGCATCGACCTCATTTGAGGCCCTCAATCGACACGAAGGACACCAAGGACGCAAAGAACTGATTTTCCTTTGTGTCCCTAGTGTCCGTTGTGTTTAATCGGCATTCGTGGGCAAGACGCTCGTCTTCATCGGCCTGGGCATCACCGCCCTCGGCCTCCTCGTCATGTGGGGTGTCCCGTTCGGGCGCCTTCCCGGCGACTTCATCATCCGTCGCAACAACTTCAGCTTCTATTTCCCATTGGCGACCTCGATCATTCTGAGTATCCTTCTCACGCTGATTCTCGCCTTCTTTAGACGGTAGGTTCACTAATCGGATAGTCGCCACTAACCAGCGCCCCGAGCGAGCGCCCGAGGCCGAGAGTCTACGCTCGAGGCCGAGGTCTTAGAGCGCGTTGGGGTGGGGCCCCAACGCGCGGAGCAATCAATGTCCATCAAATCCGACAACTGGATCAAGCGGATGGCGGTCGAGCACAAGATGATCGAGCCGTTCGTCGACGCGCAGATGCGAACCGGCGTGATCTCCTTCGGCTTGTCGTCGTACGGGTACGACATCCGGGTCGCCGACGACTTCAAGGTGTTCACCAATATCAACAACACCGTGATCGACCCCAAGGCGTTCGATCCGCGATCGTTCGTCGACATCAAGACCGACGTCTGTATCGTGCCGCCCAATTCCTTTGCGTTGGCCCGGACGGTCGAGTACTTCCGCATTCCACGCGACGTCCTGACGGTGTGCCTCGGCAAGTCCACCTACGCGCGTTGCGGGATCATCGTGAACGTGACGCCATTCGAGCCGGAGTGGGAGGGAACCGCGACGCTTGAGATCTCGAACACGACTCCGCTGCCGGCCAAGATCTATGCAAACGAGGGCATTGCGCAGGTCCTGTTCTTCCAGAGCGACGAGCCGTGCCGCACCTCGTATCGGGACAAGAAGGGGAAGTACCAGGCGCAAGTCGAGGTCACGCTCCCGAGAATCTAAGGGTGTGGCCGCCAGGTCCTGATAATTCCTCACATCAGCAAATGCCATCGTCTTGGCTTATAATCTTGTAAGGATTATCAATTTGACAACTAGCACCCGCCGGCACTTGAATGGAGGCCTCATGAGAGTGGCCGCCGCCCTCCGGGTCGTTGTATTCAGCTCCAGCGTGCTGGCGCCCGAACGCGCGAGCGGATGATGCCAACCCGAGCGGGAGCGAGACGCGGGCCATCATCCGAAGCCGGGTGGTGGCCTTTTTGATTTTCTGACGATGGCCGACAACGAGCGTGTGACAGTCGCCTATCAAGGTGAGCCTGGCGCTTTCAGTGAAGCGGCAGCGCACCGGCTCGCGCCTGAGGCGCGCCTGCTGCCCTGCCGGAGCTTCGAAGAGGTCTTTGCCGCCGTCGATGCCGGGCAGGCCGCGTACGGCGTGCTGCCGGTCGAAAATTCGATCGGTGGAAGCATTCACCGCAATTACGACCTGCTGGTGGCGCACGCGCTGCCGATTCAGGCCGAGATTGAGATTGCCGTCGTGCATCAGTTACTGGCATTGCCGGGTACGACGATGGCGGGACTGCGCCGGGTGTATTCGCATCCGCAGGCCCTGGCGCAGTGCGAGCGCTTTCTCCGCTCGCTTGGCGTCGTGGAGATCATCGCGACCTACGATACGGCGGGAAGCGCCAAACTGATTGCCGACGAGCGTCTCAAGGACGCGGCCGCGATTGCCTCGGCGCGGGCAGGAGAAATCTTCGGACTGACGCCCCTGGCGTCGTCGATTCAGGATTTCGACGACAACATCACGCGCTTTCTGGTGATCGGCCGCGCGAGGTTTGGCGTCGCGGTGCCGGACAAGACGAGCATCGTGTTCACCCTGCCGAATGAGGCCGGGTCCCTCTTCAAGGCCTTGAGCGTGTTCGCCCTGCGCGGTGTGGACCTCACGAAGCTCGAGTCGCGGCCGATCCCTGGCCGACCGTGGGAGTACCTTTTCTATGCCGACCTGGCCGCTCCGCAAGATGACGTGCCCTGCGCGCGCGCCTTGGCCCATCTGGGCGAGTTTGCGCGGTCGTTGCGCACCCTAGGGTCCTACGCAAGCTGGAAAACGCACGAGGCCTGGCTGCCCAGCTCCATTGAGGCCGCTTCATGAGGTGTGTATGGCTTTGACCGGTGCGCAGATTCTCTGGGAGGCGCTCGTTCGCCAGGGCGTGACCGACGTGTTTGGCTACCCGGGCGGCGCGATTCTCCCCGCGTACGACGCGATGCTCGGCTATCCGATTCACCATATTCTCGTGCGCCACGAGCAGGGCGCGACCCACATGGCCGACGGGTACGCCCGCGCCAGCGGGCGCGTGGGCGTGGCGATCGCGACCTCCGGACCGGGCGCGACCAACATGGTGACCGGCATCGCGACCGCGATGATGGACTCGTCGCCGATTGTCTGCATTACCGGGCAGGTGGGCAGCAAGCTCATCGGGTCCGATGCCTTCCAGGAGACCGACATCACGGGCATCACGTTGCCCATCACCAAGCACAACTATCTCGTCACGCGCGCCGAAGATGTCGCGCCGGCGGTCCTCGAGGCCTTCGCCGTGGCCAAGTCGGGGCGGCCGGGTCCGGTGCTGATCGACATCACGAAGGACGCGCAGCAATCAAAGTGTGAAGTGGACTGGGCGGCGGCCGAGCCGCACTTGACGGAGACCTACGACGAGGCCCTTCCCGGTGACGGCGACTACCGTGACGCCATCAAGCTCATCGAAGCGGCCGAACGCCCCCTGATTCTGGCCGGCCACGGCGTCATGCAGTCCGGCGCCGAGCGAGAGGTCCTTGCGTTGGCCGAGCGGGCGCACATTCCCATCGCCGTCACGCTGCTTGGCCTGGGCGGTGTGCCGGCGTCTCATCCGCTCAACCTCGGCATGATGGGCATGCACGGCGAGGCGTGGGTGAATCACGCCATCCAGGAGGCCGACCTCCTCATTGCTCTGGGCATGCGCTTCGACGACCGCGTCACCGGCAATCTGAAGACGTACGCGCTGAACGCGCGCAAGATCCACGTCGATATCGACCGCACGGAATTGAACAAGAATGTGCGCGTCGACGTGGGCATCGCCAAGGACTTGCGCGCGGCGCTGATCGAGTGGCTTCCGCATGTGAACAAGGGCGATCGTCGGGCCTGGCTCGAGCACATCGACACGCTGAAGGGCGACTCGGCCGTCCGCGACATCCAGAGCCTGCCCGACGACGGGCACCTGTACGCCGCGCACGTGATCAACGATCTCTGGCGCCTGACGGGCGGCAACGCCCTGGTCGTCACCGATGTCGGCCAGCACCAGATGTGGGAGGCGCAGTACTACAAGCACGATCGCTCTCGGTCGCTCATCACGTCCGGCGGACTGGGGACGATGGGCTTTGCGCTGCCGGCGGCCATCGGCGCGAAGGTGGCCTGCCCGGAGGCGGAGGTCTGGGTCGTCTGCGGCGACGGCGGATTCCAGATGACGATGCCTGAGCTCGCGACGATCGTGCAGGAAGGGCTGGACGTGAACGTCGCGATCATCAACAACGGGTATCTCGGGATGGTCCGGCAGTGGCAGGAGTTCTTCTACGAGCGACGGTACGCAGCCACGCCGCTCATTGGACCCGACTTCGCGAAGCTCGCGCAGGCCTTCGGCATCAGCGGCGTCGCAGTCAACAAACGGGCAGACGTGGCTGGGGCTGTCGAAGCGGCCCGGCGGTCCGGTCGTGCCGCGTTGATCGACTTTCAGGTCGAGCAGGAGGATTCGGTGTATCCGATGGTGCCTGCCGGCGCCGACCTGCACAAGATGATCAGGCGACCGTCCCCCTCGCCCATCGTGGAGACCGCGGCGGATTAGTGTATGTTGCATACCTTTGCGATCTATCTCGACAATAAACCGGGCGGGCTCAACCGTGTGGCGTCCTTGGTGCGCCGGCGCGCGTTCAACATCGAGTCGCTGACCGTCGGACACACCGAGACGCCGGGCGTTTCCCGCATGACCGTCGTCGTCGATACCGACGATTACGGGGCGAGGCGGCTCGAAGCCCATTTGTACAAGATCGTGCCGGTCCGCCGCGTCGAGAACATCACAGCGGCGCCCTGCATCGCACGCGACCTGGCGCTCATCAAGGTGGCCGCAACCGGTGACGCGCGCACCCAGGTCATGCAATTGGTTGATGTCTACCGGGCGCGGGTGATCGACGTCAGTCCTGAGTCGCTCGTGATCGAGACAACGGGTGCTGAGGATAAGATAGACAGCCTGTTGGAAGTGCTGCGACCGTATGGGGTCATCGAAATGGTGAGAACGGGACGCGTGGCGATGGCCCGGGGCACGGGACCGATTGAGAAGGTAGCGCCGCGACATACCACGCCGGCAACCGTCGCTGACGTCTCCGGCGGGTCAGTCTGACACCCGAGCGCGAGAGTCCAGGCTAGCCGAGGCCGAGAGTCCACGCTCGAGGTCGAGGTTTGAGAGCGCGTTGGGGGTGGGGCCCCACGTGCGGAGTAGTTAAAGAGGACACGATGGCAAAGATGTATTACGACAACGCGGCCGACCTGGCCGTCATCAGGGGCAAGAAGGTCGCGATCCTCGGATACGGATCTCAGGGACATGCGCACGCCCTGAACCTGAAGGACAGCGGCGTGGACGTCCGCGTCGGACTGCCGGCTTCGAGTCGGTCGCGCGAAAAGGCCATGGCCGCCGGGCTCACGGTCGGGGAAGTGGCCGATGTCACCAAGTGGGCCGATGTCGTGATGATGCTCGTACCCGATACGTCGCAGGCCGACCTCTACCGCGACCAGGTGCAACCGAACCTGGCACCTGGCAAGCTGTTGCTCTTCGCCCACGGCTTCAACATCCGGTTCGGAACCATCACGCCGCGGCCGGACATCGACGTAGCGATGATCGCTCCCAAGGCGCCGGGACACCGCGTGCGCGAGGTGTTCGTGGAGGGCGGCGGCACGCCGGCGCTCATCGCCATCCATCAGGACGCGACCGGCCAGGCGCGCAACATCGCGCTCTCGTACGCCAAGGGTATTGGGGTCACCCGCGCCGGTGTGATCGAAACCACGTTTGCGGAAGAAACCGAGACGGATCTCTTTGGCGAGCAAGCGGTGCTCTGCGGTGGCGTCAGCGCCCTGATTAAGGCGGGCTTTCAGACGCTCGTTGACGCCGGTTATCAGCCCGAGATCGCGTACTTCGAGTGCCTGCACGAGTTGAAGCTCATCGTGGACCTGATCTACCAGGGCGGCCTGAACTACATGCGGTACTCGGTGAGTGATACGGCGGAGCACGGCGATTACACCGGCGGGCCCAAGATCGTCACCGAGGAGACCAAGCGGAACATGAAGAAGATGCTCGAGGACATTCGCTCGGGCGAGTACGCGCGCGGCTGGATCGCAGAGAATAAAGCCGGACGGCCGTGGTTCAACAAGATGCGTGAAGCCGAGCAAAATCAGCTCATCGAGCAGGTCGGCGCCAATCTTCGCGCGTTGATGCCGTTCCTCAAGCCGGTCACGATCAAACAGGAGACGCGAAAAGAACCGGCGGCGGTCTGAGGAATTGCGTCGAAGCGGCTTGACCGCTAAAGCGCGTAGATGGTAAAACTTACCAGTTCCGGTTGGCTCTGAAGGCGGTTCGGTCTCCTCTTACATGGACAAACTAGTCGAGCGCGACTCCGCGCCTCGAAACCCACTCGTCGCCGCGCCCGCCCTGGCCGTTCAGTTTTTTTTGATTCCGTTGGTCGTTGTTGCGGCGGCAGTCGCTGTCTACGTGGGGTTTCGTGCGCTCGTTACCGACACCCGCACGGCCGGCGACTACCTCGTGGAGATTCGGACCGGCGGAACCGATCGGCGCTGGCCGGCGGCCTACGAGTTGTCGCGGCTGATGGCCGATCCGAAGGTGCGCGCCGACGGGTCGCTCGCGCCGGCGCTCGTCAGCGCGTTCGAACAGTCGAAGGACGACCCGCGCGTGCGACGCTATCTCGCCCTGGCCCTCGGCCGTCTCGGTCCGCCGCTGCCGGCCGACGCGATCGCCGCTCTCAGCCGGTCGCTCGAGGAGCCGGATCAGGGCTGGAGCCAGGACTGGTTGATGCGCTTGACCGGCGGGAGTGACGGGGGGGCCGGTGAAGCACGTATCAGCACGATTTGGGCGCTCGGTTCCTCAGGCGATCCCGGCGTGGTGCCTCACTTGCTGCCGTTGTACGACTCGAGCGATGCCGGCATCCGCAAGATGACGGTCTATGCGCTCGGGGCGCTC
>JBGPHH010000205.1:0-7593 GCA_041484265.1 Vicinamibacteria bacterium
CCCGCGACACGGGGGCGCCCTAACCGGCGCCGCGCATTTCAGCGTGTCCCGCACGGGCTCTCTCCTGTACGTGCCCGCCGACTCCGAACGACGGACCCTTGTGTGGGTGGATCGTCAGGGACACGAGGAGCCTCTGCCAGCGGAGCCACGAGGCTATCGCTATCCGCAGATTTCACCGGATGGCACTCGCGTAGCCGTCGAAATAACCGACCAGGATGACGACATCTGGATCTGGGAGTTCGCGCGCGCGATCCCCACGCGGTTGACCTTCACGCCGGACGCCGAGCTCTCCCCGCGTTGGAGCCCGGATGGTCGACAGGTCGTCTTCGAGTCAACTCGCGCGAATGCTTCAAATATGTACCGGCAAGCCGCTGACGGCACCGGCATGGTCGAGCACCTGGAGACTGGTTCAGGGCGTGATTTCCCGGAGGCCTTCACACCTGATGGCAAGACGCTGGTATTTCGCCGACTCGATCTCAGAGGCCAGTACGATCTCCGCGTCCTATCGATGGAAGGCGACCACGCGTCCACGCCGTTGATTAGCACGCCGTTCAACGAACAGAACGCGGACCTCTCCATGGACGGTCGGTGGATCGTGTACCAGTCCGACCAGTCGGGCCAAGATGAGGTCTACGTGCGACCCTTCCCCCGCGTGGACGATGGCCGTTGGCAGATTTCGGTGGGGGGAGGCAGCCGTCCGGTGTGGGCCCGCAGCGGGCGCGAGATCTTCTACCTCGCCCCGAGCGGCGCGATGATGACCGTCGCGGTCCTGAGCCAAGCTGGATTCTCGAATGGCAGCCCCACCAAACTCTTTGACGGCGCACCGTACGCATCGACACTGACCGTGGGTCGCCACTTCGACGTCGCCCCAGATGGCAAACGGTTCCTGATGATCAAACAGTCAGCGGGGGCCAGTGACACGAACCGCCTAATTCTCGTGGAAAACTGGTTCGAGGAATTGAAGCGACGCGTGCCCACGAGGCACTGAGCGCCCCACCCTCGCACCTTTCGCACCTTTCGCACCCTCGCACCTTACTTCGAGCTTGACCGCGGGCAGCGCGGCAGGCAGGATCGTGACGTCATGATGCCTGTACGCCGACGAGCCGCGTGGTGTTTGGCCCTTCTGCTGGCGGCAGCAGCCGGTGCACACCCCGCCGCTCAACAGCCCACCCTCGCCGACGTCCTCGAGCGTGCCGGTAAGTACGTACTCAAACTCGAGAGCGATTTGTCGGGTGTCGTCGCTGAGGAACACTACACCCAGAACCTCATGCGTGCGGGCAGCCTCAGTTCGAGAGGGGGAGGCCCCGCCGTCCAGACCAACCAGCAGCACCGCGACCTGCGATCGGACGTCCTGGTGATCCGCCCCGAAGGCGCCGACCGGTACATTCAGTTTCGTGACGTGTTCGAAGTGGACGGCAAGCCCGTGCGCGATCGCGACGACAGGCTCGCGATGCTGTTTCTGCACCCGGCGCCCTCCACGTCCGAGCAACTGCAGGAGATCAGAGAAGACAGCGCACGCTACAACCTCGGCGACATCTCCCGCGACTTCAACGTCCCGGTGCTGGCCTTGATGTTTCTTCATCCGGAGAACCAGCCGCGGTTCATGTTCACCCTTACACGATCTGGTCGGCCCGGACAGCCATGGGAGATTGAATACCTCGAGGTCCGACCGAACACGCTCATTCGTACCACGGCGGACCGCGACCTGCCCGTTCGCGGCCGGTTCCGGATCGAGCCCGACACGGGACGCGTGTTGTTGAGTGAACTCGTCGCAGAAACCGAGGTCGTGAGTGCCGACGTCACCGTCACCTATGAACGTGACGCCACGCTCGGTTTCTTCGCCCCAACCGAAATGCGCGAATCGGTCGGGACTCGCGATGGGATCCTTGAAATCAAGGGAAGAGCGACCTACAGCCGCTTCCGCCGTTTCCAAGTCAAAGTGGAAGAATCAATCAACAAGTAGGACCGATGTCGACTGACGCGCGACATGGAGCGACCTCGATGCTGGCAGTGATACTCGCAGCGCTGACAGCGTCCGGCGCTGTCAGCGCACGCCCGGTGGCGCAGCAGCCACTCACCCTCACAGCCCTTCTTGAGCGCGCCGGCGAGTACATGCTGCGCCTGGATCACGATCTGTCGGGTATCGTGGCCGAGGAACGCTACACACAGGAATCGACGACCAAGCCACAGTTCGGCGCCTCCATCCGAGCGCATCGCAACCTGAAGTCGGACGTGCTGCTCGTCCTCGCCGACGCTGGCGATCGGTACGTGGCCTTCCGTGATGTGTTCGAGGTCGACGGCAAAACAGTGCGCGATCGCGACGATCGGCTGGCGAGGCTGTTCCTCGACAAAGCCCCGTCCGCCGCAGAGCAACTGCAGAAGATCAGGACAGAAAGCGCGCGCTACAACCTCGGCGATATTTTCCGTGACTTCAACGATCCGGTCTTCGCGCTGCGGGTTCTCCATCCGGAATTCCAGCCACGGTTCAACTTCTCGCTCGTGAACACGGGCACCGTCGGCGAGCCGTGGGAGGTCGAATTCCGAGAAGTTGAGCCAGGAACGATCGTCCGCACGATGGCGGGCAGCGACCTGCCGGCTCACGGCCGCTTCCGGATCGAGCCAGGTTCAGGACAGGTGCGGTCGAGCGAGCTCCTGACGGAAGACAACATCTTGCATGCGGACGTCACCGTGACGTATCAAGTCGATCGTGTGCTCGGGATACTCGTGCCAATCGGGATGCGCGAGTCAGCAGGCACGCAGAGCGGACGACTCGCGATCAGTGGGCAAGCGACCTACAGTCATTTCCGCCGTTTCAAGGTCACCGTAACCGAGTCGATCGGACCAACCAAGTAGCAGGAAACCACACTAACCGCGGCTTCACGCCTCGGCCCTCGCTCGTAGTCGGCGCCCGCGCCGACAAATTGGCACACGCCGTGGCCACCCTGACACACAATCCCGCATCAGACGCCCAAACGTTGGGAATTGCCGGGAATGCGCAGCTGCGCACGTGGCACGATTCCTGAAGACTCGACACCATCGTCGAGGAGGCACACTGCCATGCAGACACGCACCGCGGCCACTCGCACCACTCTCCAGCCGATCGAGGCTCGGAAAGCCGCCACAGAGAAAGTCGTGGTCGTCAACGGCAGCCAGGAAATGCTCGAACTGGTCGAGACCGCGCTCAAGCCAGGCCGATACAACCTCGTGTTCATCGATTCGAGCGCGCACGCGTACTCCGAGATCAAGCGCTTGCAGCCGAATCTCGTGATTCTCTGCACGCGTCTCGAGAACCTCGACGGCTTTCAGGTCCTTTCGATGTTGAAGCTCGACGAAGAGACGCGGGACATCCCGGTCGTCACCTTCACGATCGAGAACGAAGCCGAATCAGAACCTGAATTGCGGGACTTGAAGATTGCAGGATTGCAGAATTGAGATTCTCCTGCCATCTCACGTCACTTTGAGGTGTTCCAGGTAGTCACCAGACTCGATTCGGCGCGCGCGGCCGAGCGGAGCGTTGTAAAAGTACACCCACGCAGGTTCGGTGCGCCCCTCACCGAAATTCACCGGCACTTCGACGCGCGTGTACAAGCTGGTGTCCGCCTCCCCGGGGCGAAAGCCTTCGATCTCGTCGAGGGCCGCGAGGACGCTGTCGACATCCAGCATCCGATGCACTTCGCCAAAAACGCGGCTGTCTGAGGAAGGAACCGCGGCGGGATAGATGCCGAGGTCGAAGAGTGCCGCCGAAATCGAACCGCGGCCTTCCGGCGCGAGCTTCGCCTCAATGCGCGACCGCCCACGCCGTTTGAAGCCGGTCATCAGCGTGCCGTAGAAGAACACCAGGCTGGTCACTGCTAGCGAGGAGTGTAGGGGGGTCGACGGGAAAGCGTCAAGCAAGTCTCAAGTTTCAAGTCCGAAGTCTGTTCAGACTGCGAACTTGAGACTTCACACTTACCGTCCTGGCGGCCGTGCGGCGGCACCGATGGCGTCGAAGACTTCGCCGGGAACGGAGAACGACAGTGTCACCGTCTTGTCGCTGCCGCCAAGCGCGAGCGACTGCACGACGGCCTGGAGCTCAGGCTTGTTCCCCGCCTGAAGCTTGGCCAGTGCGACAAAGCCTCGCACAACGTCGCGCAGGTTGGTGGCGGCCTCCGCGTCGCGTGTGTCGGCGCGCAGGGTGCCGCGGATGCCGGTGTCGATGCGGCTGCTCAAGGAGAACCAGGTAATCGGTGGGATTTGACTCGCGATCTGTTCCGGCAGCTTGGCATTGGCGCGCAGGTCGTCGAACCGGCCTACGGCCCAGGCGTTGCCATCAGCGAGCAAGCGGATCTGACTCATCAGCTCCGCATTGGACGTCACATTGCTCCCACCCGTCATCAGGTCGATGGCCGTCCGCACCATCAACGTGCCACCGATCGCCGCGAGCCCGGGCTCCATGAACGCCAGCGCGAAGCCCTCCCCCGTCGGAGGTGCGGGAGCCGGATGGGCGATGACCCGCTTGCCTTTGTATTCTTCGACGGCCGCACCATGATCCCGCATGAGCGCCTCGATTTTCACGGTGTCGAACCGCCCACGCGCCAGCACCAGTCCGCTCTGGGGCCCAACATTATTACCATTAGCACCGCGAGCGCTCCCCGCCCCGCCAGGGCTCCCCTGCCGGCCGAGACAGGCCACGATTCGATCGATGTCGGTCTCGATGTTGATGCCGGTCTCGTTCTGGAACTGGCGCTGCCCGTTCTCCGGGATCGGTATCACCCGGCGAACCCTCTGCCGCAGCTGCGAACTCATCACGTCATGAACGTTGGCATACGCAACGAGCGACGCGTCCGCGGGAACGTACCGCAGCTCCTGGGGCACGCTGCTCTGAAACACGCGAAGTGGCAGTCCGACGTAATAGGCGACGAGACCGGTGCCGACCCCGATAAGCAGCAAGAGGAGCGAAGCGATGACGAAATAGCGGGTTCTGGTAGTCAATGAGACAGCTACAAAGAGCTTATACGGAAACGCCGAGCGCGTGTTCCGCGGCAAACGACCCCAAGCGCAATTTCGCGCATCATTGTTCGAGTACGTACTCGCGGCGTTCAACCGCCCAGGCGGCCAGCCCCAGCGTGACGACGACGATGACGGAGAGGGCCGTGAGACTGGTCGCCGTCGTCGGCACCTCACGGACGACCTGCAGCAGGATGGACATCGCCGAATCCTGAGGCATCTCGTGGGTCACGAGGCCTTGAAGGTAATAGGCGACGGTCAACCGCTTCAGGTACCCGGGGATGAGCAATGCCGCCGGCTCCCACCCGAGGGCAAAGCCCAGTCCGATGACGAGCGGTCGCTTCAGATGGGTCCCCACCATGGCGAACACCGCGCCGTAGGCGGTCAGCCCGACAGCCAGCATGCCGAGATCCACGACAAGAGACGGAAACGCCTCGGCGATGGCGCTCCCCCCGGTCGGCACGACCAGAAAGAACACCAGCATGACTGATGGCAGGACGAGCAGGACGGTGCAGACGAGGTACGCGAGGTACTTGCCGAAGAGCACGGCGCTCCTCGGCATCGGCCGCGTGAACAAGTATGTAATCGTCTTGTCTTCGACCTCGTCGGCGATGAGCGACGTGCCGTAGAACACACCGAGAATTGGGATGATGAACCGGACGTACAGGAGCCAGATCATCATCCCGAACACGGCGTCGCCCGCCACCTGCTGGCTGCGAAACCTGAACACGAATCGCGCAGTCGTCAATCCCAACCCGTCAGACATGGAGGCAAGACGGAGCGCCGCCGCGAGGAACACCGGGCCACCGAGCAGGACGCCGAGAAAGGCAGAGCGGCGCGACCACAGCATCTGCCCGAGCGAAAGATCGAACACCCGCAAGGTGGAGGCCGCGAGCGCCGGCGCACGCCGAGTTGGAGCGGGGCCTGTCGGCGGGATCATGACTTCACCAAGTACTCGAAAACGGCCTGGAGGTTGTCGTCAGGCGAGGTGACCTCATGGATCGCGCCAATTTCGCCTGAGGCCGCCAGTTCGGTCAGCCGCGTGTAGAACGCATCCGGCCGGCCCGTTTCGACAACGACCGAATCGCCCTCGAACTTCAGGCTAAGCACATGGTCAAAGGCCAGAAACTCCCGCGCCAGCGCGCGCGTGCGATCGGCCTTGATGGAGACGGTGTGCGGGTGCTCGTCGATGAGGTCGCGAATCTGGTGGACGTTGCCTTCGGCCAGAATACGGCCGTGATTGATGAGCAGGATGTCCGAGGTCATGGCCTCGATTTCGTGGAGGATGTGGCTCGACACAATGACGCTCTTGCCGGCGCGGCCCCAGTCTTTGATCATGCGGATGGTCTTGCGGCGCGCGATCGGATCCATGCCCGAAAGTGGCTCGTCGAGGATGAGGAGATCCGGATCGTGCGCGATCGCCTGGGCCATTTTCACGCGCTGGCGCATCCCCTTGCTGTACGCGCCAATCTTCTTGTCGGCGGCGCTGGTGAGCTCAACTTGATCGAGCGCGCCACGAGCCATTCGGAGCGCCTCGGCGTCCGCAAAACCATGCAAACGCACGAGCGAGGTCACCCACTCCAGACCGCTCATGCGGTCGTAGAAGGCGTCCTGCTCGGGGCAAAAGCCGATGCGGAAGAAGAGCGCGGGGTTCCTCCAAATCGGCTCGCCCAGCACGGTGAGCGACCCCTGGCTCGGCCTGAGCTGGCCGGTGACGAGCTTCATCAAGGTGGACTTGCCGGCGCCGTTCGGGCCGAGGAGTCCGGTAACGCCAGCCGGCACGGACAGCGTCACGTCGTTCAGTCCGATGACCTGTCCGTACCACTTCGACAGGTGTTCGGCCGCGATGACCGGCCCGCTCACGACACGACCTCCACGCCGCGAACGCGACGCTCCAGAATCAACCCGGAGACGACCACTAGCGCCACGATCATCAGCAGCGCCACGGGCCACGGCGTCGTAAAGCGTAGAGGCACGCGGAAAATCGCGTCACCAATCTGTGCCAGATCGTTCGGCAGAGAGATCCACGAGAGGCTCGTATCGCGCGTCACGAACCGGAGCACGCCGAAGATTGCCACGCTGAAAAACACGAGTGCCGCGTACAGAAGGGCGACGTACCGGCTGCTCTTCGACAGAGACGACAGGGCCAGCATCGCCGCCGACACGCTCACCACCTGGAGCGCGGAGAAGACGGTGATCGCGGGAATCAGGTAGATGTGGCCTCGGAGAAACGCGAAGTTGCCGGCGAAGGCGGCCTGCAGGATGAGGAGCGCGATCGCGGGCAGCCACGTGATCATCAGCAGGCAGGTTGCCAGAATGGCGAGTTTGCCGAACACGTAGTCCGATCGGGCCAGCGGCTTCGAAAGATAGATCTGCAGCGCGTTGGCGCGGCGGTCGTTCGCGATGAGGCCCGCGCCGACGTACACGGTCATGAAGAAGACAAAATTCGTCTGCTGGTCGAGAAACTGCCGGAAGGTGTCCGGCGTCGCCGCGAGCATCGAGGCCTGCGGAAAGTTGGCAACGGCGTAGAACTGGACGGCGCGGACGATGGCCGGGAGCCACGCCGCCAGCAGAATGCCGAGGAAGATGCGCCGCGCGAAAAAGGTC
>JBGPHH010000206.1:0-7591 GCA_041484265.1 Vicinamibacteria bacterium
CGCGATCTTCTAGAAGGGCCGGCGGGTCGCCTCGCTACCTCGTCTCGGGAATCAGCGTGACCTTCACGTAGTTTGCCGTATTGAGGTAGGTCTGCGCTGCCTGCTGAATCGCGTTCACCGTGAGCGCCGCGATCTGGTCCCGCAGGTTGTCAACCGCCGCGATGTCTGCCGCGTCGCCGTCCTCGTAGCGGCGTGAGATCTGGTTGAGGAGATAGCCGTTGTCCTGGTTGTTCCGTTCGAACTCCCGCAGGAGGCCCTCGCGAATGAGAGCCATCTGATTTGGTGAGAACCGCGTGGCCTTGAGGAACCCGACCTCCTCGAACACGCGCTGCACGAGAGTCGCCGTGCGTGCAGGGTCGCACGTCCAATCTATCCGCACGCTGTATTCCGGCCGGGGAAACTTCTGCGTGTCCGGCGTGGCGGTGATGCTGTACGTCCCCCCGAGCTCCTGACGGATCGTCTCGAGCAGCCGCGACTGCAGCAGGAGGGTCATCGTCCGAAGCGCCAGCCTGTGCGCTTCGTCGGACTCGAACGGCCCGGAAAAGACGATTGCCACTTCGCTCTTCGGCGCGATGCCCTTCTCGATTGTCCTTTCGACGACTCCGGGCGGCGGGGTGATCGCGAGGTCCCGCCAGGTCTCGTGTGTCTGCATCGCCGGCAGGCTGGCGATATAGGTCTCGATGAGCGGCTTGATGGCCTCCGGCGTGAAGCTGCCGACGAAGACGAACGTGAAGTTGCTCGAGTCCGCGAAGCGCGCCTTGTAGAACGCCAGCGACGCCGCGAGATTCCACTGGTCCACCATGGCCGGCGTCTCAGGCTGCCGCCGAGGGCTGTTCCGGCTGAGGGTCGCGTCGATGGCCTGGTTGAACACCACGTCCGGGCTGGCCAACTGGTTCGCGAGCAGCCCCTTGATCTGCGACGCCATCGCGGCGAACGCCGTCGGATCGGCCCGCGGCTGCGTGAATCGGAGATAGATGAGCTGGAACATCGTTTCGAGATCTTGCGGCGTGCTCCCGCCCGCCATCCCCTCGTCGATTTCGTCGATGAACGGCGTGACGGCGACCGCTTTGCCCGCGAGAAGCTTGCTGAGCTGGACAGCGGTGAACCGCCCGACACCCCCCGCGGGGACGACGGCGTCCGAGACGCGGGCGGGGATGAAATCGGCGTCGCTCGCGAGCGACGTCCCTCCCGGCGCCGCGGCGCGGAACAGAATCTGATCTTCCTTCAATGTGGTCGGTTTGAGCACGACGGTCGCGCCGTTTGACAGCGTCCACTCGGTGATCCCGGCCTCCGGACGGACCGTCGTCTTGACGATCGAGCCGCGCGGTGGCGGCGCGTCCATAAGGGCCTGCCCCGCCGCGGCGTCAACATACGGCCCAAGCCGCCGCGCCGACGCGGTCTTGACGACCGACGCGAGCTGCGCCTGATCGGGCAAGACGATGCCGGCCGCTTGCGGCGCCGAGACGACAATCAACCGGTTCCCGTCGGGGAACCATTCCCCTGTGAGCGCGTCGACCTCGCGCAGCGTGATACCTGGGACGAACCGCCGGTGAAGGGCGAGCTCCTGCCAAATCGTGGGCAGCGCTTCTCCTTGGAGATAATTCCGCGTGTACTCGTCGGCGCGGCTCGCCGACTCACGGTCCGGGCTTTCCGTCACCACGCGCTCGTAGACGAGCATCATCGCCCGCTCCGCACGCGCGAGCTCGGTCGCGGTGAAGCCGAACTGTTTGACCCGCTGGAGCTCGGTCACGAGTGCGTCAAGACCGCGGGCCACACCATTGTTCGAGACGAGCGCCAGGAGCGCCGCCTCGTCCCTTGTCCTGGGCATCGAGAACAGCTCACGATTCGCGGCTGCCCGAAGAAAAGGCGGACTTGCGCTCTGGCTGAGTTCTTCGAGCCTGGCGCCGAGCATGTTGCCGAACAACTGGTCGAGCATCAGCTCGCGATAGCCACCGACCGACCCCTGGTTGCGCGCCGGTCGAAGGTCGGTGATCTCGACGACGGTTGTCGTCGTTTCCTTGTCGGTGACGACAGAGTACCGCGTGCCGGGATGGTTCGCGACGTCGAACGCGGGCCGCGGCCGCTCGGGCGAGGGCGCCGAAAGGGACGAAAAATGCTCCTTGATCATGGTTGCGACGGCGTCGCGATCCACGTCGCCCACGACAATCACGGCCATCAGATCCGGACGGTACCAATCACGGTAAAACCGCGTCAATTGCTCACGCTGTGCGTGCTCGATGATGCTGGGGTCGCCGATGGGCGGCCGATCCGTGTAGCGCGACCCTTCGAGCTGCACCCGCCGGATCTTGTCCTGCGTGCGCTCGTCGGCCCCTAGGTGCAACCGCCATTCCGAGAGGACGATGCCGCGCTCGTGGTCAATGCCGCTCTGATCGAATGCCGCGCCGTGCGCCCAGTCCTCGAGAACGAGCAGCGCGCGATCGAGGACGCCGGGCACGTCGGTCGGCACGCGCAGCGTGTACTGCGTGTCGTCGTAGCTGGTCGCCGCATTCGCGTCCGGACCGATGCTCAAGCCGAGCGACGACAGGAAATCGACGATGCCCTGCCCCGGAAAGTGCCGTGTGCCTTCGAACTCCATGTGTTCGACAAAGTGCGCGAGTCCCCGCTGGTCGTCGTCTTCCAGCACCGAACCGGCCTTGACGACGAGCCGCAACTCCGCGCGGTGGCCGGGTTTTCCGTTCCCGCGCACGTAGTAGCGCAAGCCGTTCGGCAGGGTGCCGACGACGACTTCCGGATCCACCGGCATCTGCTGCGAAAGGCCATAGGATGCCACCGACGCCGCGGACGTCTCGTGCCCAGCGTCCGGCGTCTGGGGCGCGGCGACCGGACCCGTGGCGGCAAGCACAAGGGCGAACACGCCGCACGCGGCGACGCGGAGGCGCACGAGGGTCATACCTCATCCTATCGGATCTCGGCGATTCGGCCCCATGTCAACCGTGCTTGACCTGCGTGGGAGGTGCCAGCACGTATCGGAGGATGAAGGTCTCAGCGGCTTCCCAACCCGAGTTCCAGCCCAGCAAGCCGCTGATCGAAAATCCTGTAACTCAGCAGGGCTTTGAGGGTCTATAGGGACGGTTGGTCGTGAACTGACGATCGTTGCCTCTCGTCTAAGACCGCGCGGAGCGAAACCGGTCCGGAAGGAGCGCCACATGAAATTGCTGGGACAGGAGCTGCGGTTCGCCGGCCGGCAGCTTCTTCGAACGCCCGGCTTCACCCTCGTTGCGGTTCTCACCCTTGGTCTCGCGATCGGCGCGTGTACCGTGATTTACAGCATCGTGTATGGGATCGCGCTTCGCCCGCTCCCCTATCCCCGACCCGACGCGATCGTCCGGCTGAGCCAGATAAACGGTTCGGGTCAGCGGGACCCCTTTTCGGACCCGAATTTCGAAGACCTCAGGGCCCAGGCGTCCAGTTTCGAGGCGATGGCCGAGTACTCCCCTGGCACGGCATCAGTCATTGCCGGATCGTTGCCCCTCCGGGCCGGCACTAGTACCGTGTCGCACGATTTCTTCGATGTCGTCTCCACCTATCCAGCGCAAGGTCGCCGATTCATCGATGAGGAGCTCCACCAAGACGGCCCACGGGCCGCCGTCGTCAGCGACCGATTCTGGCGCGAGCATTTCGGTGATCTCCAGGATCTCGCCGCGGCCAGACTTCGGGTCGGCGGCGATCCGTACACCGTCGTGGGTGTCATGCCCGGCGGATTCGATTTTCCGGCGGGCGTCGACATCCTCACGCCCCGCGAGGCGAGAGCTCGCAATCCGTTCCGGAATGGTCAGAACTGGCAGGTGGCTGCCCGCCTGCGAGCCGGCGTCCCACTCGCCGCCGCTCGCGCCGAAGCCACTGCGATCGCCAGGCGGCTCAAGCAACAGTACGGGAACACCACGTCGATGTTCGACGTCTCGACGATTCCCCTTCAGGAAACTCTTGTCGGCTCGGTCAGGCCTCTCCTCTTTGTTCTGCTGACCTCGGTCGTCTTTCTCCTGATCGTCGCATGCGCCAACCTGGCGAACATGCTGCTCGCTCGAACCGTGGCGCGCCGACGCGAGATGGCAGTGCGTTCGGCCCTCGGCGCCACCGGAGCGTCCCTGGTCCTGCCGCTGGTCGCGGAGTCGTTGATCGTGGCAACCCTCGGAGGCGCGACGGCACTGCTCCTGGCCACTGCCGGTATTCGGTCGATCTCGTTCATCGATCTCGGGAACCTCCCGCGCACTGCGGAAATTCGCCTGAGCTGGGAGGTGCTCGGATTCGCGACCGGGGTCACGTGGCTCACCGCCCTCATGCTTGGCATGGTCGCAGGATGGCGATCCCAGCAACCTGACCTCGCTGATGGATTGAAGGACGGGCAGCGCGGTCACACCGCCGGTCGATCTGTGGCGTTCCTTCGACGCGGATTGGTCGTCGCCCAGCTCTCGGTGTCGGTTGTGCTGCTGATTGGGGCAGGGTTGCTCGGCAGAAGCTTCGTCTCGCTTCTCAGTCAAGATATCGGTTTCAGGAGAGATCGGCTGCTGACGATCGACCTCTCGAGCCCCGCCCCGCGGGTCCGTCCAACGCCGTTGCGCTTGGAGATCGACGATCCGTCGAGCCTCGCCAGACAGGCGCAGATCAACGAGCGCTTGCTCGATCGTTTGCGCACTCTTCCCGGTGTGATGGAGGCAGGCGGCGTGACCCGCTTTCCGATGAGCGGTGGCGGCTCAGCCGGAACATTCATCATCGCTCGAAGCACCGACCGGTTCCGGACGATGCCGGACCTGCTGGCGTTCATCAACCTGCCGGAACGCACCGGGCACGCTGATTTTCGCATTGCGAGCGCCGGGTACTTTCGGGCGATGGGAATCCCGTTGGTTCGCGGCCGCCTCTTCGAGGATCGCGACGGCTTCGACGCCCCTCATGTTGCCGTCATCAGCGAATCGCTCGCGCGGACGCGCTGGCCGGGACAAGACCCGATCGGCCAGCTCATTCAGTTTGGCGGGATGGATGGTGACTTCCGCGTTTTCACCATCATCGGTATCGTCGGCGACGTGAGGGAGCGCGGCCTTGACGCTGAGCCCCTCCCGACGTTGTACGCCGAATATCGCCAGCGTCCCTTGAACACGTTCAACTTTACCGTGGTGTTGCAAACGACTGTCGATCCCGCGCTCGTGGTCGCGGACGCCCGCCGCGTGATTCAAGACATCAGTCCCGAGGTGCCCCCGCGATTTCGCACGGTCACCGAGGTCGTCGCCGCATCCGTCACGAACCGTCGTCTGACGTTGGTGCTGACGACGTCGTTCGCCGTCGCGGCCATGCTCGTGGCCGTTCTCGGCATCTACGGTGTACTCTCCTATCTTGTCGCTCAACGCAGTCAAGAATTTGGAGTTCGGATCGCCCTCGGCGCTAAATGGTCGGACATCCAGCGCCTGGTGCTTGGAGAAGCCGCGCGTCTCGTCCTGGTCGGCGTGGCGCTCGGCGTGGGCGCTGCGCTCGCGATGAGTCGCGTGCTGAACGGCATGCTGTTCGGGATTAAATCGACCGATCCGACCACCTACGTCGCCGTGACGTCCCTGTTGGCGATTGCCGCGCTTGTGGCTTGCGAAGTGCCGGCGATCCGAGCGACGCGAGTCGATCCCGCGCAGGCGCTGCGGGCGGAATGACGCACGCGTTCCGCGGCCAGCTGATCCGATTCGTCACGTATCAATCGCCCGCCGCAGGTCCCGTCCTTCACTCTCTCTGATCACCACGGCAATCCGCGGATCGTTGTGGTAGTTTCTGGCGATGCGATTCTGCGCACGATGACTCTGCATGAACTTCTAGGCACGGAGTTACCGATCATTCAGGCGCCGATGGCTGGCGCGCAGGGCACCGCGCTGGCAGTTGCTGTATGCAATGCTGGCGGACTCGGCTCACTTCCCTGCGCCATGCTCAGTATTGACGTCATGCGAAGGGAACTCGCGACAATCAAGACCCGCACGTCGAAGCCATTTAACGTCAACTTCTTCTGCCATGCATCTCCCACCACGGACACCGAGCGCGAAGCCACGTGGAGAGCCAGGTTGTCGGAATACTATCGAGCGTTCGGGATCGACCCAGGCACCATCCCAGTCGGGCCGAGTCGTGCGCCCTTCAATGCCGAGGCTGCGGAACTACTCGCGGAGTTCAGCCCCGCCGTGGTGAGCTTTCATTTCGGCTTACCCTCCGCCGAATTGCTGGCACGTGTGAAAGCGATAGGCGCGAAGATCCTCTCTTCGGCCACCACCGTGGACGAGGCGCAATGGCTCGAGGCGCACGGGGCTGATGGCATCATCGCGCAGGGCCTTGAGGCCGGCGGACATCGCGGTCAGTTCTTGTCGGACGACCTGACGACCCAAGTGGGCACCCTGGCACTGGTACCTCAAATTGTGCAGAAGGTTCGGATTCCCGTTATTGCTGCCGGTGGCATTGCCGATTCGAAAGGCGTCGCCGCTGCGCTGACGCTCGGTGCGGCAGCCGTACAGGTCGGCACGGCTTATCTCTTGTGCCCGGAAGCGACCACCAGCGCCGTGCACCGTGCGGCGCTCAAGAGTGAGGCGGCCCGCCACACGGCGCTGACGAACTTATTCACAGGCCGCCCGGCACGGGGAATCGTGAACCGCCTCATGAGAGAGCTTGGCCCTATCAGCGCCGCGATCCCCGCCTTTCCTTTGGCTGCCTCTGCCATCGCTCCGTTGCGTGCAAGAGCCGAAGGCCAAGGCTCGGGTGACTTTTCCCCCTGTGGTCCGGCCAGAACAACAGTCAATGCAAAGAGATATCAGCCAGCGTCCTCACTCAGGAACTGGCCGCCGATCTCTGATGCTGCACTCGCGATCAGCGCCGAGTGTTATGGGTTCCAGCTTGAGAGACCAGGAATCTGGCCGGCGTCCTTCTTCGTGTTATGAGAACTGTATGACCGAGGTGATCGCCGACCGATCGGCGGCAACCTGCAGGGCCTGCTTCATCTTGTCCGGTCCGAACACCTGACCGACCATCGACTTGGCGTCGAACAGCCCGCTTTCAATCAGCCGCACGAATCGCGGAAGGTCGCGCAGCGCCTGCACGCCGGCGTAGTTGCCGGGCACGTGCGTTTTACCGGCGTTCGCCCACTGCGCGCCTGGGAACGTGACGCTCGCGCCCGCCGGGTGGCCGATGCTGCACGTGCGCACGTAGCCGCCGTTTCGCACGACGGTCCACGCCTGCTGCAGCGGCTCGATGCCGGTCATGTCCGAGGGCGATTCGACACTCGACGGCAGGGGGAACCGCGGGCCACCGACCGCCGCGAGCACCCAGGTCGGGCCGGCCCGGCGCCCGCCGGCATAGCGACGACCGGGAGTCACAGCGTCCGGCGTGAGCGAACGGATCTTGTTGAGCAGATCGTTGCCCTTGTCGGCGTTTGGATCGAGCACGTGCGTCGCGCCGAGCTTCATCGCGAGATCGCGGCGGTATTTGATCGGATCGATTCCGATGATCGTCTTCGCACCCTGAATGCGTGCGCCCTGCACGGCGCTGATGCCAATCGGGCCGAGGCCGAAGATGGCGACATCGGCTCCCGCTTCGATCGGAAAGCGGCACATGGCCAGCC
>JBGPHH010000207.1:0-7553 GCA_041484265.1 Vicinamibacteria bacterium
CAGAAGATGATGTCGTAGTCGGTTCGGTCGATCAGTCCGGATGCCTTCGCGCCGTCGTCGGCGACTTCGACGGTGAATCCGCGCTTGGTGAGCAGCCGCTGGAGCAGATCGCGCAACGACGGCTCGTCGTCGACGATGAGCGCCCGGCGTCCCTTCATCCCCGTCGTGCCGGTCATCGACGTCCACGGCTCGGCCGCCGGTGACGGCTGGAGGTCCTGCGCAGCCGTCGCGGGCAAGCTCAGGCGAAAGCAGGCGCCGGTCGCGACCGGCGCGAGCGAGAGCGAACCTCCGTGCGCCTCGGCAATGCCGAGCGCGATGGAAAGCCCAAGTCCCGTGCCCTGTCCCACTTCCTTTGTCGAGAAGAAGGGTTCGAAGATCTGACCGGCGAGTTCGAACGGCACGCCCGGCCCGTCGTCCTGAACGTCGACAGTGGCTCCGGACCCAGTGACGGCCGTGCGGATGAGGAGCCGGCCGCGGCCGTGCGCCCCACGCATCGCGTGCTCGGCGTTGAGGATCAGATTGAGGAGCACCTGCTGAATCTCCTCGCGGTTCGCGAGAACCGATGGCAGACGCTCGTCGTACTGTTCGTGGACCTCGATGTTGGCGCCTGCGAGCTCGTAGCTGCGGAGCGCCACGGTCGTGCGCACGACTTCGTTCAGGTTCACCGTCGCGCGCTCGACCGCCGAGCGCCGGACAAAGGCGAGCAGGTTGCGTACTATCTTGGCCGCGCGGTGGGCTTCCGATCGCACGCGATCGAGATCGGCGCGCACTTCCTGGCGCCGCTCGGCTTCAATCAGCAACTCGGTGAATCCGACAATCGACTGCAGCGGGTTATTCAGCTCGTGCGCTACGCCGGAGACGAGCTGACCGACCGCGGCCAGCCGCTCGCTGTGAATCAACTGATTGCGAAGCTGCATCTCGCCGGAGATGTCCCGCCCGATGACGACAAAATGCGCAATGAGTCCCCGGTCGTCGGGCAGCGACACGACGGCGCAGGATGACGGGAACGTCGACCCGTCCTTCCGACGGCGGACGAGGCTGCCGCGCCAGACACCCTCAGCCCGCACGATTTCAAAGATGGCTTCCGGCTGCGACCGCGACTGCTCGGCCAATAGATCCGCCGACTGGAGGCCGACAACCTCTGCCGGGCTGTATCCAACGCCGCGGCAGAAGGCGCGATTGGCGTGTTCGATTCGGCCCTCCGGCGTCAGAATCACCAAATAGTCGTCAGCCTGTTCGGTCGCCGCGGCCAGCAGCCGGCGCCGGCTGTCGCTTTGCCGTGCCTCGCCACGTTCGACGGCCAGCCGCGCCATCAAGAGCGGCAGGACCGAGAGCACCGTGATCGCCGTAAAGAGATCTCTGAATCCTTCGAGCGGTCCAGCCGGCATCACCTGTCGCAGGCCGAAGTCGATGACCGGGATAAGGCCCAAGGCGCCAAACACCACCCAAGGCCGCGACGGCTGAAGGGCGTCTTGCTCCATCTCGGACTCGGTGTCCGAGGCCGGCGCCGCGGCCGCCGCCCACGGGTAGAACGCGAATGGCAGCACCCAGATCAGGTCGTACACGAATCCGGACCGGTACATGCCCTGCCAGATCTCCGCGTTCGCGATGCTGAGGGTGACGAAGTTGACGAGCAGCCCGACCGCGAGTCGGCGGTAAGTTGTTCCCCAACTCGTGTGGCGTCCGGCGACGGCGGCCAGCGCCATGCCGGCGAAGACGACGAACTGTTGGAACTCGTACAGCAGGAGCAGCGACAGCGAGGACTGCTGGGAGTTAACGGGCGCCAGGTCGGGGCCGACGATGAAATGCGAGTAGAAGAAGCCGGTCATCACCGCGATGCCGGCGATATCCACAGCCGTGGTCGGCGTCAATCCTTCACGGCTGCCTCGGTGAGGCTGAGCCAGCAGTGCGAAGAGGGGCGCCACGGCGCCAAAGAGCGCGAAGACCGTGTGCCAGCCCAGCCAGGAGATCTGATGGTCGACGAGCAGCTCTTCGACCGTCCAGCCGACCAGGCCGATGCTCGACATGGTGAGGCCGAGGGCAAGCGTGGCCCAGAAGAGCCAGTGGCAGCCGGTCCAGTCGTGTCGCCGCCGCACGATGACGACGATTCCGGAGATCGGAGCAACGAGGAGGGCGGTGATGCGAAACCACACCATGACGTGCGGGGAATCGCGGAGCAGCCATCCAACAATGAGGTAAGCGAAGGAATAGAGGACACCGCCGGCAAGCCAGCTCATCAGCTTCTATGTCGGCTGATCCGGCCTGTTTCAGCAGTCGCCGCTATCTGGACCGGAGGATTAGCGGGTCTTCTTGAGCGTGCCAAGGCGTTGCTGGAGTCGTCGCTCGTCCGGATAGTCGGTGAGCAGGCCCTGCACCAGGGCCGCCGCCCCATCGCGCTGGCCGGCCGCTTCGAGCGCATCCGCCGTCAGCAGGCCATGCTGGATGCGGAGGGCGCGATCCTCGCGCGCGACGGCGATTTCCTTGAGTTTAGCGAGCGCCGCAGTCGGATCCTGGCGATCGAGCAGTAGTGACTGGGCAGCGGCCAGTTGAACGTCGGTGTCGGTTGGAAACCGTTCCGCGGCTTGTGCGATGAGCGCCGCCGCCTGCGCCCGGTGGCCGGCCCGCCGCTCGACCTGCGCTTGCTGATACAGCCCCGCGAGGAGCAGTCGCTCGACGTCGGCCGGATCACCGCTCCGGGTCCCCACGCCCCCCGCGTAGCTGTACACCAGGCGGCCGCCGAGGGCCCCGGCCTGGTAGACGCACACCAAGCCGACGAGTCCGACGACGGTCGACGCGAGATAGGCGTGCCGCCGGCGCGGTGATCTGAACAGCATCAGACCGACAGCTTCGATCGCGATGACTCCCATGAACACCGTCAGCGTCCGCCGGCCCCACTCCTCGTGCGCCGCGACGGCGACACCCGCGCCGGGCATGCGCTGGACCGCGTCATGGGCGGCGTCGCCCGAGTTGACCGCGAGCGCGGCCGCGCCGGTGCCGAGGACGATCAACACGAGGGCGCTCGGGCCGGCAAGGGCAGGATACGGGATCAGGGAGACCGCGCGGAAGGTGACTCCCACGACCAGGAGCGTGATGGCGAAGTGCACGATCTGGGGATGGTAGGCGGCCATCGCGTTATACAGTAGCCTTATCGCCGTGCGCGCGAAAGCCATCATCTGTATTTGTGCTGTGGCGCTGTTGACGCTGCCGCGGCCGTGTGCGGCACAAGTGCCGGCCACGCTCAAGTTCGACGCCGTGTTCTATGGCGACAACACGGAGTTCTTCAACCGCTTCCGGTCTGGGGAAACGATTCTCGGGTGGAACGAGCGGCTCTTCTGGGATCTCGAGCTGAGCGATCGAGCCGCGCTCCGCCTGGGGGTCTATGCGCTCGAACGGCTCGGATCGGAGTCCTCGTTCGACCAAGGCCTGCCGATCATCTCGCTCGCCCTCGGTACGCCGCGTCACCGATTCATCCTGGGGACGCTCGAGACCGGCGATCGAGCGGTCGGACCCGATCGCACGACGCCCCACGGGCTGCTGCCACCCCTGGCCGTCGAGACGCTCTGGTTCACGCGTGCGTACGAAAACGGCGTGCAGTGGCGAATCGATGGGCCGCGTCTGAAGCATGACCTCTGGTTCAACTATCAGCAGATGAATACGGCAGCTCACCGCGAGCTGTTCGATGGAGGCTTTGTCGACCGGCTCCATGTGAATGGCCCGCTGTCAGTTGGCGCCCAGTTCCACATCGTCCACCATGGCGGCCAGCAGTATGCGTCCGGCCCCGTCGCGGACAGTCTGGCGTACGGGCCTGGTGTCATTCTGGAAGGCCCACTTGCTCAGCTGCGCACGGCGTCGGTCGAAGTCTACGGTCTTCGTGCACTCGACCGTCCCGATCGCGCCGTCCCTGCGCTGACCATTCATGGCTCGGCGCTCTTTGTCCGTCTGGCGGGAGAAACCGGCCCGTGGCGTGGGCACGCCAGCCTCTGGCGCGGCAGCGACTTCAATCACGAGGATGGGGATCGCAATTACCTTTCACGCTACGCCGACGGCACACAGTTCCCGGGGACGCGCGACTATGCGGAGATGGGTCTTGCGCGAGTGTTCAAGCCGGCGCCCTCGGTCGAGTTCGAGGCGTCATTTCGACTCCACCGCATCGAGTCGGAAATCACCTATTCGTACCGTATGCTGGCTACGATCCATCTGAACATCTGGCGGTTCACGATCTAGATTCCACAGTTCTTCACTTCAGTGGCCATTGAGCCGAGGCTCGACACGAATCCTGGGCCTCGCCCGAATCCGAACCCGCCGCCTCGGTTGTTCGATGACCGGATGAACGTGCTCGCGGCGTCGAGCGGCAGCGTCTGGACGCTTCGGCAGAAGGCCGTCCACTTCGAATCCTGATAGAGATACTGCTCGACGTTTGACAGATAGAACGCCGAGACGGTCGCGCCGTGCGCCTTGAGATACGCACCAACGGCTCGAATGGCCTTCGGCCCGCCGAAATCGCCAACGACCGGGATCACGAGGTTCCTGGATTCGAGATTCTTGAGAAATGCAAAGCTCGCTTCGCTGGCGAGGTAGCTGCGGCTCACGCCCTCCTCGTCGGTTGCCGTCATGAGCTCGGCGTAGGTCGGCGCGGGCCGGACGGCAAAGCCTCGCAAATGGAATGCGCTGAAGACGTAGTCGATGCCCTCAATGTCTTCCGGCGCCAGCGGCAGTTTGTGGATCCTGGTCAGGCGATCCTGCATCGCCTGGAAGGTCTGCTTATACAGCGCGTCGCTCGTCGGAGACGCGGCGAAGGCAGAGAAGATCTCCGTTGCGGTTGACGTGGGGCCGAGACGGGCCGGCCGCGGCTTCGAGAACAGCATCGAGACGAAGTCGGCGCGGTCCCTCGCGAGCTCGAAGAGCGCCTTGTACATGAGCTGCGCGTGCAGGTTGCCGCGGCGGATGTCAAAGATGACGGCCATCGAAGGTCGCACGGCCGCCATATAGGTGAAATTCTGCTCGGGCCCGACGCCGAGATAGACGCCCCCAGACCGCGTGCGACGAACGAGGTCCGGGACGACGTACTGGAATAGCAGCTCGTTTGACGTCAGGTTGTCGGATCGGAAGAAGCCGTTCGGCTCCGACGAATCTATCGACATCTGCCAAAATTCCTGGTCGCTCAGGCGAGCAGGAAGCGTCGAGGTGGAGGTGGACTGAGCCGCCGGCGCGAAGCCGAGCGCTTGACCTAACGCGAGCGCGAAGGCGCCCGCGAGGAGAAGTCGGCGAGTCATGATGTCGCGATGCTACCAGAGGCTAGAGGCTAGGGGCTAGCCCCCAGCCTCCAGCCTCTAGTCCGGGTCGTTCACGATGGCGCGGCGCGTGTCTTCGCCGACGGCGGCCTGGCCGCGATCGAAGAAGGCGTGATGAGCGCCACCAGCCACCAATCACGAGCCACAGGTATAATGCGGCGCCTATGAAGCGCATCCTCAAGATCGTCGGTCTCGTCCTCCTCCTGCTTGTCGTCGCCGTGGTGGGCTTGGTGGCGGTGACGTTCCTGGGGCGGCAATCCATCACCGACGGAGTCGAGATTGGCAACATCCGGATCGTCAAAGACGGCGTCGTCAGCGTGGCCGTGATGCCGGTCGGGCCCCGCGAGGTGGCGCTTGTCGATGCCGGAAACGATGCGACGGGCGCGGCCATTCTGGCGGAGCTTGCAAAGCTCCAGCTCGGTCCCGAAGCGGTGACCGCCATCTTCCTCACGCATGGCCATCCCGATCATACGGGCGCGGTGCACCTGTTTCCGAAGGCGCAGGTCATGGCGCTCGAGGCCGAGGTAGGGCTCGTCGAAGGACGTGAAGGTGCGCACGGTCCGCTGACGCGGCTCTTTCCGGTCAGACCGACCGGGCTGAAGGTCACGCGTCCCCTGCACGATGGCGAGACCGTGATGTTGGATCAGATCACGGTTCGAGTGTTTGCGGTACCAGGTCACACGGCGGGCAGTGCCGCGTACCTCGTGAACGGCGCCCTGTTTCTTGGCGACGCAGCCGATACGAACACCGCCGGCGAGATCAGCGGCTCGCCCTGGATATTCAGCGACAGTCAGGCGCAGGATCGCGCGTCGCTCGTTCGCCTCGCCCAGCGCCTCGCTGAGGAGCACGCGGACGTCAAGGCGCTGGTCTTCGCCCACTCCGGCGTCCGTACCGAAGGACTTGCACCCCTCACCGCCTTCGCACAGAAGAACCGGTGACCGTGAACGCCAGGTCTCGGCGGTGGCTGCCGGCGATGCTGCTGCTCTTCGCCGGCAGCGGCGCTGCGGCGCTCATCTACGAGATCGTCTGGCTTCAGCTCCTGCAACTGGTCATCGGTTCCTCGGCCGTGTCGATGGGCGTGCTGCTCGGCACGTTCATGGGCGGGATGTGTCTTGGCAGTCTGCTCCTGCCGCGATTGGTGTCGCCCCGACAGCATCCGCTGCGCGTCTACGCCTTCCTCGAGATCGGCATCGGTGTCTTCGGCATCCTTCTGCTGTTTCTGATGCCGCTCGTCGGCCGCCTCTACATAGCCTGGGGCGGCTACGGAGTCACCGGATTTCTCCTGCGTGGCGCGGTCGCGGCGGTGTGCCTGCTGCCCCCGACGCTGGCGATGGGCGCGACACTGCCCGCCGTGGCGCGGTGGGTGGAGACGACACCGGAAGGCATTTCGTGGCTGGGATTCTTCTATGCGGGGAACATCGCCGGCGCTGTCTTTGGATCGCTGCTGGCAGGCTTCTATCTGCTGCGTGTCTACGATATGGCGACGACCACCTACGTGGCGGTTGGGTTCAACGCGGTGGTCGCGGCGACAGCGTTCGCGATGGCGTCCACGGTTCCGCAGGAGGAGCGTCGTGACGAGGTTCGCGAGCAGGCAGACACAACGACAGCCAGTTCCACAGCGGTTGTGTACGTCGCCATCGCGCTGTCGGGTTTCTGTGCGCTGGCGGGCGAGGTCATCTGGACGCGCCTGCTCGGTCTCCTCTTCGGCGCGACTGTCTACACATTCTCGATTATTCTCGCGGTCTTTCTCGTCGGCTTGGGGCTTGGCAGCGGCGCCGGCTCGTTGCTGTCGAAGAGCCTGACGCGGCCTCGGCTGGCCTTTGGCTGGTGCCAGCTGCTGGTCGTGGGCGCCATCGCGTGGACCACGCGAACGCTGACCGAGTCGTTGCCCTACTGGCCCATCAGTCCGACGCTCGCGGCCAGCGTGCGGGTGAGTTTCGAGCTCGATTTCGTGCGGGCGCTCTGGGCCATCCTGCCGCCGGCCATCCTGTGGGGCGCAAGCTTTCCGCTCGCGCTGGCCTCGGCCACCTCAACGGGTCAGGATCCCGGCCGCCTGGTCGGCCGGATGTACGCGGCCAACACCATCGGCGCCGTGCTCGGCTCGCTGAGCGCAAGCCTGCTGCTCGTCGCCTGGGTCGGCTCACAGCACGCGCAGCAGGGGATGATGGTGCTGTCGGCGCTCGCCGGCGCGTTGATCCTGGTGCCGGCGATGTTCGAACGTCCGGCTAAAGCCGGACACCACGGCAGAAACGAAGACCACAG
>JBGPHH010000208.1:0-7533 GCA_041484265.1 Vicinamibacteria bacterium
CGCCGCGCCCATGATGCGGGCGCCCTGCACGGCGCTCAGGCCGACCGGCCCCATGCCGAACACTGCCACATTCGACCCCGGCTCGACCGGCGACAGCGTCATCGCCATCCCCAGACCAGCGCCGGAGACACAGTGCAGCATGGCGAGTTCGATGGACGGCGCGTTGGTGAAGACCGGGACGACCGCTTCCTCGAATGCCACCATGTAATCGGCCAGGCCACCGATGTTGCCCGCCTGAAACACTTTGGTGCCATTGGACATCGTGGCCATCGCGACCGTCTTCGCGCCGAGCCCGAACTGACACCGATCCGCACGGCCGCGCAGGCACTGATAGCACTGGCCACACTGCGCAGTGACCGGAACGATGACGCGATCGCCGACCGCGACGCGCTTGACGTCCGGGCCGATGGCAATGACGCGTCCGACGCCGCCGTGTCCCTGAATGGTGGGCTCGTTGGGATCGTTGACGATCACCCCAGCCTGCGGCCCGAGCGGATCGGGCGGATCCTGCGTGCCGAGCACGCGCGCGCACATCGTGTAACAGCACTGCGAGGCTTCGGTCTGGATCGCCACCTGACTCCCGCTGATCGGCAGCAGCGTGAGGTCCACCAGCTTGGTGGTGTTGGGCCCGAATCCGGTCGACACCACCGCGCGGAACTTGCGGCCGGCGACATTTGGGCCACGATCGCCCGTCGCGGATGCGCTGGTCTGCGCGGCCAGCGGCGAGCCGCCTCCGACGAGCGCCGCGCCGCCGGCAGCAGCCGCGGCAGCACCCTGCTTGAGAAGCGTGCGACGAGAAATCGAGTGTCGAGATGCCATATCAGACCTCCAACATGATGACTTGTGATCGTAAGGCTCAAGTCTCAAGGCTCAAGTCTGCCCTGTCAAGCTGAACCTGGTTGCCGGGCTCCGCCGTTGCCGTGCGAGTCGCCCAGGAGTCTCGCAATATCCGCCGCCCGCGCACTGGCGTCGGCTTCACCAATCTCGATCAGCTCTTTCAGGTAGCCGGGTTCGAAGATCATCATGCTCAGAAGATCCGGGTCGGCACTGGTGCGGGACCCCAGGCCGCGCACCAGGTGTCGAAACATCCGCGGCAACTGAGGTTCGAACTTGGCGGCGAGCCGCCCGATGTCCTGGGACGGCCGGATCTGTACCAATTCGACAACCCGCATACCATGCCGTTTCTCCGGCGGCAGCTCGGCGAGCAGGCGGTTCATCCGCTGGAGCACCATGGCCTCGCGGTCGTTGTCGTCGAGGTAGATGGCGTTCAAAATCTGACCGGCGATCTGGAGCGGCGGAGGATACCGCTCCTCGAGGCTGGGCTTGACGTGGGCTCGATCGTGCCGCGTGGAGACACCCAGGATGCGGTTGGCCCCCAGGTGCAGGGCCGGTGACAACGGGCTGGAGAGGCGGAGCCCGCCATCCCCGTACCAGGCGCCGTTCAGTCGCGTCGCAGGAAAGAGGATTGGCAGCGATGCCGACGCCATCACGTGGTCTACCGTGATGCGGGCCTTGACGCTCTCCCGGAACGGACGATCCCACCCCTCCATGTCACATCCCTGGACCCACGCGACGGTCCGCCCGGTCGCATAGCTGCTCGTCATGACGGCGAGTCCGCGCAGGCGTCCCTCGTCCAGATTGCGCGCGATGCCCGCGATCTCGCCGTCCGGGGCGGCGCTGAAGATCTGCTCGAGCGTGTGCCTCAAGGGCGCCGTGTCGACCAGGCCGCGCAGCGGCGGCGCGATGGCTCCGCCGCCGGCCACCAAGCGCAGTCCCCAGTGCCACATGTTGCCCATGAGCGAGGCGGAGTCCACACGAAAGACCCGCTCGAGCGTCAACTCGCCCCAGAGCCGGGCGAGCTCGTCGACCGACGCCGACAGCGTGCCGGTGTACGAGGCGAGGAACACCGCATTGATAGCCCCGGCGGACAAGCCGGTGATGAGCGGAATCCGCAGGTTCGGGTAGTGGCGCGCCAGCCAGCGCAGCAGCCCCACTTGGTACGCCGCGCGCGCGCCGCCGCCGTCGAAGGCAATAGCCAGGTCGTCTGTTCCGGTCGACATGTGTCGTGTATTGTGTCGTACGTGGACCGCGACCGCGAAGAGGCGCTCCGTGCGATCTACGACCAGCGCTACGTGGACCAGTACGATCCGCACGCCGTCCCGCGGATACGGCGTCTGCTGCCGTTCCTCGAGCTCACCGGCCGCGACGTGGTGGCCGATTTCGCGTGCGGCAACGGCGTGCTGCTCGAGGTCCTCAGCCCGCTCGTCGGCGAGTATGTCGGCGTTGATTTCTCAGAGGCCTTCGTGCACGCGGCCGAGCGCCGGCGAGACGCGCAGCACATCAAGAACGGCACCTTCCGATGCGAGGACATTGTGTCCTTCTGCGCAGAACATCCCAACGCGTTTGACGCCGGGTTTGCGCTCGACTTCTCGGAGCACATTTACGATGAGCAGTTCCTGCGGATCTTCCGCGCCATCCACGGCGCGCTGAAGCCGGGCGCGCGACTGTACCTGCACACCCCCAATCGCGAGTACTTCATGGAGCATCTCCGGGCATGGGGCGTCCTCAGGCAGATTGAAGGCCACGTCGCGGTCCGCGACGCTCGACGCCATCAGAACTTGCTCGCCGAGTGTGGCTTCGCTGAGGTCCAGGTCCGTTATCTGCCACATTATCTATACCCGGCCTCGGCGTTTCATTGGCTGGGCGCGACACCCGTCATTGGCAAATACTTTCGGGCTAGGCTTTTCGTCACTTGTCGTGCTTAGGTTCGTAGGTGCTTAGCGAAGTTTCCTGCTTCGTCCGTACTGCCCTTCCCTTTGTACGTGGCGACCTGGGGATACGGGCACAGCGGCCGCGTCCGAACGACCTTGCCGTTCTCGACGCGCGACGCGATCACTTCCTGCGGCGCCTTCTTCTGCTCCACCCACTGCTGCAGGACGCGCACCATGTCGAACGTGTCGGTGCCGGGGCCGCCGTTGCACTCGCTCATGCCTGGCACCATGTAAAGCCGCACGGCGTTGTCGGTGGCTCTCTTGCCGATCTTGGCTGTGACGTTCTTGTAGTAATCAATGATGGCGCCAGGGGGAACGATGGCGTTGGCCCAGCCACCGGCGAGGATCAGCTTGCCGCCGGCCGCCGCGAACTTCGACAGGTCCGGATCGAAGGCGTTGAGGACGGCGCTCTCGGGTCGATCGGCGAGGGCAACGTCGCTGTCGAAATTGACCGGATTGACCTTGTAGTCGCGCATCGGATCGTTGAAAACGAAATTTCGCAGCACGCCCGCGGCGATGGGCTGGGCGCCCGCTGCAATCGCTTCCCAATCAAGCTCGCTGCCTCGATACAGCGGCGAGTGAACGGGCTGCTTCGTCCGCGGATTGACCGGCCCCGCGTAGATCTTCCGTACCGTTGCGACCTGCGGCGCAGTCAGACACGTTGGGGCGTCGGCATCCTTACACGCGATCGCCTGCGGATCCCATTTGCACCGCGTCGGATCCTCAAGCAACCCGTCTTTGACGCCGTCGAGCATGTCGCACGCCTGCAGCACCGCATCGTGAATCGCCGGCATTTTGGCCGGAGGAATGAAGCTCGCTTCGTCTTGATGCGTCGCCTGCCAGACCCAGATCTGGCCGAACACCTGATGCGTCCAGTACGCGGCGAGGCCGCCGACGATGACGCCGTCGTAGTCGCCTGGATATTTCTGCGCTTCGCTCATCGCGGCTGTCGTCGCGCCGCCGCATTCGGCGATGTACGAATACTTCGGCCCGCCGCCGTAGAACGCCGCGGTCACGGCCTTGCCGACGACCGTCATCTCGTGGGCGGCGCGGTAGCCGAAGTCCTTCATCTTTTCGGGATCCTCGTTCCAGGTGGGCGTCGCCGCCGAATGTCCCGTGTCGGTACTGGCCGTCGCAAATCCATCTCGAAGGCCCAACGCCAGGTTCGCATAGGAGATGTTGCCGGCCATCCCGTTGGCGACCGTGCCCCGGAACTTGCCGTTCCATCCTGAAGCCGGCAACCAGACCTCCATGCGGATATCTGATGTCGGCGAAGGCTTGAGCGTGGCGGCCACACGGCAGAATGCGCCGATCTCGGTGAACTGCGGGCGCGGCCGTCCGCCGTCGTAGCCGAGACCGAGATTGGCCGAGGCGAGCGTCACTCTTCCGGGAACCGCCGGAATGCCGGCCGGTGCGCCGCGTCCGCCGCCGCCACCTCCGCCTCCTGCCCGCCCGCCGGCAACGGGCTGAGTGAACGCGCCAGCCGCCACCGTCTGTGCCAGCGTGATGGTCGTGTTCGGCAGGGCCAAAGCGGCGAGGCTCTCGCACGTTGCCCCGCTCGAAGAGGCCGCGACCGCTCAGGCGGACTGAAGGAGCGGCCCGAGAGCACGCACGTCGTTCGTGCTCTCGAGTGTCAGCACCCGATCGATCAGTGTGTTGCATCGGGCCAGCCCGAGCGTCGGCGCCATCAGATCGCGGCATTTCGCGACCACCTCGGCACGCGGCATCGGGTTCTCGGCGGTCCCGCGCACGGCATCGACGTGTTCGGTCAGGCGCGTGCCGTCGGCGAGCACCACCGTCACCGTGGCCTCGCGCCGCGGCATTCGCGCCTCAAGATCTGGGTCCGGAATAAGCTGCACCATGGCGCGCACTCGGCGCACCTCAGGACTGTCCATGCGCGGCTTGTCGTGCGCGGCGCGGAACGAGGCGGTCTTGTCGATCAGCATCACCGCGACCATGTGCTGCAGGCTGATATCCGGCATCTCGCGGTTATTGACGATCGCGGCTTCGCTCGTCGCCACGCGCACCGTGACCTGCCGTACGTCTTTCGCGTCAAACGGCCGCTTCTTCAACATGATCTCGATTGCGTCGAGCGGCGCCTGGATCGGCGAGCCCACTGTCCACTTCTTGATGTTGGTCCGCGCCACCTCATAGCGCTCGCCCAGCTTGTCGAGCAGCTTCGATGCATTCGCGTGCGGCCCGTAGATCGACAGGAAGTTGTCAGCACCCGACAGCACATCGTCCACGCCAGTCGCGCCCAGGCGGACGAGTTCGGTGGCCATGACTCCACTGCGCGCGCCGACTCCGGCAAACACGAAGGCCTTCTGAATGTGATCCGTGTCGCGCTGCCAGGCCTTGGTGCCGGAGGCCTGCTGCGCGGAGTAATCGAGGACCCAGCGCATCTGCTGCGCCGTCAGGCTCGCCGCCGAGGCGCTGGCCGCGGCCGCGCCGAAGAGCGACGCGAGCGCGTGCGAACTGACGCCGATTTCGGTCTGGAACGCCGACACGCCAAGAGCCATGGTCATGCGGGTCCCGACGTCGTAGCCGAGCGCCACCGCCCGCATCAATCGCATGCCATCGATGCCGAACTGCTCGGCGACCGCGAACGCTGCCGGCACAACCGCGCAGCCCGGGTGGGACTGCGACGGCGCGTGGGAATCGTCGGTCTCGTCGGCGTGCGCGAGCATGGCGTTGACGAACGCGGCCTCGAGCGGTCCGCAGCGCAGCTTCGATCCGGCCACGGTGGCGACCTTCTCGCCATACTGGCCCGCAAAGCCGAGCGCGACTCGTCCGGGCGGCAACTCGGCGCCAGACACCATCGCGGCAAACGTATCGAGAATGTGGAGCTTGGTGTGCTCGATTGCCTCTGCTGGCAGCACGCGGGTGCGCGCCTCGCTCATGTACCTGCTGAGCGACGTCATCACCTCGCTGACCACCGGCTTCGCGTCAGCGGTTTGCACCGGCGCGGCCGCGAGATGGCCCTTGGGCAGGACGGCGGCCGCGATGGCGGAACCTGCCCCCTGGAGCACGCGCCGACGGCTGATTGATGTCGGCCTCATCGCGCGGCCGCACTTTCGTGGTGCATACGCGGGGTCATTGTCCACTCATTGCCAGCCAAGATCAACAAGCGCTCATGAACTCTTCGGCTTTGGTGACCATTCCGGCAGAACCGATGAACAGGGGCGTGCGCTGGTGCAAAGATGTGGGCGTCAGTTCGAGAATTCTGCGCCGACCATCGGAGGCTTTGCCGCCTGCCTGCTCGATGATGAATGCCAGAGGATTGCATTCGTAGAGCAGGCGCAGCTTTCCTTTTGGGGCTTTGGCCGTTGAGGGGTAAATGAAGATTCCGCCCTTGAGGAGGTTGCGGTGGAAGTCGGCCACGAGGGAGCCGATGTAGCGTGAAGAATAAGGACGGCTCGTCGCACTATCTTCGACCTGGCAGTATCTGAGGTATTGCTTGACGCCCTCGGGAAACTGGGCGTAGTTGCCCTCGTTGATGGAATAGACCTTTCCGTCTTCGGGGCATTTCATGTCGGGGTGAGAGAGACAGAACTCACCGATGCTGGGGTCGAGCGTGAAGCCGTTGACTCCGCGCCTGGTGGTGTACACGAGCATCGTGGATGAACCGTAGATGACATAGCCGGCGGCGACCTGCGCTGTGCCCTGCTGGAGAAAATCTGTTTCTGTCGGCGGCTGGTCGAAGGCGGCTCTGCGATAGATGGAAAAGATCGTGCCGATGGAGACGTTGACGTCAATATTTGACGAACCGTCAAGCGGGTCCACGCACACGATGTATTTGGCGTTCTGAGACACTTTCGTGGTGATGGGCACGAGGTCATCGTTTTCTTCGCTGGCGATGGCACACGTTTCACCGCCCGAGCCAAGCGCGGCAATAAATTGCTCGTTGGCGTAGACGTCTAATTTCTTGACCTTCTCGCCCTGGATATTCGTCGTCCCGTGTTCGCCGAGGATGTCCACCAATCCGGCTTTGTTCACCTCGCGGTTGACGATCTTGGAGGCGATGCCGATGTCGCGCAGCAGGCGAGAGAGTTCTCCTTTCGCGTAAGGAAAATCAGCCTGGCGTTCGATGATGAACTGACCGAGGGTCTTGACTTGTCTCATAGAGCGAAGGCGCGAATATCTTAACCGACAGCGCCGATTCGTCCACCAAGTAACTCGATACTTGATGACGTGCAGACGTGATACGCTCGGACTTCTTCACGCTCGCCCCTTCAGGGCCATTGTCGATGGCTGACCGGACCAGCTCGCACCAGACAGATTAGAACTGAAAGAGGACAACATGGCACCCAGCACAACCGTACAGAGTCGTGAATCGCACAAGAAGCTGAAGCCGAAGCCGAAGACCGAGCAGAAGTCGTGGCAGACACGGAACCTGGCACGCAAGGAGAAACAGACGGCGCACGCGGCGAAGCTGGCGGCGGAAACCGGGCACTGACGCCTCCTGAGCTGCGGTAAGGACCTCTACTGGCTCCTGACCTGACCACAGACAAGTGCAGTCAACGCCTGCATCACGGCGTCCGACACCCTGAGATCGCACTGGAGGAACTCGACGAGTTCTGGCTGCCGTCTCAGGACAATTAGGCCAGGATCCCCGGACGCTGGCAGTGTGGGATCCACCCGCTCGACGCGGACGATCTTGGGTCCAGCCTGACTGTCAACCTCGTCAACGAAGACGACGTTCGTGTCCTTCAACGAAATCTGCTGACCAAGGAGCGTGGCAAGGCTCATCGTATAGTCAAAG
>JBGPHH010000209.1:0-7478 GCA_041484265.1 Vicinamibacteria bacterium
CCCATTGATGTTCCGCGCCGCACGCCCTGAGGTCTGAATCAGAGCACCGGCCGATCGGAGAAAGCCCTCCTTGTCGGCATCAAGGATCGCCACGAGCGACACCTCTGGCAAATCCAGTCCCTCCCGCAGGAGGTTGATGCCGACGAGCACGTCGAAGGTGCCCCGCCGCAAGTCACGGAGGATCTGGACGCGCTCGAGGGTTTCGATGTCCGAGTGCAGGTACCGCACCCGGACGCCCAGCTCGTGATAATACTGCGTCAGATCTTCCGCCATGCGCTTGGTGAGCGTGGTGACGAGGACGCGCTCGCTCTGTGCCGCTCGCGCGCGGATCTCGTGCAGCAGGTCGTCCACCTGTCCTTTGACCGCCCGCACCTCGATCGGCGGATCGATCAATCCGGTCGGCCTGATGATCTGTTCGACAACCACCCCGTTGGCCTTTGACAGCTCGTACGGGCCAGGCGTGGCCGAGACGAAGACCGCCTGTCCGATGCGCGCTTCCCATTCCTCGAACTTGAGCGGTCGATTATCGAGCGCCGAGGGGAGACGGAAGCCATACGCGACCAGTACTTCTTTTCGCGACCGGTCGCCGTGGTACATCCCGCGGACTTGGGGCACTGTCTGATGGCTCTCGTCGACGAAGATCAGCGCGTCGGCCGGCAGGTAGTCGATAAGCGTCGGCGGTGGTTCCCCTGGCGCCCGGCCGGTGAGGTGCCGGGCGTAGTTCTCGATGCCGTGGCAGTAACCGATTTCCTTGATCATCTCCAAATCGAACAGTGTCCGCTGATGGAGCCGCTGGGCTTCGAGCAGCTTGCCCTCGGCCTCGAGCTTCGACCGATACCAGGTCAGTTCCTCCTTGATTGTTTCGACGGCGCGCTTGGCGCGGTCGCGTGGCGCCACAAAGTGCGACTTGGGATACACGGCGATCTTGTCGTGCTTGCGAATGGTCTTCCCGGTCAGCGGATCGAACGACGTCAGCTCATCCACCTCGTCTCCGAAGAGGCCGATTCGCAACCCCTGTTCCTCGTACGATGGATAGACTTCGATGATGTCCCCACGCACGCGGAACGTGCCGCGCCCGAAGTCGGTGTCGTTCCGCTCGTACTGGATCTCGACGAGCTTGCGCAAGACCTCCTCGCGGGCAATCCGCTGGCCGCGCTCGAGGGGCAGCAGCATCCCATAGTACGCCTCGGGCGACCCGAGGCCGTAGATGCACGACACGCTCGCCACGATGATGACGTCGCGTCGCTCGAAGAGCGACCGTGTCGCCGAGAGCCGCATGCGATCGATCTCGTCGTTAATCGTCGCTTCCTTTTCGATGTACGAGTCGGTGGCCGGCATGTAGGCTTCCGGCTGGTAGTAGTCGTAGTAGCTGACGAAGTACTCCACGGCGTTGTCCGGAAAGAAACGGCGGAATTCCTGGAAGAGTTGGGCGGCGAGCGTCTTGTTGTGGGCCATCACCAGCGTCGGGCGGTTGACGCGCGCGATGGTCTGCGCCATGGTGAACGTCTTTCCAGAGCCGGTGACCCCGAGCAGCACTTGATGGCGGTCGCCTCGCTCCAGCCCCTCAACGAGCTCGGCAATGGCGCGCTGCTGATCGCCCTTGAGCTCGAAGTCTGAGACCAGCTTGAAGTGGTCGTACACGGACGGCATGGGAACCTGGGATCGTACCATGGCTCAGGGCTCATGACTCAGGGCTTGAGCCGGCCTAAGCCGTGAGCCATGAGTCGTGAGCCGTCTCAAGGTTTCCTATGTGGCGCGAAGTACCCCTTGCGGGCGCGGATGCGGTAATCGGCGGCCCCTTTCTTCACGACCTTGATCTCGACCTTTCGCCAGGCGCCGTCCGCCTTGGCATTGGTCGACTGGTACCCCAGCAGATACTGAGCCCTGATCTGAGCCAGGACGTTGTCGTAGGCCGAATCGAGATCTTTGACCGATAGCGGGAAGAAGGCCTGCCCACCAGTCGTGTCGGCAATCTGCTGCAAGATATAGCGCTGCCGGTTCCGGTCGGACTGCGTCTGATGTTCGATCTGGCCGATGACATACACCGTGACATTGGACGCTTTCAGCAGGTCAATCAGCTCGCCATACCTGATCGCGCTCGTCGTGTCGCCGCCATCCGTGTAGAGCAGCATGACCTTTCGACCGTCCTGGCCTGCCGCGCCGTCGAGGTACACGCCGATCGCATCGTAGAGCGCCGTCCACCCTTTGGCTTTCTGTTGACGGATTCGATCGACCACACGCGCAAAGTCCCTCTGGCTGTAGCGGGCCATCCGCACTTCCGTGTCAAAGTCCACGACTGTGACGTCGACGGCCTCGGTGAGCCTGTTCAGAAACCTGATCGCAGCGGTCTTGGTGAAGGCGATGTCTTCGCCCATGCTTTCGCTGACGTCGACGAGCAGGCCGAGATGCATCGCCGGACCAGACCCGCCGGTGTCCGCTGGGCTTCCCGGCGTGCTTTGGACGCTGACCGCGCGCCCGCCCGCAAAGTCGGTAATCGACTGCTCTTTTCCGTCCTCGACGACTGCAAAGTCCTCGGGCCTGAGATCGGCGACGAGCGCGCCCCTTCGGTCCGTGACGGTGACGCCGAGGCCGACGAGATCGACGCCCGCGCGGAACACGGGCGCCTGCTGGGCGACGATCGGAGTGATGACGGCGATCAACACCAAGGACACGAAGGACACCAACGACCAGAACATTAGTTTCCTTTGTGTCCTTGGTGTCCTTTGTGTTGAAGGCATCAGGCTCACACGACTGCACTCTACACCGTCTGTCGCCTTCCGGCTACCGCCAGCAAGCGTATAATTTACGGTTGGTACCATGATGCGGTGTCTAGCTGTGTGCCAGGACGAGCTGGTCATCAGGATGCTCGACGAGATCCTGCTGCCTGGCTTCGAAGTTGAATTCATCACCGACAGCCGCCCACTCGCCCGCCGCCTCCACGAGGCGGGCGTCACCGTCACGGTGGGCGATCCCCGGCGCACGGACACGTTTCTCAAGGCCGATCTCACCCCCGGCACCTGCGTCATCATCGAAGATAACGCCCGCCGAAGCCCCAAACGGATCCTCGAGGCTGTGCGCGACGCGGGCGGCACGCTCGTGTACGTCCTCGGCGTCGGCGCGACGGCCACCAGCAAGCGGGCCGAGGAGTTCAAGGCCGAATTCCCAGACGTGGCGTACCTGGCGATGTCGGAGCTCTTTGGCGGCCCCCTCCTCACGGAGTTCAGCCGCTCCCTCACGCGCGCCAAGGTTCAGCAGTACCAGCGACTCTTCAGCGACGCCGATCGGGTACTCATCATGCTGCACAACGACCCGGATCCCGATGCGATGGCGAGCGGTCTTGCGCTGCGCAACGTCCTCCACCGGACGAAGACGACGGCCATCATCGGCGCGATGCAAGGGATCACGCGGCCGGAAAACCTGCGCATGGTGAATCTGCTCGACCTCCACGTCGAGCCGATCGCGGTGGAGTCGCTCAAGGAATTCCATCGCATCGCCATGGTCGACGTTCAGCCGCACTACTTCGAGGGCCTCATCGATCGCGTGGACCTCGTCATCGACCACCATCCCGAGCAGCCGGGCTACACGGCGGTGTTCAAGGACATCCGGCCCGACTATGGCTCGACCTCGACAATCCTCACCGAGCATCTCCGGGCCGTTGACGTAAACATCTCCGAGCGGACGGCGACGGCCATGCTTTACGCGATCAAGTCTGATACGTTGTTCTTCAATCGCCAGACCAACCGCGCCGATCTCGAAGCGTTCTCCTATCTGTACTCGCTCGCCGATGCCGCGATGATTAAGAAAATGGAGGGGGCGGAGATCACGCCCGAGCGGCTCGAGTACGTCATCAAGGCCTATCAGGACGGGGCGATTGTCGAGCAGGTGTTCTGCGCATTTCTCGGCCCGCTGCCACGGGAGGACTTCATCCCCTACGTCGCCGACTTCTTTCTGCAGCTCGAGGACGTCAAATGGACGATCGTCGCGGGCATCGTCGGTGATGCGGTCGTCATCTCAGTGCGCAACCTGGGATACTCGAAGAACGCCGGAGAATTCGTGCGGCGTCATTTTTCGGACATCGGGAGCGCCGGCGGCCATCGCGCCATGGCGAAGGCCGTCGTCCCGATGGCGGCGTTCTGTCAGAGGTTCGGCGATCCTGCCTCTGGCTCGATTGGCGAGCGGCTACAGGACCTGGCGGTGCAGTTCTTACACGACAAGGAAGCGAAGAGCCACGTTTCTGCGATCTAACCGAGAGCCTGGTCTAAGTCGTCGATCACATCCTTCGCGTCCTCCAGTCCGACCGAGACCCTGACCATGCCCTTGGTGACGCCCGCTGCGCGGAGTTGCTCGTCGGTGTGGCCCCAGTGGCTCGTCAGCACCGGCAGACTCGCCAGACTCTCGACCCCGCCGAGACTGGCCGCTCTCTTGATGAGCGCCAACCGATCGTAGAGACGAGCCGCCCGTTCGTACTGGCCGCCAAGATCGAAGGTGACCATCCCGCCGAAGCCGCTCATCTGGCGCTTGGCGAGCTCGTGATCCGGGTCCGACGTGAGTCCCGGATAAAAGACACGGCTCACGCGGCGATCCTGAGCGGCAGCGTCTTCGAGCCCCGGCCAAGCGCGTACGCCGCCTGGGGGTCCATCACCGTTCCGAGCAGCCGCCTGGTCATTTCGACCGGCCGAACGAGCGCCGCCGCGCCTGCCACACAACCGCCCGTGACGTCGCTGTGGCCGTTGAGATACTTGGTCGCGCTCTGCATGGCCAGGTCCACGCCCAGCGCGAGCGGTTGCTGATTGATCGGACTTGCAAACGTGTTGTCGAGGATGGACACGACGCCTCGCCCGCGACACGCGTCGGCGACTCGGCGGATGTCCACACAGCGCATCGTGGGATTGACGGGTGACTCGAACCACAGAAGTTTCGTCGCCTTGGTGAACGCCAGGTCGGGTTCAGCCAGATCCCGCAATGGGACAAACCGCGACGTAATGCCGTACCGCGCGAGCACGTCGTTCAGCAGGTGCAGCGTCCCCCCGTACACCGCCGCGCCGCAGACGATCTCGTCGCCTCCCTTCAAGTACGCCATGAGAATCGTCGCCGTCGCCCCCATACCTGACGAGAACACCAGCGCGGACTCGGCGCGATCGAGTGCGGCGAGTTTTCGCTCGACGCCAACGATCGTCGGGTTGGCGTATCGCGAGTACAAATATTTCGTTGAGCGTCCTTCGTTGCAGTCGACCACTTCTTGCGCGCTTTCGAACACGAACGTCGTGGTCTCGTAGATCGGCGTCGTGAGCGGCACGGGTGCGCCCAGGTCGGACTCGCCGACGTGGATCAATTCGGTTGCCCGGCCCTTCATCTGTCGCGCCATAGCTCTTGCCCCCGTTGAACACCGCTCAGCTGGTCGCCGCTCGCACCCACCACCGGCTCGATGAACTGAAGGTAGGCGTCCTGGTAGCCCCGGTCGAGGAGCTCAATGAGCCCCAGCGGCCGATCGGATCGATCGTCGTAGCCTCCGGTGAAGTCGAAGGGCCCGATCGGATTGTGTGCCGGACGGATCGCGAAGACGCGAGGGACCGATCGGACCGCCAGCATCGTGGCATCACGGACCGCGGCGACTTCCACCGAGTGCAGATACTCGCCAAGACGCGCCCGGCCGTCAAGTCGAGCTGCGGCCAGTGCGTGCGGGCCCTCCGATTCCGGCGCCGCCGAGACAATGAGCAGCTGCTCGACACCGATCTCCACGAGCTCCTCGATGACGCGGCCCAGGGCCGCCGGTCGATCGCACAGCCGGTGCGTCTCTCCCCGCCAGTGGTTGTCGAGGGCAAACGTGATCGGACGGAGGTCTGTGGCGATTGGTACCGCCAGCGCCGCGGCCACTGCGTCCCCGAGGTGTTCTCGCGCGGGACCGCTCAGGTCGAAGACTTCGGCGCGACGCACATCGGCGGCCTCAATGGTGGCCCGTCGAATCAGGTCGCGCCGGCGAGGCTCGGCGACCAGTGCAAACACAAGGTCGCGGCGGGCATCCACGTCGTGGGTGACGATCAGCAACTCTCGAAAACCGGGCTGTCCGAGATTCTCCGTGAGGAGCGCCGCATACCGGCGCCCCAGTTCGGCCGGCTGTGGCTGTGACCGATCGCCGGCGCCACGCACGAGATCCCACAGCAGGTGCCAGCACCGACTGGCCGCGCCATCGGCCGACAGCGGCGAAGGCACCAACCGCCACCACCATGGACCGCGTCCACGCCCCTTCAGCCGACTGGCAGCGCCTATCACCGCCATCACCGTCGCCGCCAGCAGCACGAGAAACACGAGGCGTGGAAGCCAGGTCGGGAGCGCCTCGGGAGCGAAAGCCGCCTCGGTGACCCGGAGGTACCAGCCGACGAGACCTGCCGCTCCAGCGCTACTGACCATCTTCACCACGAAGTCGATCGGAAAGACCACCAGCCCGAGGGCCATGGTCGCGATGGGCACGACAACGACCGCTGCCGACACAGCAAGAGCCCAAGCCGCCACGCGCACCACGAGCCGCCAGGCGTAGAAGGAGCCGACGGTCGGACCTTGCCAGAACCCCGTGTGGTCCCACAGGCGCTCCGCGCCGTGAATCGCCGCAAACAATGCGCTGACAACCCCCATGCCGCGGCCGGCGACGACATCGATCTTTACACCCGCCTCCTCCAGCGCTCGCAGAACGCCGGCGTGGTAGGCCCCGGCCGTCCCGGTGCCGGACAGCACGAGCGCCGTGCGAAGGTGTGGCGAGTAGGTGTCAGCGGAAGACGGCGGCGCACCAGGCCGATCGGTCATCCCGCCGCTTCGTCGTGGATGGTGATGAGCTTGACGATCTCGAACGCCCGCGCGCCCCCGGGCGTCACCACCTTGACGGTGTCGCCCTCCTCCTTGTTCAGCAGGGCGCGGCCGATCGGCGACGTCGTCGAAATCAGTCCCCTGGCGGCGTCGGCATCCTCGGGCATCACGAGCTGAAACACCAGCGTCTCGCCCGTGCTTTCTTCGACGACATGCAGCGTTGAGCCGAAGCCGGCGCGGTCGGACGGAATGCGGTCGATGTTGATGAGCGCAATCTCGGACACGCGCTTATGGAGCATGCTGATTCGCGACTCGACGAGCCGTTGGCGCTCCTTTGCGGCCGAGTACTCTGCGTTCTCACGCAAGTCGCCGAGCTCGCGCGCGCGCTTGATTTCCTTGGGGAGCTCGACCTTCAGCTCGCGATCGAGCGCCTGGATTTCGTCCTCGAACTTCTTGATGAGACGATCCTTCATCGGCAGGGAGGATGGTACCACAATGCTATGCTTCGGCTCCGAACGTCCGAGTGTCGTGTCCGCCGTGAGGGGGACCTTTAAGGCCCCTGAAACGCATCAACAGCCGTCACCACCCCATCGTCGCCCGCATCCGCGCCGTCGCGCGCGGCGAGACAGCCGACCTTCTCCTCCTCGACGGGATCCATCTCGTTCTGGAGGCGATGTCCG
>JBGPHH010000210.1:0-7402 GCA_041484265.1 Vicinamibacteria bacterium
GAGAAGGCAATCATCCAGCACTGCCACTCGTTCACGAAAGGAACAGGCCACTGCGACCTCAGTCGACTGGGTGATAACTGGGAGGTCAAGGTCTGCAAGGACTCTGGCTTGACCATCAACCAGTCCAAGCAAATCACCGGTGAGAACTATGTCGTGGTCAACTACACATCGAACATCCAGGTACGGAGCGTTTGGGTGTTGTGGAATGCCAGCGACAGTTTGTTCTCGCCACGTAAAGCCAACTCGAACGCGCGGTCACTACTGCTGACGGCGGCCCGACCTCACCTCGAGATCCTCTTATCCGGTAGCCGCGCCAAGCAGGCAGTGCTCCCCATGCCAGGCAAGGCCAAGAGCGCGAAGGCCGGATTGTCGGTCAAGGTTAAGAAGCAAACGGCATAAGCCACCGTTCGAGACACTGGGCATGTATTGGTCGTAATAGGCGCCGCAGTGTTTGTGGAACGTGAGTTGGGTCCTGGCAGTCAGTGCTCCATCCGATCACCGGTCTAGTACTACTTTGTCAGATCGTACGGTTTCCGAGCGTTCGACGTGTGATCGGATTTGAGGACATTGTACTTATCGCCTGAGTTCGGTATCCTGCGTCGCGGTGCACGACCGCCGTGCGGTCTCGCAGTTGCGACGTCTGATGACGTGGCTCGAAGCGTTCAAAGAGTGCTTCGGTCATCGCGCGCAGGTGCTCGCGTTGCGGCGGTATGTGCAAGGCCTGCTCAGCGACAGCGTCCGCAAGTCGATGGAAGCGATGCTGGCGCGGGTCACCGAGCCAGGGTCCTATCAAGCCTTCCAGCACTTCATCACCGATGCGCCATGGAACGCCGACGCCGTGTGGCGTCGCCTGCGGGCCGTGATTCCAGAACGCGAAGGACTCCTGATTTTCGACGGCACGAGCTTTCCCAAACAAGGGACCCACTCCGTCGGCGTGGCGCGGCAGTACTGCGGCGCGTTGGGCAAGATCGCCAGTTGTCAGGTGGCCGTGACGGCGGCGCTGTGGACCGGCGTGCGGGCGTATCTGCTGGGGGCGGCCCTCTACTTGCCCGAAGCGTGGCTCACCGACACCGCGCGGGATCACGCGCGTGTTCCTCCGACGGTCGCCTTTCAGGAGAAATGGCGGCAAGCCCTGACGCTGCTCCGCCAGGTGCGCGCGAGCGGATTCACGGTGACGGGCGTGTTGGCCGATGCAGAATTCGGCGACATCACGCTGTTCCGAGCGATGTTGCACCGGTTGCGGCTCCCGTATGCCGTGGGCATCTCGTCGCACGTCACGGTGTTCCGCGGCACACCTCGCCTGGTCTGGCGATCGGCGTCTCATCGCGGCCGGCCACGCACACATCCGGACCTGGCGGCTGGCGTCGAGCCGCGGAGTGTGACCCAGATCAGTCTGGCGCTGCCGCGATCGGCCTGGCGGCGCGTCAGTTGGCGCAACCGTCGCGACGCCCGGCGATGGACGGCGACTTTTGCGGCCACCCGCGTCACGCCCGCGCACGACTGGCGCCGGCGCCGCCTCGCCCCAGAAGTATGGGTGCTGTGCGAGCGCGATTTGGGCGAGACCCCGCGCACCAAGTACTACTTCGTCCACCTGCCCGCGACCGCGTCCTTGCGGCAGGTCGTTCGGTTGGCGCATCAGCGGTGGGCCATCGAACAGCAGTATCAAGATCTGAAAACCGAACTCGGCCTCGATCACTTCGAAGGCCGGACGTTTCCTGGCTGGCACCACCATGTCGTGCTCACCGCGATCACGTACAACTTCCTGCAAGTCGAGCGACATCGAGCGCGTCTCCGACTCACGTTCCCAATGGCGCGCGGCATCGTGCAGGAAGTCTTCACGGCCTATTTGTTTGCTCAACGACCGCAATACCTCAAGCGCATCGATGCGTTACGCTCGGTTCAGTTACGGATCTGACAAAGTAGTACTAGCAAGCCACCTATGAAGCGGCCCGTCAATCTACCCGTCGGGTAACGTCGCTCTTCCTGACAAGCCTCCAGTGAGCGCGCGCGGGCCCTCATAGAGCCAGGGTCCTCGCGCGCGAATGGGTCGACATCCGACTGCTACACGAGCGCCCCTGCCGATCGTCGTTTGCTCACTGCGTCGCATGGACGAAGTGGCTCACCCATCTATTCGCGCTCGTGAAGGCGACACCGTGTGGTCGCCGGCGCACAAGACGATCCGATTCGGAGGAGCGGCGCCATCAGTGATACGGCTCTCGCAAGCGGCCATGGCTTACCTTCGTGCTCGCTCCTCCAACTCGACGACGCAGGGTCGGCTCATGCCTCACACTGAGGCGAGACCAGCAGGCTTGTCACCCCGACTGAGCCGGGGTTGATAGTCCACCCCATCGCGCCACATCGCAAACAGAATCCGGGCCAGCCGCCGCGCGAGCGCGACGACAGCGATGGTCGTGCCGCGCCGGCGCTCAATGCCGAGCGCCCACGCGCGCAGGGCCCCAGACTCCTCGCGGCGGGATCGCCGCACGCGCACCGCCGCCTGGACTAAGAGTGACTGCACGCGGGGATGCGCCGCGCGCACGATATGACCCCGCCGCTGGTGCTCCTCCGAGCTGTACTCCCGGGGCACCAATCCGAGATAGCTGGTGACGTGGCCCGCGCTCGGAAACCGCTCCACCGTGTCCAGCGCCGCGACGTAGGCGGTCGCGGTCACCGGGCCCACGCCCGGGCAGGTGAGCAAGCGACGAATGACCGGATGCCCCTGCGCGACCTGGCCGATCACGGCGTCCATCTCGGCGAGTTGGGTGTTGAGCAGCCGCAGCTGCTCGCGCAAGGGTGCCAGCGCGTCCTGCAGGGGCGTCGGGAGTTCCGCGTGTTCCAGGTGGGTGAGAAAGTGGTCGGTATCGCTGCTGCGAATGTGGACGCCCACGCCTCGAGTCGTCGCGCGCATCAGGCTGATGGCGCGTGTCCGCATCCAGACGAGCTGCTGCCGGACGTTCAGCTGCCACTGGATCGTGACATGGTCCGCGGAGCGACGGTGCACCGGACGATAGATCTGCAGCCGACAGGCCTCGGTCAGCGCCGCGACGTCTCGACGATCCGTCTTGATCCGTCGCGTCCGGTGGCCATACATCAAGGTGTAGTTGGGATCGGCCACGATCGCCTCGTGACCGAGACTCTCGAGATGTTGCGCGACCCACTCGCTTTCCGTCGACGCTTCGATCAACACGCGCATGCAGGGACGGCCCCAAAACAGATGCCGAAAGCTGTCACGGGTCGTGGCAATCCGCCGATCAATGACCTCCCCCTCGTCGGTCACGATTCGCACCTGGCTCTCTCGTTTGTGAAGGTCGATGGCACCGTATCCCATGGCTGGCTCTCCTCTCTCGCGCGCGAGCATAAGCAGCGCGCCATGGCACGGCACGCTACCACGCTGCTGAGAACACCAGCCGCTTCATCATCTCAGTGATCGCGGATCGTCAGCATAGACCAGGGCAGCGCGATGAAAATCTGCACGTAAACCCCTTGATTAGACCGCGTGACAGAGGCCAAACCACATTCAATTGACAATCCGCATATATCTGCCTATAGTTGGCCGAATGCGACGAAAACCCGGTCAGCTGGTCCCTCTTGAAACGGCCATCTGCGTGTGCGCCGCCAATCTGCGCCGCCACGGCATTCTCGAATTTCACGGCTACGAAATAGCCAAACGTCTCGGTGACGCGAATAATCGCCGTCTTCTGACCGCGTACGGAACGCTCTACCGTGCGCTGGGCCGACTTGAAGCGATGGGCTTGCTTCAAAGTCAGTGGGAGGACGCGCAGATTCCCGCTCGCGAGAATCGTCCGGGTCGCCGCCTCTACGTGTTGACGGCCGCGGGCGAGACCGCCGCTGACGACGCGCGTCAGACAGCAGGCGGAAAGATACCCAAGCGAGTCGCGCGCCGCCCGGTGCCCGCATGACCTCGCTCTTGATGCGCCTCGCAGTCCATTGCGTGCGCGCGTGGACATGGCTCTACACGTGGCGCATGCCACCGGGGCTTCGTGAGACTCGGCGCTTCGAGATCGAGTCCGACCTGTGGGAGTTTCAGGGCGACGCGGCTGGAGACCATCACTTCGGTTCCGCGCTACATATCTTTCTCCTTCTCCTGATCGGTATGCCAGACGATCTCGGCTGGCGCGTGGAACAGGCGGCAGTAGCCGGTGCGTTCACGCAGGGAAGCATCGCGCTGTGCGGTCGCATGGCCGGAACAACGCTCGTCATAGGCGCGCTGTGGGCGATTGATGCCGATGCCCATCGGCCACGCGCAGCCACTGCTGTCGCAGGCCTGTCCGCCGTGTTCGACCAACAACTCGACCAACAAGTGGAGGGGACGATGGCAAGGCGTGCTGGCGGTGCGCGGCATCCTGCTGGAAGACGAAGACTCCCTCTTCTCACAGCTGGAATCGCGGCGATAGCCGGATTGTCGATGGTACCGCAGGTCACGGCGCAGTCTCCGCCGATTGCTGCCGCCGATCCCATATTCGAGGTCACGTCTATCCTAGCTTCGCCTGCCGTCGCTCAGTCGCAGGCGTATGAAGTGATCTCAATAAAGCCCGCTCGCTCAGGCGACCCGCGCAACATGCACATGCGAGTGCTGCCAAACGGTGACCTCAATGCGAGCGCGGTGCCCGTGCTCTTGCTCTTGCGTTACGCGTACGACGTGCCGGTCAACCCCTCGCCGCGCCTTTCCGGTCTTCCTGGCTGGTGGGGCGAGCCGTACGATATCGAAGCGAAAGCGCCCACCAACGCCATTCCCCCCGGTCTTCCAGAGAGCGAAAAGCGAGGCCGAATGCAACAAATGATTCGTAGGTTGCTCGCCGATCGTTTCAAGCTCGTGGTGCGGGTTGAGCAGAAAACGATGCTCGTCTACGCTCTCACCGTCGCAAGCGGAGGTTCGAATCTCCAGAAGTCCACCATCGCAGAGAAGGACTGCATTCTTGACACAGGTACCCCCGAAAGCTGCCATAACTTTATTGCGGGTAGGGGCCACCCCCTGAATGCAAGAGCTATCAACATGGACGACCTTGCCCAGTACATCGAGAACTGGACAGATTTGCCGGTGGTGAATCGCACGGCAGTCAGCGGGCTGTTCGCCGTTGAGACGGAAGGCTGGACTCCGATGCGGCTGCCACCTCCTCCGCCAGGCAACCCGGCGGGCACGACGAACTTCGACGACCTCCCCACACTCTTCACCGTGCTGCGCAAACTCGGTCTCGAACTGAAACAGCAAGATGCCACAGTGCCGGTATACACCGTGGAGCACATCGAGCGCCCGGCAGGCGACTGAGGATGACGCACGATAGAGCGCGTAAAACGGTCGCGGATTCACAAAGTGTTGAGGAACGTCCGATCGCCGAAAATGACTTCACTGAGCGGCCGCTGATTTTCAACCCGCGATGGGACATTCGCCGTTTATTAGCGGTAATGCTTGCGGTTGTGTTCGTGGCCGACGTTGTGCCGGCTGAGAATCAATTGGCGGCGCAATCGGCGCCGCTCGCCTTCGATGCGGTGTCAATCAAAGAGAACAAAACCGCCAACCTGGACGGCATCTTTCGCACGACGTCTGGCCGGTTCATCGTCACGAATCTTTCCGTCGCGAGCCTGATCAAGTATGCGTACCGGCTCAGGAACTATCAGCTGATCGACGTGCCGAATTGGGCGTCCTCGACGCCCTATGACGTGATGGCGACCTATCCTGAGGGCACCGTCGCGTCCACCGATGAGCAGGTCAGACGCATGGTGCAGACCCTCCTGACAGATCGGTTCGGACTGCACGTGCATCGCGAGACGCGCCAGCTCCCCGCCTACGAACTGCGGCTGGCGCGTGGTGACGGACGATTGGGCCCACAACTCGTGTCCTCTCCTCTCGACTGCGACAACAACCCGCCACCGTCCACGGGACGGGGCGGCTTCCCGATCTGCCAGGGCTTTCAAAACCGCGCGCTCATCTCCGGCAAGGGCAGGAGGCTTGACGCATTAGCGACGGCGCTCGAAGCGATGGTCCAACAGAAAGTGCTGAACCGCACCGGCTTGACGGGCACATATGACTGGAACGTGCGCTGGGAGGGAGCACGCGGCCCGACTGAGGAAGCGACGGTCGAGGAGATCGCCGCGATGATCACCGCGTTGGAGGGGCAACTCGGACTCAAGCTCCAGTCCATTCGTGCGCCCGAGGAAGTCGTCGTGGTTGATGCGATACGCCTTCCAACCGCGAACTAACGTCGAATGGAGGCGGAAATAGTGGGAGGCTGTTCTCGTTCGCGCGTTTGCACGTCGCTCATGTTTGTGTGGATCGGCGCCGCCGTCTTCGCACAGGCACCTGCAAGTCCGACATTCGAGGTCGCCTCGGTCAAACCGAACAGGTCCGGTGAGAACCACATAATGATCGGATTTCAACCGGGCGGGCGTTTCACCGCGATGGAAGCGCCGCTGAGCGAACTCATCGCGCTAGCCTACGGCACACCCCAACCCCTACCCAGTAATCGAATGACGGGCGGGCCTCAATGGATCGAGACGGAGCGATTCGACGTCATCGCGAAAGCAGGCAGGGATCTACAGATCGGCTCGGATGACCCTGCTCCGGCGATGATCCCCATGCTCCGAGGGCTGCTCGCCGATCGGTTCAAGTTAGTGGTTCACACCGAACGCAGGGACATGCCGACTTACGAGCTCGCCATGGCGAGAAACGACCACGCGCTCGGCCCGAGGCTCCACGCCTCCACGACCGACTGCGCCGCGCTGATGGCGGCGGTGCGCGCCCGCGGCGGGCAACCCCTTGGGCCCAGCGAACGTTCCTGTGTGATGCGCATGTTCCCAGGCACCGTCTCGGGAAGCAGCGCGACGATGGCTCAATTCGTGAACGTCCTTGCGAGGTTTGTTGGCCGCACCGTCGTCGACCGGACGGGTCTTACCGGCAACTACGATCTAGAGCTGCAGTGGGCACCCGATCAGATGCCCTTCCGGTGCGCCGCCGACGCCGACCGGCGATTCCAACGGCCCGTCCATCTTCACGGCTGTGCAGGAGCAACTCGGGTTGAAGCTCGAATCGGCCCGAGGGCCGGTCGACGTGCTGGTGATCGATAGCGCGCAATTGCCTACGCCAGACTAAGCTCAAGACCTAGACGCTCGCACCCCCTTTAGTCCGCGCGACTCAGGAGGGCAGTTTCACCGCACGCTATTGCCTATCCCCCACCATTGCAGGTTTGATTTGCACGGATGCGAACACTTGCCTGGGCGGATAGACCTGATTTCACCGAGCACGGGCCCAGACGATATGGAAAGACCGACCTGCGCTTGTAGAAGCGCGGATTACTCTACGGGTGTTCACACGCTCGGAGAGCAGAGCCGCATACAAGGAGGTCGGTCATGTCCGAGTCTACAACCATCGTGGCTTTCGATCAGC
>JBGPHH010000211.1:0-7353 GCA_041484265.1 Vicinamibacteria bacterium
ATCTCGCTCGATCCCGACAAGCAGTTCATGGCAACCGGCCTGACGATTCACGCGGAAGACATTGACATCGTCCTCGACGCCGGGAACGTGTTCGTGTCGTCGGTGGAGCCGGGCGTCACGGGCCTCGTGCTCGTCGGCCGCGGCGACATGCACTTTCACCCGAAGCCTGACACCGAAAAGGCCCAGGTCAAGATCTTCCGCGGCAGCGACACACTCGACGCGTCGTTCACGTCGGCGTTCATCCGCATGGACCCGTCGGATGTTGAGCGGGTCATTCACGTCGATCATCTTCTCGCCGCGCCGGTGGACCCGCGCGAGTTCAAGCGCGCCGCAGAGGTCTTCAGGCAGGATCAGACCAAGTCGTACGAGGTGAGCCTGGGCGACCTCAGCACCGAGGCGTGGTCGCTGCTGCCAGGCGCGGGAAATGTCGTGGCCGAAATCCACACGCGCCGCTTCGGCGTCCTGACGTACGCGCGGTCGAAGGCCGATCCGGAAGACATCACGCTGTTCGAGCGGGCGCACCATCGGACCATCGCCCTCTACGCCTCAGAAGACACACTCGCGCGCCGCGGCCGTTTCTACAACGACGACGATCGCCGCGATTACGACGTTGTGGACTACAACATCGACCTCGCCGTCTCGCCGTCGCGCCAGTGGATCGACGGCGTGGCGACCCTTGCGCTGCGCGTCAAGACGGCGTCGATCACCACGATCTCGCTGCGCCTCGCCGACGCCCTGGTCGTGCGCTCGATCACCAGTGACAAGTTCGGCCGGCTGTTCGGCTTTCGTGTCAACAATGAGAATCAGGTCGTCATCGATCTGCCCGCGCCGATGGCGCGCGACGCGACACTGCGGCTGACCGTCGTCTACGGCGGCCGAGTCGAGTCCCAACAGCCAGACGGCAACGAGACCCTCGGCGCCGGCGAGGGCCAGGTGGGAGACGCGCCGCTGGAATTCACGCCCGAACCGAGCTTTCTGTATAGCAGCCGCATCGCGTGGTATCCGCAGGCCATGACCACGGACTACGCGACGGCCACGATGAAGATCGCCGTGCCGCCGGAGTACGGCTGCGTGGCGAGCGGCGTGCTCGAAGAGGGCTGGCCGCAGACGTCGGGTACAAAGGCGGATCAGTCCGGACGCAGGGTGTACTTGTTCGTGGCCGTGCAACCGCTGCGGTACCTCGCGTTCGTCGTGAGCAAGTTCTCGCGTGTGGCGACGACGACGGTGAGGTTCGCGCCGTCCGGACGCGCGACCCCACTCGAGGGCCATGTGTTCGACAGCGTGCAGCTGGCGGTCGAGGCCAATCCGAGGCAGACCCGGCAGGCGCCGGCCCTCGTCCAGCGCGCAGCGGACATCGCGAAGTTCTACGCGTCGCTGGTCGGCGACGTCCCGTATCCGACGTTCACGCTCGCGCTGCTTGACGGCGATCGCCCGGGCGGACACAGCCCGGCGTACTTCGCGGAATTGTTTCAACCGCTGCCCACGATCACGCCGACAGCGCGGAACGATCCGGCGTCATTCGATCGCTTTCCCGATTTCTTTCTCGCGCACGAGCTTGCGCATCAGTGGTTCGGCCAGGCGGTCGGCTGGGGCAACTATCACGAGCAGTGGCTGAGCGAAGGGTTCGCACAGTACTTCGCGGCCCTCTACGCGCAGCACGAGCGAGGCGACAGCGTCTTCGTCAGCGTCCTGAGACAGATGCAGCGATGGGCCATGAACGAGTCGGATCAGGGCCCGGTGTATCTCGGCTACCGTCTCGGCCACATCCGGAGCGACAGCCGCATCTTTCGCGCGCTCGTCTACGACAAGGGCGCCATCGTCCTGCACATGCTTCGGCGTCTGATTGGCGACGATGCTTTCTTCAGGGGCGTGCGGCGGTACTATGCGGTCGGGCGGTTCCGGAAAGCCGGCACGGACGAGCTCAGGGAAGCGTTCGAAGCCGAAGCGGGCCGGCCGCTCGACCGCTTCTTCGACCAGTGGATCTATGGTTCGACGCTTCCGCGCCTCAAAGTGAGTTATCACGTGGACGGCCAGGAGCTCGCCGTCCACGTCGATCAGCTCGGCGAGGTGTTCGACGTGCCCGTGACCTTCACCGTTGAGTATATCGACCGCAAGAAGGTCGACCTCGTCGTCGCCGTGAGCGACCGTGTCGTGGATCGCCGCGTCCCGCTGGCTGGAGCGGTCCGAAGCGTGAGCGTGAATAGAGATGACGGCGTCCTCGCGGAGTTTGCGAACTAGTCGTTCCGCAATGCCAGCAGGGCCCCGCGCGCCGGCCTTCGGTTTATATTCGCCGCGAGCCAGTTAGGCTGACGGTGGCGTGTCGACGGCAAAAAGAGTATTGGACAGGCGCACATGTTCTGTGCATAGTTGCGCCGTGTATCGATCCGTGTGCCTTTGGCGCTCAGGAGGCAGCTCATGAAAAGACTCGCGAGCCTCGTCGGTATCCTTCCAGTACTGCTGCTGTTGTTGTTACCCACCGTGGCATTTGCACAAGCGCAAATCGCTGGCGTTGTGAAAGACACAAGCGGGAGCGTCCTGCCCGGGGTCACCGTGGAGGCGGCCAGTCCGGTCTTGATTGAAAAGACGCGCTCGGTGGTGACCGACGGGACCGGACAGTACAACATCGTCGATCTGCGCCCCGGCACCTACACGGTGACGTATGCGCTGCCCGGCTTCAATACGGTCAAGCGTGAGGGAGTCGAGCTCACGGGCGGCTTCGTGGCCAGCATCAACATCGAGATGAAGGTCGGCGCCGTCGAGGAGACCGTGACGGTCACCGGTGAAACGCCGATTGTGGACGTGCAAAGCACCACGACCCAGCGCACGCTGAGCCTGGACCTGATTAACTCGATGCCGGCCGGTCGGAACTTCGACCAGATCGCGCAGTTTGTCCCCGGTGTCGCCGCCAGCGGCGGCGGGGCGCGAAATATCGGAAACGTCCTCGGTGGCCAATCGGGGGACGGACTCGAGTTCCACGGAACCGTGAATTCCGACAGCCGCGTGACCGTAGCCGGTCTCAGCGTCATGACGCTTCAGGCCGGCGGCGGTCTCGGCCGATCGCACCCCGACCTCGCGACGGCGCAGGAGGTGACGATCGATACGGGAGCCGTCAACGCGGATTTGCCGGTTGGTGGCGTGCGGATGAACTTCATCCCGCGGGACGGCGGCAACACCTGGCACCTTTCGGCCATCAACTCTTACTCGAACAGCAGCTTGCAGGCGAGCAACTTCACCCAACGGCTGCAGGTACTGCCCTATGACAATGGCGGTGGAACGGTCGGGCTCACGGCGGCTCCTACGCTCAATTACAACTGGGATCTGGACGGTGGATTTGGCGGACCCGTTGTCAAGGACAAGGTTTGGTTCTGGTTCGCTGGGCGGAAGGCCCTCTTGTCGGACGCCGCGACGATTTCTAACAACAAGAACGCGTATGACCCGACCCAATGGGTGTATGTGCCCGATCCGACGCAGCAGGGCGTCAACAAAGGACGATACCAAACCTTCCAGGTCCGAACGACATGGCAGGCGACGCCCCGAGACAAGATCGCCCTCACGTACAAATACGACGGCTACTGTCAGTGTCCCTCGGGCGTCAATGCGACGACGTCGCCCGAGGCGGGAACGGACAACCGGAACCCGCGACTGCGGCAGTATCACGGGGAATGGACGTCGCCGGTCACCAGTAGGATCCTGCTAGAAGCGGTGGCTATGAACCTGTTCGAGCGGTGGGGCTCCATGAACTTGCAGCCCCGCGGCTCGCTCGACGATCCGGCGTTGCTCGCGATTCAGCCGCAGATGATTTCGGTGACCGACCAGGCAAATGGCTTGACCTATCGCAACGCGGCATCCGTGAACAACACGCTGGTTCCGAATTGGGCGATGCGGCAAGCCCTGACGTACGTCACCGGTGCGCACACGGTCAAGGTTGGCCTGAACGAAACGTGGGGCTATATTAAAACGACAGCCTTTACGCCGAGCGCCCTGCCGGTGGCCTTCAGGGTTACCAACGCCTTGAGCAACCCTGTTGCCAATCAGATCACAGAGCGCGCATTTCCGCTCAGCACCGGGACCGACGAGAACCTCGATTTCGGAGCGTTTGTTCAGGACCGGTGGACTCTCGATCGACTCACGCTGAACGGCGCGCTGCGCTTCGACTACTTGCACACAAGCGCCCCCGAGCAGACAATCGGCCCGTCGCCGCTCACGCCTGGGCGCAATATCACGTTTCCCTACGCGGACATTTTGAAGTGGAAGGACTATTCGTTCCGGACGGGCGTCGCCTACGACGTGCAGGGGGACGGGAAGACCGCGGTGAAGGTGACGTTCAACAGGTACCTGAATGGCCAGACGCTGAACGGCATCGGCAGCGCGCTCTCTCCGGCCAACCTCTTGGTGACGCAGACAAACCGCACATGGACGGATACGAACGGCAATTTCGTCCCAGACTGCGATCTCACAAGTAACTTGGCGCAAAGCCCGGGCACGACTGGCAGCATCGACACCTGCGCCGCGACGGCACAAGGGAATTTCGGCAGTCCAATCCCCGGAACCCAATACAATCCCAACCTGCTGAACGGCTGGGGAGTGCGCCCGTACAACTACGAGTGGACCGCGTCGGTCCAACGCGAGATCGTGCCGCGTGTGTCGGTCGATGTGGGTTACTTCCGGCGGGTGTTTGGCAACTTCCAGGTGACGGACAACCTGTCGGTCGGCCCGTCGGACTTCGACTCGTTCAGCATGGTGACGCCCACGAGCGACCCACGGCTCCCGGGTGGCGGCGGAGTCCTGCCCGGGTTGCTCGATCTCAAGGTGGCAAGTTTCGGCCGACCGCAGCTCAACTACGTCACGCTTTCGGACGACTACGGCAAGCAGATCCAGCATTGGAACGGTGTGGATGTGAACCTCAAGGCGCGCCTTCCCAACGGGGTGACGATTCAGGGCGGCGTCAGTTCGGGTAAGACCGTCGTGGATAACTGCGAAGTCGCCGCGCAGCTCCCGGAGTCACTGTTGGGCACTGCCAATTCGAATCCGACGAGTTTCCCAGTCACGACCAATGCTGCCTGGAGTCCGGCGGGGTTCTGCCATCAGGAGTCGCCTTTCTTGACACAGGTCAAAGTGCAAGGCGTGTACACGTTTCCACGCTACGACGTGCAGGTGAGCGCGAACTACGCAGACGCCCCGGGACCGTTGATCCAGGCGAACTACGTGGCGACGAACACCTACCTATTGGCAAACTCCACGCTCGGCCGAACTCTGTCGTCCGGCGCCGCGGCAAACAACAGCATCACGGTCAATATGCTCGCGCCTGGCGAGATGTACGGCGATCGGCTGCACAACCTCGACCTCAGCGTCGGAAAAATCTTCCGCGTGGGGGTAAATCGCTTCAATGTAAGGGCCGACCTGTACAACACGTTGAACAAGGACACGGTCGTCTCCGTGAATAACTCCTTCTCGGTATGGCAACGACCGATCGATCTCGTTCCAGGGCGCTTCGCGAAGCTGACGGTGAACTGGGACTTCTAGTACGGACAGCTTCCCGCGCCCGGATGATGCAGTCATCCGGGCGCGGGTTTCCGCAATGCCCTCGTGTTGTAGTCAGAAGACGTGCTAACCGGGCGGCCAGTGCATGCCGCGTCCGCCGAGCAGATGCAGGTGGATGTGGAAGACGGTCTGGCCCGCGTCGCGGTTGGTGTTGAACACGGTCCGATATCCGCCTGCCGAGATCCCGCGCTCCTGCGCGATGGCCGCGGCTCGTCGCGCCAGTTCCCCGACGATCTGATCGTCTTGCGGCGTCAGCTCGTTGAGCGACGCGATGTGCCGCTTCGGCACGATCAGCACGTGTGTTGGCGCCTGGGGATTGATGTCGTCGAACGCGAGCACCCGGTCGTCCTCGTAGACGATCGAGCCTTTGATTTCGCGGTTGATGATCTTGCAGAAAAGGCAGTCGCTCATGTGCGTCACACCCGCTCGGCCACGGCCGTTCGCGCGATGCCTTGCAGATCGCGTCGAAGCTCAATCAGTTTGAGGCCGACGGCCCCGGTGACCAGCTCCTCGATGGCTTCGTCCTGTCCGGACCCGAACTCAAACACAAGATGGCCGCCCTGGACAAGCCGCGCAGGAGCTTCCGCGACCAACTGGGCGATCACCTTGAGGCCGTCGGAGCCGCCGAAGAGCGCCACGCCTGGTTCATGATCGCGGACTTCTGGTTGCAGCGTGGGTCGATCCGGCTCCCTGACGTACGGCGGATTGCAGAGAATGAGGTCGAAGGGACCGGCGAGGCCGTCCAGGAGATTGGCCCGCATGAACTGGATACGGTCGGCGACATCGTGTCGGGCGGCATTCCGCTCGGCCACGACGAGTGCCTCGTTCGAGATGTCGGTCGCGATCACCCGTGCGACCGGCCGTTCGCGAGAGAGCGCGATCGCGATGCAGCCGCTCCCCGTGCAGACGTCAGCGACCTCTCGCGGTTGAGTGGCGTCCGCGTACAAGTCCAACGCCGTCTCGACAATCAGTTCCGTCTCAGGCCGTGGAATCAGCACGGCGTCGGACACTTCGAACGCAAAACCCCAGAATTCCTTGTGGCCGAGGATGTAGGCGAGGGGCTCTCGGCTGACGCGCCGGCCGAGGCGCATATCGTAGTCATGGGCGAAGTCGTCGGGGGCAGGTTCGCTTCCAGACACCAGGAGGCGATCGGTGCTCCAGCCGAGGATCGATTGGGCCAGCAGACGCGCATCGAGACCGGCTTGGTCGGCGGGAATACCGGCACGACGGAGCCGCTGGCATCCGTCGGCGACGTATTGATGAACGCTGAGACCGGATTGCTTAAGCAACGCTCGCGTCCTTGAGCTTCTCGGACTGATAGTGTGTGGCCAGCTGGTCGAGCATTTCAGCCAGATCGCCGTTGAGGACTTCGCTCAGCCGATGGGTCTCGAATTTGATCCGGTGGTCGGTAATCCGGCTCTGTGGAAAATTGTAGGTTCTGATCTTCTCTGATCGATCGCCGGTGCCAACCTGGCCGCGGCGATCCTTGGCAATCGCATCCTGCTGTTTGCGCAGCTCCATCTCGTAAAGCCGCGCCCGGAGCACCTTCATCGCCTTCGCGCGATTCTTGATCTGCGACTTCTCATCCTGCTGCGACACGACGACGCCGGTCGGAATGTGGGTGAGGCGCACGGCCGAGTACGTCGTATTCACGCTCTGCCCACCAGGTCCGCTCGAGCAGAACGTGTCGATGCGGAGGTCCTTTTCATCGATCTGGACGTCCACTTCTTCGGCTTCCGGCAGGACCGCCACGGTGGCTGTCGACGTGTGGATGCGCCCGCTCGCTTCGGTTTGCGGCACGCGCTGCACGCG
>JBGPHH010000212.1:0-7350 GCA_041484265.1 Vicinamibacteria bacterium
CACGTCGATCGCTCGAGCCCCACGGGACAGCGATAGCAGTACGGCGGGTCCGCCCGCAGCACGTTGAACAGCATCGAGGCGAACGGGCGGGTGAAGATGGAGTCTTCGCTCGCCGACATCGCCCCGACCGTGTCGCCGTGATACGCGTGGTGCAGCGTGATGAAGGTCCGGCGCGACGCCTCGCCGCGATTGCTCCAGTACTGGAGGGCAAGCTTCAACGCGACTTCCACGGCCGTCGACCCGTTGTCCGAATAGAACACTCGCGTCAGACCTCGAGGCAGCACGGCGACAAGGCGCTCGGCGAGATCAACCGCCGGCGGATGCGTGCAGCCCGCGAACACGACGTGCTCGAGCTTCCTCGCCTGGGCCGCGAGCGCCTCGTTCAGACGTGGATGCGAGTGGCCGTGGATGTTCACCCACCATGACGAGATGCCGTCGAGCAGTCGCCGGCCGTCCTCCGTGTAGAGGTACACACCCTCGCCCCTGACGATGGGCAGCGGCGGCGGCGCGGTCCGCGCCTGCGTGTAGGGGTGCCACACGCACGCGCGATCGCGATCGACCAGCGGCGGCAGCAGCTTCGCCGACCGGCTCATTTCAGAAACTCCATCAGGCGCCCGTCGGAATCGAGCGACGTCCGCGCCCATCGTTCGAGCGCCTGGTGTTCAAGCGGGGCCAGCATCGGCAGTTCGCCAATCACGCGTACCACGCCGTAGCGCTCGATTGCCAGACGGTTCTCCGCGTCGGCCAAACCGACCATCACCACGCCTGCGATTCTGACCAGACGCGCGCGCAGCACTTCGAGCGTCAGCAGCGTGTGGTTGATGGTCCCGAGGCCGCTGCGCGAGACGATAAGGACCGGCAGCCCCAGCTGCACGATCAGATCGATCATCAGATCCGAATCGTTCAGCGGCACGAGCACGCCGCCGGCCCCTTCGACTATCCAGCGGTCCGTGGGCGCCTGCGACGCGGCGAGGGCCGTCAGAGTGCCGATGCTGATTCGCTCGCCTGCGAGCTCTGCGGCAAGATGCGGCGACACGGGCGGCGTAAACCGGAACCCGTCGTCCAGAATCTCGGCGTCAGAACAGGAGGCCAGGCGTCGCACCTGGGCCGTGTCGTCACTCTGGTCGGTGCCGGTCTGGATCGGCTTCCAATACCTGATGGGTGCCGCGCCACGATAGCGGCAGACGAGGGCCGCCGACACGACCGTCTTGCCGATGTTGGTGTCGGTTCCGGTTACGAAGACACCGCGCAGCAGACCCCGACCTCCCTGAGGGCGTCGGCGAGCGAAGCGGCAAAGCGGTCAACCGTCTCCTCGGACAACCCGGCATTCACCGAGACTCTGAGCCGTGACGTGTCCGGCGGCACACTCGGCGGCCGAATCGCTCGCACGTCGAACCCTTTCGCCTGGAGCGCGTTCGCGACGCCCACGGCCCGTTCGTTGTCGCCGATCACAATGGAAATGATTTGCGAACGACCTGCGGGCAGGGCGACACCCGCCTCAGCCAGCTTGGCTCGGAGCCGTCGTGCAAGCGCTGCGAGCCGGTCGCGGCGTCCGGGCTCGTTCGCGATCACGTCCAGGCTGGCATCAAGCGCGGACGCGAGCGCAGGCGGCGCGGCCGTCGAAAATACGAAGGGTCTGCCGCGCTGGACCAGATAGTCGATCACCCAAGCGGGGCCCGCCACAAACGCGCCGCCGACGCCGAGGGCCTTCCCCGCCGTATTCACCGAAATGCACTCGCCGGACTCGACGCCGCACTCCTCGAGCAATCCACTGCCTGTCGCACCATACATCCCGACCGCGTGCGCTTCGTCGACGATGAGCGATGCGCCCGTCGAGTGGCAGAGCCGCGCGTACTCCGTGAGTGGCGCCATGTCGCCGTCCATGCTGAACAGCGACTCCACCACCACAAAGCGATGTCCGACATCTCCCGCCTCGCCCATCAACCGAGCCAGTTCGTCGACGTCGTTGTGCGGGAACACGACCCGCCGGGCCGCCGAGAGCCGCGCTCCGTCGATCAAACTGGCGTGGTTCCGATCGTCCGAGAAGATCACGTCGCCCTGCTCTGCCAGCGTCGTCAGTACCGCGAGATTGGCAAGATAGCCGCTCGAGAAATACAGCGCGGCTTCTGTGCCTTTGAACCGTGCGAAGCGGCGCTCGATCGCCTGAAACGCCTCACGCTCGCCACGCAGCAGGCGAGAGCCGGTGCTGCCGCATCCCTCGCGCGCGGCAGCCTCAATCAGACGCTCGACGATCGACGGATGCGCGGCCAGGTTCAGGTAATCGTTTGAGGAAAAATCGATGCCTGACGGCGGTCGGAGGGAGCGCAGCAGACCGGACGCCTCCCAGTCGGCCAGCCGTTCACGCACCCGAGCTTCAAGGAAGTTCACTGTTGGAGCCGTAATCCCAATTTTTCAAACAGCTGCGCATCCCGATCGGGACCGGGATTGGGCGTCGTGAGGAGACGCTCACCGAGAAACACCGAATTGGCTCCGGCCAGGAAGCACAGCGCCTGTGCCTCGTCTGAAAGCGACAGGCGGCCCGCGCTCAGGCGGACAGTCGACGCGGGCATCAGGATGCGCGCGGTGGCAATGGTCCTGACCAACTCGATCGGATCTTCTGGCGGCAGGTCGGCGAGCGGCGTGCCCGACACGCGGACCAGCAGATTAATCGGCACGCTTTCGGGATGCGGGTCGAGGGTCGCCAATTGCCGCAACAGCCCACAGCGCACGCGCCGGCTCTCACCCATGCCGATAATGCCGCCGCAGCACACCGTAACCCCTGCTGCTCTCACACGAGCGAGCGTCGCCAATCGATCGTCGTAGGTCCGTGTGGTGATGATCTCGCCGTAGAACTCCGGCGCCGTGTCGAGATTGTGGTTATAGGCCGTGAGTCCGGCCTCGGCGAGCGCCTCGGCCTGATCGTCGGTCAGCATGCCGAGCGTGCAACACGCCTCCATCCCGAGGCCGCGCACGACGCGCACCATCTCGAGCACTCGCGAAAATGGCGGGCCGTCCGGGACATCGCGCCAGGCGGCGCCCATGCAGAAACGCGTGGCTCCCTGCTCGCGGGCGCGCGTAGCCGCCGCGGTCATCTCCTCGAGATCGACAAGCTCGGCGCGTGTCACTTCTGTCTGGTAGTGTGCTGACTGCGGGCAGTACGCACAGTCCTCGGGGCAGCCACCGGTCTTAATGCTCAGCAGAACGCACCCTTGTACCTGGTCGGGCCGGTGCCACGCGCGGTGCGTCTGCTGGGCCTCGAAAATGAGATCGGCTAGCGACGCGGTGTAAATCGTTTCGATCTCGTCGAGCGTCCAGTCGTGTCTGATTGCGGGTCGCGTGGCAGTCGTCACGATGGGAGAGTCTAACAGGTCTAGCGGCGGCGACGCGAGATCGCGCGCAGGATGACGATCGCCACGGCGCCGGCGATGATGGCCCACTGCACGGCCTGCGGAGGCAACCCGGCCGGTGTCGGGCCTTCGTAGAGGACCAGGAGCACGAGCAGGACGAGCAGCACAAACGCAAAGAGCGCCACCTGCAGGCGGCGCGACGACGCGCGTCCCCCAGGCGCCGGCGCCTTGAACGTGGGCTCGCTCGTCGCGGCTCCGCAGCGAAAACAGACGAGCGCCTTGTCGGCGATTTCAGTTCCGCACTGGCGACAGAGCATAGAAGGGTCTCAGGGGTCGGGTTGCAGATTATACCGAACGTCCGGGTTTCGACTATCCTAGTCGTGAGTCACGTTGAACATGGCCGAGACACTTTTTCACAAGGTCTGGAACGCACACGCCGTCCGCACGCTGCCGAGCGGACAAACGCAGCTCTTCGTGGGCCTGCATCTCATCCACGAGGTGACGAGCCCGCAGGCGTTCGACATGCTCCGTCAGCACGGCTGGAAGGTCGCCTATCCCAACCGCACCTTCGCCACCGTCGATCACATCGTCCCCACCAACAGGCAGGGGCGGCCCTTTCTTGACGTGATGGCCGAAGAAATGACGGGCGCGCTCGAGCGGAACTGTCGTGATTTTGGCATTCCGCTCTGGACGCCCGACAACGAGAACCAAGGGATCGTGCACGTCATTGGTCCCGAGCTCGGCCTGACGCAGCCCGGCCTGACGATCGCGTGCGGAGACAGCCACACCTCGACCCACGGTGCGCTGGGCTCGATCGCGCTCGGCATCGGCACTTCGCAGGTCCGCGATGTGCTCGCGTCGCAGTCGCTCGCGATCGAGCCGCTCAAAGTCCGCCGCATCGACGTCAACGGCCGGCTGGCGGCGGGCGTGTACGCGAAGGACGTTATCCTCACCATCATCCGCCGCCTCGGCGTCAACGGCGGCGTCGGGTTCGCCTACGAGTACGGCGGCACGACCCTCGACAAGATGTCGATCGACGAGCGGATGACCATTTGCAACATGTCGATTGAAGGCGGCGCCCGCGTCGGATACGTGAACCCCGACGAAACGACGTTCGCGTATCTGCGTGGTCGACCGTTCGCGCCTTCCGGCGACGCTTTCGATCGCGCCGTCAAATGGTGGCGCCAGATCGCATCGGATCAGAATGCCTCATACGACGATCGCGTCACCTTGGACGCGGCGTCTCTCGAACCGACCGTCACCTGGGGCATCAATCCTGGTCAGTCGGTCGGCATCTCCGAGCCGATCAACGCTGATCCCGCTGACGAGGCGTTCGCGTTCATGGGCTTCAAGCCCGGAGGGTACGTCAAGGGCACCCGCATCGATGTCGCGTTCATCGGGTAGTGCACCAACGGGCGCCTGTCCGACCTCGAGGAGGCCGCGCGTCTGGTCAAGGGACACCACGTTGCGCCGCACGTCAAAGCGCTCGTGGTACCCGGTTCGCGCCACGTTCGACAGGCCGCGGAAGCCAAGGGGCTGCATCAGGTCTTCATCGACGCCGGCTTCGAATGGCGCGGCGCGGGCTGCTCGATGTGCCTCGGCATGAACACCGACCGGCTCGAGGGCCGCCAGGTGTCCGCGTCTTCGTCGAACCGCAATTTCAAGGGACGTCAGGGGAGCCCGACCGGGCGGACGCTGCTGATGAGTCCGGCGATGGTGGCCGCCGCGGCCGTGGCCGGCGAGGTGATCGACGTCAGAACGATGACGAATATCAGTAAGGTGTCGGCATGACGGTCCTGGCTCAACCAACGGCAGCAGGTCCCATCCTCAAGATCTCCGGCCGCGGCCTGCCGCTGCGCGGCAACGACATCGACACCGACCGGATCATGCCCGCGCGCTTCCTGCGCGCCGTCTCGTTCGACGGCCTGGAACAGCACCTGTTCGAGGACGATCGCGCCGCCGACCCGCGCCACGCGTTTAACGACCCGCGATTCACTGGCGCGAAGGTGCTCGTCGTCAACGCCAACTTCGGGTCCGGGTCGTCCCGCGAGCACGCGCCGCAGGGCCTGCTGAGGGCCGGGATTCGCGCGATTGTTGGTGAATCGTTTGCAGAAATCTTCCAGGGCAACTCCGCCATTCTTGGCATTCCGTGCTTCGCGGCAGGCCATGACGCCGTCGCTCAGCTGCAGACGCTCGTCGAGCAGACGCCCGATGTGATCATCGACGCTGACGTTCGGTCGGGTGTGGTCACGGCGGGGTCGGTGCGCATTACGGCGACCGTACAGACAGCGCTACGCGATGCATTTCTCAGCGGCCAATGGAATCCGACAGCCATGCTCCTCGATCGATACGACGAGGTCAGGCGCGTCGCCGACCGACTCCCTTACATAAAAGGATTCTGAATCTGGTGATTCTGCCGTTACGCGGTGGCCTTCGTCTTTTCCTGGGCCACCGCAAGAAATGCATCGGCGGCCGCTGACCGGTGCGCGCGGCGGCAGACCAGCGTCACTTGCCGGCGGCGCGAAATGCCCGCGACGGGAATGGCGACGAGTCGTCCGCTGGCGATTTCGGTGATCGCGCAGCGGCGCGGCAGCAAGGCCACTCCGAGCTTCATCTCCACCGCGCGCTTGATCCCGTCGAGGCTTGGCAGCGAAATCACCATCTTGAGCGCGAGGTGCCGCTCCTCGAACATCCGGAGCACGCGCTCGCGGGCAGGCGACGGATCGTTGTGCGCGACCACGGGCTCCCCCGCCACTTCCTCCATCGTCACCTGCGTGTGTTTGGCGAACGGATGAGACGGCGGCACGAGCAGCGCCAGTTCGTCGGTCCCGACCGGCACTTCCAACAGGCCTTGTTCGGAGGGGCGGAATGTCAACGCGCCGAAGTCGAGGCTGCCCTGCTGCACTTCGGCGGCAATCTGACGCGCGGGCACGCGGCGCACGTCGGTGGTGACGTCCGGATACCGTTGACGGAACCGCCCGATGAGCGGCAGCAGCGTGTGGACAGCCGCTTCGTTGGCGCCGATGAGCACGCGGCCGCGGCGCAGGTCGCGCAAGTCGCGCACCGACGACTCGGTCTCCTCGGCAAGCCGCACCAGCCGCTGGCCGTAGTTCTGCAGGACCCGTCCAGCCTCAGTCAGCGTCCCGGTCTTTGACGACCGATCGAACAGCTGCTCGCCGAGATCGGCTTCGAGACGTCGCACGGCCTGGCTCACCGCCGGCTGGGTCCGGTGCACCTTGGCCGCCGCGCGCGAGAAGCTGCGCTCGTGCGCCACGGCCAGAAAGATCCTGAGCACCTGTAAGTCCATGTCGGCAGATTATAAACTAATCTTATTGTTTGGTAATTACTATCATCTTGACTTCTAGGCCGGCCGGACGCTACAACAGTCGGGTATATGGGCGACCCGGCCCGCGTCGTCATCTTCGACACCACGCTCCGCGACGGCGAGCAGGCTCCAGGCTACACCCTGGACGTGCCCGGCAAGGTGACCATGGCCCACGCGCTCGACGCGTTGGGCGTGGACATCATCGAGGCGGGCTTCCCCATTGCGTCACCGGCCGACTCGGAAGCCGTCCGGCAGATCGCGCTCAATGTGCGCCGGCCTGTCATCGCCGCGCTGTGCCGCACGCGGTCCCTGGACATCGAGGAAGCGGCCCGCGCGCTGAAGCCCGCCGAGCGTTCACGTATTCACACCTTCCTGGCCACCTCCGACTTACACCTGCGCACCAAGCTTCGCATCACGCGCGAGGTGTGTCTCGAGTCGGCCGTCGCGGCCGTCCGACAGGCGCGGCAGTTTACCGACGATGTGGAGTTCTCGGCTGAAGACGCCACGCGGAGCGACCCGGATTTCCTGTGCCTCGTGGTCGAGGCCGTGATCGACGCCGGCGCCACGACGGTCAATCTGCCGGACACGGTCGGCTACGGGACGGTGGATGACACGCGCAGCTTCTTTGCCGACATCATGGGGCGCGTGCCGAACGCCGACCGCGCCGTCTTCAGCGCG
>JBGPHH010000213.1:0-7288 GCA_041484265.1 Vicinamibacteria bacterium
CTCGTCGATCTTGACGGTCATGATCTTGACGAACTCGAGGACCTTCTTGTCCCAGCCGGGCGGGATGTCGAGCGGCAGGCCGCCGATCCGCATGGAGTTGTACGTCAGCCGGGCGCCGCAAAATTCCTCGAACAGATCGAGAATCAGCTCCCGCTCGCGGAACGCATACAGGAACACCGTCATCGCACCGATGTCCATCGCGTGCGTCCCCACCCACAGACAGTGGCTGGCGATCCGCTGCAGCTCGCACAAAATCGTGCGCACGTATCTGGCGCGGCGCGGGACCTCGATCGACATCAGCTTCTCGACCGTCTCGCAATACCCGACGTTGCTCGTGGCCGCCGCCACGTAGTCCATGCGATCGGTCAGCAGGATGATCTGCGTCCAGTTGCGGTTCTCACTCAGCTTTTCGATACCGCGATGCAGGTACCCGACCACCACGTCGGCGTCGACCACCTTCTCGCCGTCGAGGCGCAGCACGACCCGCAGCACGCCGTGCGTGCTCGGATGCTGAGGGCCCATGTTGAGCACCAGCTCGTTGGTGTCGAACATGGCGCCGTGGTGGACTGCTGGGGTTTCCATGGTTTCTGTCGTGCGTAGGTGCGTAAGTGCTTCGGTTCGTAGGCGCTTTTGGGTTCGTGGGTGCGCCTAAGCACCTAAGTAACCCAAGAACCCAAGCACGACGCCCCTACTCGATATCAGCCTCGTCTCGTGACTGTCGCAGTTTGAGCCAGTCGAGCGGATTCTCCATCAGCAACTCGCCGGGGCCTTCGAGCGGATAGTCCTTGCGCTGTGGGAAGCCCTGCCAGTCGTCCGGCATCAGGATGCGCCGCCGATCGGGATGTCCGGTGACATTCACGCCGAACATGTCGTAGACCTCGCGCTCGAACCAGTTGGCGCCGGGCCAGATCCCAGAGACCGACGGCACGCCTTCGAGCTCCGCCGCTCTCACCTTCACGCGCACGCGATGGTGATGGCGCGTCGAATACAAACAATAAATGACGTCGAAGCGCTGAGGACGCGTGGGCCAGTCGCTGGCCGTCACGTCCGAACAGAGGTCGAACGCGGCATCGGGCGCGTCGCGCAGGTGGCGCACCACGTCCAGCAATCGCGCCACGGGGACGATAATCGTCCAATCTCCAACCCAGTAGCTGGTCTGCGTGATCCCATCGGCGACTGCCGCCGAGAGCGACGCAAAGAAGGCCGGCGGCGCCAGGTCGGCCGGCGGCGCCTGATCGGACGGCCCGGCCGGGGCGGCTGCTTTTGGTGCGTGGGCTTCGTCAGCCATCTAGACCCACTCGAGCGCGCCCTTTTGCCACGCGTAGTAGTAACCGACCACGAGGATGAAGATGAAGACCAGCATCTCGAGGAGGCCGAACAGCAGCAACTTGTCGAAGATGACGGCCCACGGAAACATGAAGACCGTCTCGACGTCGAAGATGACAAACAGCATCGCCACCAGGTAGTACCGGATGCTGTAGCGGTCGCGCGCGCCGGTCGTCGGCTCAATCCCGCATTCGTACGGCTCGAGCTTGACCTTGTTGTACTTCTCCGAATGGAGAAGGCTCGAAAAGACGAGCGTGAACAGCGCGAATCCCGTTGCGACCACGACGAATATGGCGATGGGGATGTAGGCTGAAAGCATCGGGATGACACGTCGCGAGACGAAGCGCGACGGCGGTGAAGCCGTTGGTTTATAACATGCGACCTGAGGGGTGTCAAGAAACCGGCCGCCCCGTCTCTCGCTCCAGGCTCTCCCCGCAAGTCGTAGATTTCAAACCAGTTTCGACCTATACTCGCCTCGTGATCCATCGGCGCGCCCTCGCCGGCCTGCTGGTCGTTGCCGCGCTCGCGCTCACCCGGCCCGTTGCCCTCCTGGCGCAAGCAACGGAGCGCTCGATGTACGTGAGCGTGCTGGATCGGTCGGGAGCGCCCGTCCCCAATCTCGGGCCGTCCGATTTCGTCGTCCGCGAGGACAACGTCGCACGGGAGGTACTCCGTGTCGCGCCCGCCGACGAGCCCATGCAGGTCGCCATCCTGCTCAGCGGCCTGGCAGGCTCCGGCAACATTACCCAGATTCGCCGGGCGCTGGCCTTGTTTATCGACGGTATGACGGTACCGTCGGCGTCTGGTGCGACCAACCGGTTGGCCATCATCTCGCAAGCCGAACACCCGACGATCGTCGTCGATTCCACCAGCAACCGCGCCCGACTCCAGGAAGCCATCCAGGGCGTGTGGACGCAGGGCAAGAACTGCGTGCTCGATGGAGTGATCGAGGTCGTGCGCGGACTCGAGAAGGCGGACGCGACACGCCGGGTCGTCGTGACCATCACGACAGAGAGCCCGCAGGTCTGCGCCACGCACAACGCCGAACAAGTCCTGACGCCACTTCGTGAGGCGGGCGCGGCCTTTCACGTCATCATTCTGGGCAGACTGTCCCAGGACACGAGCGATGACGCGCGCATCCTCGACACGGTCATCACCGAGGGATCCCGGGTCACCGGCGGGAGCTACGATCAGTCGCTGACAAGCCAGGCGCTCGCCGCCAAGTTACAGCGCCTGGCCGACGTGCTGACGCAGCAATACAAGGTCACCTACGCGCGACCGGGGTCCTTCCTGCCGCCCGAGCGCACCAGCGTCAGCACCAAGCGTCCCGACCTGACCGCACGGGGCACAATCGCCGCGGGTCCACGGGGGCGACGGTGAGCCGGGCAGGCCGGCCGGATCGATGGCACGTGCTCGTCGCCGCGGCGATGGGTCTGACGACAGCGCTCGCCGCTCAGGGGACACCATCGCCGGCCCAGGGCCAGGCGCAGGTGCCGTCGTTTCGCACCAGTGTCGACCTGGTGTCGCTCAACGTGACTGTTACCGAAGGGGCCAGCGTGCGGTTCGTCGGGGGTCTCAAGCAGGACGATTTCAGCGTCTACGAGGACGGTGTCAAACAGGACGTGACGTTCTTCACCGGCACGAATCTGCCGATCGCGCTCGCGCTGCTGGTGGACACGAGCGCCAGCATGGAGAGCAAGCTGCCGACCGCTCAGGAGGCCGCCGTCGGGTTTTCCCGTCGGCTTCGGAAGCTGGACTTGGCCGAGGTCATCGACTTCGACCTCCGCGTGGTCGTGCTGCAAGGGTTTACGAACAATGTGGCCGCGCTCGAGCAGGCGATTCGCAAGACGTCGGCTGGCGGCTCGACCGCGCTCTACAATGCGATCTATGTTGCGCTCAAAGATCTCAAGAAGGCCGTCGCCAAGAACACCGACGAGATCCGCCGGCAGGCCGTCATCGTACTCTCGGACGGCGAAGACACGGCGAGCCTGCTCGGGTTCGATGAAGTGCTCGACCTGGCCAAGCGGTCCGACACCGCGATCTACGCGATTAGCTTGGAAGGGACCGACAACTCTCCGACGGCCAAGGGCTTCAACGAAGCCGCCTACCAGATGCGCCAGTTCGCGCAGGAAACCGGCGGGCGGTCGTTTTTTCCGAAGGCGATCTCGGACTTGGCGGGCGTGTACAGCCAAATCTCCGACGAGCTCTCGAGCCAATACACGGTGGGCTACGCGTCCAAGAACACCAAGCGCGACGGCACGTGGCGCCGCGTCGTGGTGCGCGTGGATCAGCCGAACGTCACGGTCCGGACCAAGCAGGGGTATTTCGCGCCGACTCCGTTGAGTCGTTAAGATGAATTTCGCGCCTCTTGCCCTGTACGTCGCCGCGTTCCTCGCATACGCCTGGCACTTCAGCGAGCGCCAGCCCGCGGTCGGTCGATCGGCGACGGCACTGCTCGTCTTTGGAGCGCTGGCCCATACCTTCGTCATCGGCATGCAGACCATGGAGGTCGGACACCTGCCGGTGAACGGCCCAACGTCGGCTATCTCGACGTTTGTCTGGCTGCTGGCCCTCGCGTATCTCTACATCGAGATCACCACTGAGGAGCGCGCGATGGGCGTCTTCATCCTGCCGCTGCTCGTCCTTCAGGTCATCCCGGCGTTCCAACCCGGTGTCGAGCCGCCCTCTGCCGTGCTGCAAGGCCCCTTCTTCAGCCTCCATGTGTCGTCGCTGCTCCTGGCCTACGCAAGCTTCGCGCTGGCGTTCGTGATCGGCATCACCTACGTGCTCTTGTTCAAAGAGATCAAGGCCAAGCATCTCGGATTTTTCTACGCACGGCTGCCGTCGTTGCAGGTGCTCGATCGGATGAACCAGCGCGCAGTGGTCTTCGGCTGGGTGTGCCTGACCATCGGGTTGATTGTCGGAGTGGTCTGGGCCGGACAGTATCCAAGCGGCGACCCGCGCGTCCAGGCGATGTCACTCCGGGACCCGAAAATTTTCGTCGCGGTCGTCTGCTGGGTTGTGTACTCGTTCGAGTTGTTCGCGGCACGCCGCATCGGATGGGGCGGGCGGCGGACCGCCTACCTGTCGGCCGTCGGCTTCTCGATCGTGTTGCTGAACTTCGTACCGATTAGTTACCTCTTGAGGGGGAGCCACAGCTTCTAGATGCACCTGCTCTTAGTCGGTCTCAGTCACCGCACCGCGCCCGTCGAGTTGCGTGAGCGCGTCGACTTCCAGGGTCGCCTCGAGCCGGCGTTGCGCGCGCTGGCCGCACGCGGATCGGCCCAGGAGGCCGTCGTCCTCTCGACGTGTAACCGCGCGGAGCTCTACGCCGCCTGCGAGGACGTGGCGGCGGCGCGGGCCGATCTGGCGGCCTTCGTCGCGGAGTTCCATGGGGTCGACCGTTCCGCTGTCGCGCCGCACGTCTACGATCTGGAAGATCTCGACGCCGCGCGTCATCTGTTCCGGGTCTCGGCCGGTCTCGACTCGCTGGTCGTCGGCGAGCCGCAGATCCTCGGTCAGGTCAAGGAGGCGCACACCGCGGCGACGGGCGTGCAGACGGTCGGCCCGGTGCTCAACCGGCTCTTTCATTCCTGCTTCGCGGTCGGCAAACGCGTGCGCTCCGAAACGGGGCTCGGGTCGGGCGCCGTCTCGGTCGGCTACGCCGCGGTCGCCTTGGCGCGCAAGATCTTCGGAGACCTCAAAGGCCGCACCGTGCTCGTCATTGGCGCCGGGGAGATGGGAAAGCTCACGGCGCTCCATCTGAAATCGCAAGGCGTTCAGCACGTAACCATCGTCAGCCGGACGCTGGCGCATGCCGCCCGCACGGCGGTGGCCATCGGCGGCGCCAGCGCGGCGCCGTGGGAGGAGCTGGACGCCTTATTGGCTGCGAGCGACATCGTCATTACGGCCACGGGCGCCGCGACGCCGATCCTCACCAGGGCGCATGTCGAAGCCGTGGTCCGGCCGCCGCGGAATCGCCCGCTCTTCATCATCGACATCGCCGTGCCCCGCGACGTCGAACCGGCGGCCGGCGAGCTCGAGCAGGTGTTCCTTTACAACATCGACGATCTGCAGGCGACCGTGCGGGACAACCTCGCGCGCCGCGTGAATGAAATTGACCGCGCCGAAGCGATCGTCTCCGAGGAGGTCGGCAAGTTCGGTGCCTGGTTCAAGTCGCGCGGCGTCATCCCGACGGTCGTCGCGCTGCGGCAGCGGCTCGAGACGATTCGCCTTTCCGAGCTCGAGCGGCTCGACTTCAAGCTCAGGGCCCTTCCCCCAGAGGCGCGGGCGCGCGTCGACGAAATCACGCACCTCATTGTCGAAAAGATCCTGTTGACGCCGACCGAGCAGCTCAAAGGCCTCGGAGACACGGAGACGGCGGCCGTCTACTCTGAGGTGTTGACCCGTTTGTTCGGACTCGGAGACGCCACCGATCGGGATTCATCTGAGGCCACACCTCCAGCCGATGCGACAGCTGATCCGGAGGGACGAGTCCAGCCTTTTATCCGCCCGAAAGCACGTCCGACGAGATCGGGACGCTGACTGTCGGTGGCCGCCGTGAGCCCCGTGGATAACGTCAAGCATGTCTTGCGGCTCGGTACGCGCGGAAGCCCCCTCGCGCTGTGGCAGGCGAACACCGTCGCGGCCCGAGTGACGGCGGCGGGCGGCCCGCCATGCCGCATCGTCGTCATCAAGACCTCGGGCGACCGACTCCAGGACGCGCCGGTGTCCGAGATCGGCGGCAAGCGACTCTTCGTCAAGGAAATCGAGGACGCGCTTATCGGTGGCGAGATCGATCTCGCGGTGCACAGCAGCAAGGACCTGCCGGCCGTCCTACCCGAGGGGCTCGCGATTGCCGGCGTGCTGCCGCGCGAAGATCCATTAGACGCCGTCGTCCTGCCCACGTCGACGGTCAGGCTGAAGCCGGGCACGACGTCGGACAGGGTCACGTCGATCGACCAGCTCGCGGCCATGCTTGGCCCTTCGCCGTCGCTCGGCACCGGAAGTGTCCGGCGCATCGCCCAGCTCATTCGCCTATTTCCCAAGGCGCGATTCACGCCGATTCGCGGCAACCTTGACACGAGGCTCCGAAAGCTCGACAACGGCGAGCATGACGCGCTCGTCCTCGCCGCCGCCGGCTTGCGGCGCCTCGGGCACGACGCGCGGATCTCGCTGAGGCTGCCGGCGTCGATTTCCGTTCCGGCGCCTGGACAGGGCATCATCGCCATCGAGAGTAGAGAGGACGACGAACAGGTCCGTCAGGTCGTGACGATGATCAATGATGCGGCAGCGGAGGCGGCGCTTCGCGCGGAGCGGACGGTCGTCGCCGCGCTCGGCGGCGGGTGCCAGGCGCCCATCGGCGCGCTGGCCTCGCCGGTGTCCACCGACGAACTGGAACTTGTCGCCGTGGTGGTCTCGCTCGACGGCAGTCGCGCGATTTACAGCACGGCGCACGGGACGCATCGAGAGGCAGCGTCCATCGGCGCCAGGGTCGGCGCCCAGCTGATTGCGGACGGCGCCGAGCAGATCCTCGCTGATGCGAGACGTCAGTCGGCAGTCGACCCTCGCGACCGATGACTGTAGACTGCTGACTGCTGACTGCTGACTGCTGACTGCTGACTGCTGACTGCTGACTACGATGGCAAGCATCGTCTATCTCATTGGCGCTGGACCGGGCGACCCGGGCCTCATCACCGTTCGCGGCCTGCAGTGCCTGGCCGCGGCGGACGTGGTGTTGTACGACCATCTCGTCCACCCGCGTCTGCTCCGCCACGCGCGCCCCGGCGCCGAGAAGATTGACGTCGGCGCGGCCGCGCCCCAGCCGCTGGAAGAGGAAGCCATCTGTTACCTCCTCGCCGAGAAGGCGCGCGAGGGCAAGACCGTCGCCCGGCTGAAGTGGGGCGACCCGTTCGTGTTCGATCGCGGCGGCTCCGAGGCGCTCTTTCTGCACGAGCAGGGC
>JBGPHH010000214.1:0-7270 GCA_041484265.1 Vicinamibacteria bacterium
CTCTTCGAGGACGACGTCACTGGAAGTCTGGCCTGGGCGGATGCGCTTCGAGCGGCCGACGTCCTGTCCGAGGCCGAGCACCGCGCCATCCGCAGCGAGCTCGACGCCATCCTCGATCGCGGGCGTGAAGACCCGGCCTTCGTTGCCGGGTCGGACGAGGATGTGCACACGTTTGTCGAGCGCCTCCTCGTCGAACGGCTGGGCGATACCGGCAAGCGGCTGCACACGGGTCGCTCGCGCAACGAGCAGGTCTCGGTCGATCTCCGCCTGTACCTTCGGCGGCGGATCCCGTTGCTCCAACGCGCCATCGCCGGCGTGGTCGACGCGCTGGTCGAGCGGGCGTCTGTGGCCGGCGACGGTCTGATGCCCTCGTTCACCCACTTTCGTCCGGCCCAGCCCGTGCTCGTCGCGCATTTCTTTCTGGCGCACGTCGCGGCCCTGCGGCGCGACCACGGGCGGCTCGACGCCGCGCGCGATGAGAGCGATGCGTTGCCGCTCGGCAGCGGCGCTATTGCCGGCACGAGCTACGCCGTCGACGTCGAGGTCCTGGCGCGCGAGCTCGGATTCTCACGCATCGTGCCCAACAGCATCGATGCCTCTTCGGATCGCGATTTCGCCGCGTCGTTTCTCTACGCCTGCAGTCTCACGATGGTGCATCTCAGCCGGTTGGCGGAAGATTTCATCATTCTGACCGGCGACGAACACCGCTTCTTCGATCTGGCAGATGCGCTCAGCACGGGGAGCAGCATGATGCCTCAGAAGAAGAATCCCGATCCATTGGAGCTGGTTCGGGGAAAGTCTGGGCGCGCGCTCGGACATCTGGTGGCGCTGCTGACGACGCTCAAGGGTCTGCCGAGCGGCTACAACAAGGATTTGCAGGAAGATAAAGAAGGCCTCTTCGATGCCGAAGATACGCTGACAGGATGTCTCGCCGTCGTCCGGTCGGTTGTCGCCAGCCTGACGCTCAATCGCGATCGGATGGAAGAATCGGCCTCGGGCATGCTGCTCGCGACCGATGTGGCCGACTATCTGGTCGGTCGCGGCGTGCCGTTCCGCCGGGCGCACGAGATTGTTGGCGAGCTCGTGCGCAAGCTGGTGGGCGAAGGCCGCGAGTTTCCTTCGCTGTCGCTCGCCGAATGGCGAGGCGCAAGCCCTCTCTTTGAGGCCGACATCGTGAACCGTGTCATGCCGCGCGCGTCGGTGGCCGCCAAGCGGACGCCGCAGTCGACGGCGCCGGCGGCGGTCGAGGTGCGATTGGCCGAGGCCAGGCGCTGGCTGACCGGTGCGATGGGGTAGGGGACAGACCCTATTGCCACGTCGAAACCAGCTCTGCTAAGATCTGCTCCGCCTTTCGCACATTCTTCCCCTCCAGCGGTTTCCTTCGGGAAACGTTTGTGACCCGTCGCAGCGCATGCTGCAGGGTATTTGAAACCGGCTCGGGAGACTTATTGGATGGATCAGCGCCAGCTTCGGCTTGGTGACACTCTGGACGATTACTGCCCGCGGGAGCGGCGCCTCACGAATCACGCCATTGTGGCAATGGTGGGACCCGACGTGAAGCAGACGCGGTGCACAGCCTGCGACACAGAGCACGAATACAAGCACGGGAAGGTGCCCCGGCAGCGGCGCAAACCCGATTCGCCGGCCGCGCTGTATGGGCAGGTGGTCGCGAGCGCGCCAAAGCGCGTGGTGCCGGAGAGCCCAGCTGCGGCGGCGCCGCCACCGAATGATATCGAGCAGCCGGTTGGGGCGGCCGGGTCTGGTCGCGACGCGGCAGCCGACGTCGATGAGCCGTTGCCGGGGGACGACCGTCCTGAAGAAGACAAGGAAGAGGGCCCCGTCCATCGGCCGCTGATTCGCGCGTCGCTGCCGCGCCCCGAGGGACAGCCGCCGCCAGCACGGCCCATTCCTGAGTTCACCATCCGCCAGCCCGGCGGCCGGCCCGGCCGCTTCCGTCCACGGCATCAGCGAGGCGGCGGTGCTCAGCAGTTCTTCGGCAACCGCTCGAATGGCAACGTGGGCGGAGGCCCCCCACGAGGCGGCGGTCAGCGACCGGGCGGAGGGCGGCCACCTCAGGGCGACGACCCGTCCCGCGCCGGCCGGCGCCATGGGCCGGGACGAAGACGGCCAAAGTGAAAAGTTAGAACTGAAAAGTTAGAACTTGGAACTGAGCGCCTAAGAACCCAAGCACCCCCGAACCGAAGCACGACAGATGTCTGACTTGACCGGCAAACTTGGCCTCGTCGTTGGTGTTGCCAACAAACGATCGATCTCCTGGGCGATCGCACAGGCCGCAGCCGCTGCCGGTGCGCGGCTCGCGCTGACGTATCAGACGGAACGGCTCGAAGAGAACGTCCGCGAATTGGCAGCGACGCTGCCCAATACGGTCGTCGTGCCGTGCGACGTGGCGAGCGACGAGCAGATCGCGAACCTCGCCGCGACGATCGATCGCGAGTTCGGCGGTCTCGACTTCCTGGTGCACGGCGCCGCATTCGCGCCGCGGCCCGAGCTGACCAATCCCTTCGTCGAGACCTCGCGCGACGGCTTCCGGATCGCGCTCGACGTCAGCGCCTACTCGCTCATCGGGTTGACCCGGGCGGTCCTGCCCCTGATGGAGCGCCGCGGCGGTGGGAGTGTCCTCACGCTTTCATACCTCGGCAGCCAGCGCGTCTTCACCAATTACAACGTGATGGGTGTCGCGAAGGCGGCGCTCGAGGCCTCGGTCCGGTATCTCGCGAGCGATCTCGGTCCGAAGAACATTCGCGTCAACGCCATCTCGGCCGGCCCCATCAAGACGCTAGCGGCGGCTGGCATCTCAGGTTTCTCGGAGATTCTCCAGGTCTACCGCGAACGCGCGCCGCTTCGGCGCAACGTCGAGCTCGGCGAGGTCGCCGATACCGCGGTGTTCCTGCTTGGCCCCGGCTCACGCGCCATCACCGGCGAAGTCGTGATGGTGGACGCCGGTTTCCATGTCACGGGCGGCGCCTAGAAAGTTAAAAGGGAAAAGGGAGAAGTTAAAAGGACAGCGCCCACATCGCCGATCACGCTCGTCCTCAATTGGAACGCTGGCCTTCAGAAGTGAAAACTGAAAAGGTAAAACTTAAAAGTAGGCCCCGAGATGCTGTGCTGCTCAGCGTCCTTTTCAGTTTTAACTTTTGACCTTTCAGTTCCGCGAAGCGGCTACGTCCACTCCTCGACCCTGATCCGCGTTCGCGCGACTCCGAGCTTCTGAAGGAGGCTCGTCACGCCGCTGACAAGCGCCGGCGGGCCACAGATAAAACAGAGCGTCGCCGCATCGTGCACGAGCGGTTCGAGCTCGGAGTGGCCAATTCGCCCCCGTGCGCCCGTCCACGCTTCGTCGGCCGCGCGGGTGACCGTCTGCCGCAGCTCGACACGTGCCTCCCGGGCCAGCGCCTGAAATTCGTCCTCGTAGGCGAACTCGTCGGGCGTCCGCGCACTGTAGAAAAGACCGATCTGCCGGTGCGGAACCGTCAGGGCGTGATGAAGCATCGCGCGCAACGGCGCGATGCCCGTGCCGCCTGCGATAAAGATAAACCGTCGTTCCACCGGGTCCGCCGGGAACGTGAACGACCCGAGCGGGCCTTCCACGTCGATGACACGTCCAGGCGCCAGAGATAGATGCGTCCCCGGAGCGCCGCTTTCGTCGACGCCGACGAGCAGCTCAAGGCAGCCGTCGCGGCGCGCGTCCGCCGGTGCAGCGGCCAGCGAGTACGGCCGCCTCGTCGGGTGGCCCTGGGTCGCCACCTGCACCGCCTGCCCGGCGACGTAGTCGAACGACTGACCGGCGAGATCCAGCCGCAGAATCCGCGCGCGCGGCGTCGCGGGAAGGACTTCTCGAGTCCGCAGGCTGAGGATCACCGCGATATGCTATCGCATGCTTCGCCGCGCGCGTGGCGCGCTCCTCAGACTCGTCCGCCGCCGCGCGCTGGCCATCGCCGTTGGCGCCGCGCTCGCCCTGCCTGCCGCATGGCTGGAGCTCAGCGGGCACTACGACACGTGGTGGGTGGGCGGGCTCAGCATGGTCCTCGGAGCGACCGGTGTCGCGCTGCTCTGGACGGGCGTGACGGGAGCGCGACCCGACTGGATCGACAAAACTTAAAAGTTAAAATTTAGAAGTGAAAAGGACACTCAGCAGGAAGGGGCCAGGAGCCTACTTGTAAGTGTTCCCTTTTCAGTTTTGACTTTCTCAGAGTATTCCGGTCGCAGCGCGGTTGATCTCGGCTTCCGACAGACCTGGCTCGATCGTCTTCGCCGGCTCGGCGCTCGGGGCGGCGGGCGCCGGACGCTGCCGCTTACGCCGCGTCTTGTCGTGGTACATCCGGTCGTCCGCCGTGGCCAGCAGCGCCTCGTACGTTTCGCCGTCGTGCGGAAAGACCGACGCCCCGACGCTGATGGCGAGCGGCAGGGTGAGCCCGGGCTTCGGCTCGAACCGCAGCTGGTCGATCGCCTGCTGGAGCTCGAGCCGCTTGCGTTCGGCTTCTTCGCCGCCACATCCCGCCAGCACGACAATGAACTCGTCGCCCGCGTAGCGAACGCAGATGTCGTACGGCCGGATGGCGGTGCGCAGGACGCCCGCCACCTCGCGGAGCGCGCGGTCGCCGACGGCATGGCCGTACGTGTCGTTGATGTCCTTGAAGTTGTCGAGGTCCATGACGAGCAGCGACACCTCGGACTTGTGACGTTCGCCGCGCGCCAGCTCGCGTGTCAGGTGCATGAACATGAAACGCGTGTTCGGCAGCCCGGTCAGTGGATCGGTGAGCGAATCTTCCTGCGTCTGCTCGAAGACCATCGAGTTGTAGATGACGGCCGCCGCTTGCTCCGAAATGCGATCCATCAGCCGGCGGTGGTCGTCGGTGTAGATCGACGGCTCGTTGTGATAGACGGAGATGGTCCCGATGAGGCGCTCGTTGAAGAGCAGCGGGCACACCAGCGCCGACTGCAGCGTCGTCTGGTCCGGTGGCCGGCCCGCGGCTTCGAAATCGGCGCTCGGCCGCGCGTTGACGAGCGGACGGCGGTTGCGGGCGACCCAGCCGGTCAGTCCGGTTCCGTTCCGGATGGTCAGCGTCTTGATGATCTCGGCGTCCACGCCGGTCGCGAAACGGCACCGGAGCTCTTCGGCTTCGTCGTTGTAGAGAAAGAGCGCGCAGCAGGAAAAGGGCACGATGTTGGTCAGCTTCGACGAGATGAGCGCCATCGTGTCCGCCACGCCGAGACTGCTGCCCATGGCCTGCGCGATCTCGTAGAGCGTGTAGATTTCACGGTGGGCGAGCGCGATGTCGTCGAACACATTGGTGCGCGCCGGCGAGCTGCCGACCAGGCCGACGGCCGGCTCCGCCGCGGTGGCCACCGCCGCCACCCGGGTCAGTTTGCGCGGCGGCTCCTGGCTGGCTTCGGCTTCGGCAGCGAGCGCCGGGTACAACGCGATGAACGTCTGCACGACGCGTGGGTCGAGCGCCTTGCCGCTTTCCTGGCGCAGGAGGCCAATCGCGGCTTCGAAGCTCATCGCCTTGTGGTACGGCCGGTCGGAGGTGAGCGCATCGAAATAATCGACGACCGAGAGGATGCGCGCCCCAATCGGAATCTCGTCCTGCTTCAGGCCTACCGGGTATCCCTTGCCGTCCCAGCGCTCGTGATGGCTCATGATGAGCGGCGTCACCGGATACGGAAAGGGCACGCCGCTGACAATCTCGGCGCCCACCTGCGGGTGGATGCGAATCTTCTGGAACTCCTCCTGTGTCAGGGGACCCGGCTTCGACAGGATGTGCTCCGGCACCGCCAGCTTGCCGATGTCGTGCAGCAGCGCCGCCGTCTTCACGCCGTCGATCTCGTTGTCCGGCATGCCGAGGGCACGGGCGAGCCCGGCCGCGTAGACCTGCACGCGGCGGATGTGGGTCTGCGCCGTGTGATCCTTTGCGTCGATGGCCAGAGCGAGCGCTTCGATGGTCGCGAGGTGGAGGTCCGAGACCTGCTGCACGTGCCGCTGCTGGTCCTGGATGCGGCCCATGTACACCTTATATGTACGGTAGATAAGGAGGACCGGGGCCGCGAGCAGGGCTGCCATCCAGTACCCGCCGCGATCGACCACCGCCACCGCCAGGGCGGCCGTGCCGGCACCGAAGAAGTAGCTGGGCGCGCTCCAGAGGAAGTTATCGTTCCACACGCGCCCGATCGACTGCCGAGTCGAGAGGCCGATCGCCGTCGCGATGAGGGCGGTGTTGAAGATGAAGTAGGTGGTCGCCGCGCCGACGAGCGGCTTGGGGATGCTGACCAACGTGAACGGCAGCGAGGGCACGCCGCCCAACCAGCCGTAGACCCAGCCTGCCGCCTTCACCGTCAGCACGAGCGACGCCATGCTGAACAGCGTCCGGTGCACGGGCGATCGCGACTGTGTGCGGAACGTGCACTGGCTCCACGCGCTGACGGCAGCGACGATCATCGTCTCGTCGGCGCCGAGCAGGAGGAGGGCGGCGAAATCGACCGCGTAGGAGACCGACATCGTCGAGCCGCTCGTGGCGAGCGGCAGCGTGACCTTGAGTGCGGAGGCCAGCGACGAGCAGAGGAGAAGGACGATGAAGAACCAGGGCCGCCCGAGGCCATGCGGGGCAAAGATGGCGAGGGTGGCCGCGCCAGCGACGATGATGCTTCCGACGTACAGGCGAGCGCCGACGGGAAGATCCTTCATAAAGTTAAAAGTCAAAACTTAGAAGTTAAAAGTAGAGAGCCTTAACCTCATGGTCCTTTTAACTTCTAAATTTTACCTTCTGACTTCTTTTCGTGGTTCTGGCTCGAGGTGATATTCCACGATCTTGCGGTAAAGCGTGCCGCGGCTGATGTCCAGCACGCGGGCCGCCTCTTTCTTGTTCCACTGAACGGCTTCGAGCACCCGCACGATGTGCGTGCGCTCAGCGTCCGCGAGTGACGGCAAGCGGTTGTCGCTTTGCGGCTGGGGTGCCGCGACGTTCGCGTGGAGGAATTCGATGTCGGTGGCGCGGATCACCCGTCCCGGCGCCGAGAGCGCCGCGCGCGACACCGTGCTTTCGAGCTCGCGGATATTGCCGGGCCAGTGGTAGCTGAGCAGCACGTCGATCGCCTCTTTCGAGAACGCCTTGCTGTCGAGCGGCAGGCCCTGCGCAGCGCAGTACCGCGCGAGAAGCCGCTGCGCCAGCACCGGAATGTCCACCTGACGCTCGCGGAGCGACGGCAGCCGGATCGCGAACGCGTTGACGCGGTAATAGAGGTCCTCGCGGAA
>JBGPHH010000215.1:0-7220 GCA_041484265.1 Vicinamibacteria bacterium
CGATTCCGTCCACGGCCGCGAAAAAGTACGAGCCCGGCAAGAGGCTGTTGACCGTGAATGAGCCGTCTCGAGTCGTCAATGCCGTCTTCAAGAACCTCGACGTCGGAAACCACTGTTGACTATCCGTAGAGGACACAACGACGGTGGCACCAGCGATTCCAAGTCCCGTACATCGAGCACACGGCCCGATACCTTGGCCGTGCGATTCGTCAGCACGACTTCGAGACCGGCTATGGACTGATCCGGCGTATCGAACGGGATAGGCCAATCCGTGACATCAACGCCATTTAGAAGCACGGCCTTCAGAGCCCACCCCTCGGGTGCGCGCGTCAGCCGAAACAGTCGCGGACCAGTGAGAGCGCCGATCCCGAAGCCAAGGTCGGGACGAATGCCAACAATCGCGGGGCGGCCCGGCGACCGGTCTGGATCGACCGCAATTGCCGTCACATCGATGTCGTGGTCGAAGTAGGGGTCACCCTCGCCCTCCAGCGTGATACGTCCGCTCAGGGTCGACCCCCGCGACGTCCGGAGAACCAGGCCGGAAATATCCGCGCCGCCCACCGTGATCAAAGTGAATGCGAACTCGCTTTCAGCAGCCCGATCCGGCGGAGACTCACTGACCACCTGTATCACGTACTCGCCGGCCAGCACATTCCGAAATTCGAATGTGCCATCGTTGTTGCGGATGTTCTCGACGGACGAGCGATCGAGTGCTCCTGAGCGCCAACTCGGAACCAACGCAATGCTGCCAATGCCGGCGCGACTCGGGTTCCCCGCCGCATTCAACGCGATTCCTAAGACAGTGGCCGTTCGAGCGCGCGTCAGACGCAGGTCGATGTTCGTCACTTGTGCCGACTCACCCACCGGGATCGGTTGTGCGTCACTGGACTCGGCTGTTTGCGAAAAATACATCGGCGCGTACCCGGACAGATTCACGGGCGCCTTGACGATGTACTGGCCGGGCTGAAGTCTGGTGATGAGATAGCGCCCTGTGTCGTCAGTCGCGCGCACCAGAGGGCCCTGCACGGCGACCAGTCGCCGCTGCCCTGATTCGTATCCGAGTTGCAGGACACGCAAGGCCACGCCCTCGACAGGATCGCCGGCGTCATCCAGAACTCGACCCGTGATGACACCCGTGGTTCGCCGAGTCTGCGGCCACGACGTCGGGGGCGTCGGAAGGGTGAAGTCGATCGACGATCGCTCTTCGCCGGCGCCGATAGCAATTGGCTGCGCCCGTGCGAGGCTGGTTAGACCGGGATAGTAGCGGGGTGGCGGATTGCCATCGACCGCAGTGTTGACGCGAACGAAGAACGTACCTTCAGGAAGTCCAGCAAGTCGGTACTCGCCTGTGTCGTCGGTGCGTGTTAGAGCGACGCCGCTCGTCCTAGCTTGCCCGTTGCTTGATGGAGTGGCAATCTCGGCGAGGATTCTGGCGTTCAGGACTGGATCGCCCGCCCCGCTAACAACCCGTCCCGAGATCACCGCGCCCTTGCGCATTCGCAGTTCGATGCCCGGGACGACGGCCCTTTCGGCAACATCAATTGGCGTTCCAGAATCCGCTGGTCCTTGCGCGCCGAACGTCGTCACCGCATACCCGGCCTTCGTCGCGGTCAAAACGTATCCACCGGCGGTCAAGGCTGAAACCACGAATTGACCGGCATCGGTCAGTAAGAACGAACGGCGACAAGACGGTACCCACCTCGACCTGAACGCGCACATTGCGAAGAGGAGCGCCGGTGCTGGCGGCAACGACGCGGCCGCGAATGACGCCCGTGCCGGTTGGCTGAGGACGGCGATCCTGAGGTGGCGCTTGCGCGTGACCAATCAGCGCGAGCGCGCCGAGGAGCACGACGACTGAGGCGGCTTGCCTCATGTATCCAGGGAGTCTACACCCGCACAGCAACTTCTCTTGGAGTAGACTCCCAACCGGCCAACCTCAAACGATCGGGGTCTAACACCCAGCGAGGAGCGCCTATGTCGCGAGTTTCTATCTGTCTCGTGGCCCTCTCCCTGGTTCCGTCTTCAACCGCTGCCCAAGAGGTCGTCACCGGCACCGTTCAAGGGTTCATCCAAGGGACGCCGAACGGTCAGCCGCCCAGGGACGTGCGGCCGGCCGCCGGCCGCTCGACGATCCGCGGCCGCGTCCTCACCGTCGATACCGGACAGCCCATGCGCCGGGCGACGGTCCGCATCACCGCGACAGAACTACGAGTGCCTCGCGGCACATTGACCGATGCCGACGGTCGGTACGAATTCCGCGAGCTTCCGGCCGGCCGGTACTCGATCAATGCCTCGAAGACGGCGTTCATTGACTGGTCCTACGGACAAACCCAACCATCCAGTCCAGGCAAACCACTCGTGCTCGCAGACAATCAGGTGGCCGACAACATCGATATCGGGCTCCCTCGCGGAGCGGTGATCACCGGCCGGATCACAGATGAGTTGGGCGAGCCAGTACCCAACACGAATGTGATGCTGGTGCGACAACAATTCCGGCAGGGACAGCGGCGGTTCGTCTTCAGTGGTGGCGGCACGCAGACTAACGACATCGGCGAGTACCGAATCTTTGGCGTGGCACCTGGCCAGTACTACGTCTCCGCCAGGTTTCAGCAAGGACCGTTGCAGAATATCAACGGCGTCGGGCAAAGCGCCGAAGGTCGGATTGGGTACGCGCCGACGTTTTATCCGGGCACGGCCGAAGCGACGTCCGCACAGAGGATCACCGTCAGCTTGGCGCAAACGATCAGCGAGATCAACATCGCCATGCTGTCGACACGGCTGGCGACCGTGAGCGGCACCGGGACCGATTCGCAAGGACGTCCGATTACCGCCGGTGGCGTCACGCTCGCGCCACGTGGCGGAGTGCCGAGCTTCGGCCTCGGCGGCCAATTCCGGCCTGACGGCACGTTCACGATTTCATCCGTCACGCCTGGAGAATACGTGTTGAGAACGAACGCCTTTCGCCCTCCAGCGACGCCTGGTACACCGCCGACCCCACAAGAAGTCTCCGTGGCTTTCGTGACCGTCAACGGCGACGACGTGATGGGCGTGCGGCTGACGCCCGTCGTCCCCGTGATAATCAGCGGACGTTTCACCTTCGACAATGCCAATGCCGCGCAGACGCTGAAGCCGTCGGCGTTCAGACCGTTGGTGCAATCCTTGGACCTGGACGCTAATACCCTTGTCGGATTCGTTCCGGACGGTAGCGGTCCACCGCCGGCCGCGCGAGACGATTTCACGTTCGAGCTGAAGACCGCTCCTGGCCGTGTCGCGATGAATGTCCTTCAGATTGGGGCCACGGCCGCGGGTCAGAATCCGTGGCGGCTCAAGGCCGTGCGCGTCAACGGATCCGACGTGACCGATACCGGGTTCGACGTTGGCGGTCAGGGCGTGAGCGGCGTCGAGATCGAACTGACCAATCGCCAGCAGCAGGTCACGGGAGTCGTGACCGATGCGAGGGGCGGTGCGGTCAAGGACTATCTGGTGGTGATATTTGCTCAGGATCCCGCGCGACGGATTGCGGCGGTGAACCGTTACTTCGCGACGGCGAGACCCGGCGACGATGGAAGCTTCAAGGCGGTCACCCTGCCGCCAGGCGAGTACTATGCGATTGCCCTCGACCGAGCCGACCAGTTGGAATTGCAGGATCCGGATTTATTGGACGGTCTCAGTCGCCAGGCCTCGTCTTTCACGATTGCACCTGGTGACACGCGGACGCTGAATCTGAAGCTGTTCACGCTGCAGTAGGCCGGGCCCTTCCGGACCCGGCCCCCCTGGCGGGTCCAAAGGACCCGCCCTACGTACGTCCTTACGGCTTCTTAACGCCCGTCCCCATCGTGTCCATGCCGTTTTGCGTCTGCTTCACGGTGAGCCCGCCGTCCTTGAGCGTCAGCGTCATCATGATCTCGACCTCGCCGTTGCGGCCCATCTGCTTCCACTTGAGAATGAGATCGCTCCCCAGCATCGTGATATCCGTGACGGTCACCGGACCGCCGCGCCCCGCCGCGCCGAGCTCGGCCGCCACTTTGCCGCCGACGTCCTTGATACTGAGCGTCCGTTCTTGCGGACCTCTGCCACCCTGAATCGTCAGAGCCCATTCGGCGACGAAGGCTTTGGCCTTCGCCGTATCGAGCGTCGACGCGCCGCCCTGCGCCGTCAGGGTCGCCAGAGGCGCCGCCAGGGCCAACACCGCCACGATTGCCACCGCTCGCGCCGTCCTCGACATGCCTTGTCCAATCATCGTGTCACTCCTCCGCCACACATTACGGTGCCGCGGCGCATTGCGCTTACCTGCCGGCCGGTCCCATACCCTTAAACGCGTACCGGTAATAGCGCATGCCGTTGTTGACTTCGCCGATGAAGAGGTTGCCTTTGGAGTCGGCGGCGAAGCTGTGGGCGTGGAAAAACTCGCGCGCGTTGTGGCCGGCGTGGCCGCCAATCGAGGTCACGATCTCCAGCGTCTGCCGATTCAGCACACGAATCGCTTTGTTGGAGCCGTCCATGACATAGAGGAACGTCTGGTCTTTGTCTGGCGAGGTGGCAAGGCCGTGCGCGGTGCCTTCGGCCTGCAGGGTATTCCTCGTGATGAAGACTTCTCGGACGAACGTGCCGTCGAGCCTGAAGATCTGCACCCGGTTATTCGTACGGTCTCCGACGTACACCAGCCCGTCGTTCGACACGAGCACCGCGTGCACGGGATTGTTGAACTGCTGCGGCGCCGGCCCCTGAATGAGTTGTGCGCGAGGAGGGAACTTGTAGTCGTCGCTTGGCGGCTTGCCGTAGGCGCCCCAATGACGCTTGTACGCGCCGGTGTTCGCGTCAAAGACGATGACGCGATGGTTGAAATAGCCGTCGGCCACAAATAGTTCGTTGGTCTTCGGGTACACGACCAGGCCGGCAGGCCCTCCAAGGTTCTTGAGATCGTTGCTGCCCGTGTTCTGCCCCGCATGGCCGATCTGCATGAGGAACTGACCCTTACTCGTGAACTTCAGGATCTGGTTGTCCTCTTTCGCATTGCCGCTCAGCCAGACGTTGTCCTTGTCATCAACGAAAATCCCGTGCTCGGAGGTCGGCCACTCATATCCGGGCCCCGGCCCTCCCCACGCCTGAAGAAACGTACCGTTTGGCGCGAATTCCAAAACGGACGGCGCCGGAATGCAGCATTCGGACTGAGGCGGGTTGAGCGAGGCGCCTTTCTCGCCATCAGGAATGGTCGCCGGCCGGTGGAACACCCAGACGTTGTCATGAGAATCGACGGCGATCCCGCCGACCTGCCCGGTCACCCACTTGTTCGGCAGCGCTTGAGACCACAACGGATCCGGCTCGAACAGCGGAACTTGCTGCCGGTTCGCCTGCATGGCCGTCGTCTCGCGCGGCGCAACCGTGACGACGGTGATGGCGATAACGGCCAGTATCCCTGCCACCGCCCACGTGTGTTTAGTCATTTGGCCCTGATTCTACAGCGGCCAGTTCCTCGGAACCTTCACCACGTAGGTGCCGGCGATTCTGTCGTGCCAGGTCTGCCGCTCGGGGTCTCTCAGCATCCACAGACACCCAATGCCCAGCACCAGCAGCGAGAAAATGCCCGAGAGGCCGCGGACGAGCGCATCGGCGAAGCGGAGCGGTGCGCCATCCGCGCGTACCACCCGAAGTTGACAGATGATGCCGCCGACCGTCGCGCCCTTCCACGTCCAGAACCCGATGTGATAGGCGAGCAGGAGAAGAAAGATCGTGTTGTCGCGCCTGAAGATATCAAGTGCCTGATAGACAAAGAACACCAGGAAGACATCCAGAACGAATGCGGCCAGGCGATCACGGAACGCAGCCTTCGGAAACGACGCGAGGTCCGCACCGGTCGCGGAGGCACGCGCCATTGCTGGATTTTCCTGGCTGGGTGGCGACCCAGCACCCACGTCCGGCGTCGGCGGCGACATGACCGTCGATGGACTCTGGCGGAGTTCAGGCGACCTCTCGCGGGGCGGAGGCGCTGGATTCTCTCGCCTGTAGGCGACGATGGATGCGAGCGCGGCGGCCCCGAGGCCGAACACCCCGAGCAGCGCCCACGTGACAAACCCCAGCACGGGGATCATGTAAGCCAGCGTGATCACGCCAAAGCCGAGTGTGAACGCGAACAACGATTGCGCTCGGTTTTGCTCGAGTTCCGGCTCCCACCGGGCAATGCTCATGCCTATCCATCGAGCCGTGCTGACCTTGCCGACGATGCCGCCCACCGCCAGCGCGCAGAGCACGAACGGCACGACCGCGATCCCGATGATCGACACGGCCAGCAGCGCGCAGACCGGTCCGGCGAGCAGCAGCACGAGCAGACCCACCATGAACGTCGTCAGCGGCTTGTGGGCCAGCGTCGCCGCGCACGCGCGAACGGGATGATCGAACACGAGATTGAGGAGCAGGTAGACGAGAAAGAAGCCACCCACGATCCACCAGATCCAGACGAGATCGGGCACGATGGGCCGGCCCCACAGCAACCCACGCGTCATCCAGGGGACGAGGGCGTCCAGCCTTCTGCCGATCAGGGCCGAGCCAACCACCACGTGTTGGCCGCCTGGCGTGAACCCCGCCGGCGCGTCAAATCCACCTCCCACGACGACAACGTCTCGGTCAACCCTGGCCCCGGCCGCCGCCGTGGCGTTCCCACCGACGACGACGAACGAACCGTCGACGACGGCGGTCGGCGACAGCTCGGCCTTGCCAAGCAGGACCACCACGTCACCCTCGACGTGGCCTTCGATCGTCGCATTGCCAAAGATGACCGTCAGTTCGCGGACCGCATTGCCCGCCCTGAGGGTGTAGTCCTGCCCGACTCGAAGCACGGCACTGTCAGAGAACTGCGTCGTGGCAAGTTCCGGAACGGGGGGCGGCGGGGGCGCGGGCCCCTGGGCCGCGAGATTGGCAGTCTTGCCAATCGCCAGGGCCAGCAGCAGCGCGAGAAATCCCATCCGTCGTCGGTTCATAGGCGTACCGTCCTTCCGAAGATCACGTGATTGAGGGCCGCGCCAAACGCGGCGCACGCCAGCCACATCAGCGCGACGAATGCCATCGCATACGCCGCGAACGGTTGAACGACGGCGCGCCAAACGATGGCGGCCGCATTTCTCGTTGTCTCCGCGCGCCCGGCGATGCCGGCGACATCGCCGGCCACTCCCGTGCCATACGTCGATGCGACGCGAACCGCCGCCGCCTGGGCACTCGGCAGCAAC
>JBGPHH010000216.1:0-7130 GCA_041484265.1 Vicinamibacteria bacterium
CCGTTGCGGGCGCGGCCAGCGCTTTCTCGAAGTACGCCACGTTGGACTGGTGCGTCACCACCGTCACACCCTCTGCGGCGTACGCGCGAAGGCCTCCCGTGTGATCGAAGTGGTGGTGTGTGGTCAGGACGTACTGGATGGGCTTGTTGGGGACGAGCTTCTTCGCTTCGGCCATCACGGCCATCGATCGCTCTTCGCTGAGCGGTCCCTCGATAATCGTGATGTGGTCGCCAAATTCGACCACCACGCTGTGATGCGTGCCGCCGGAGACGAACCACACGCCGTCACCGAGCTTGGTGCTCATCGTCGCAACGGGCGGAAGCGTCGCCGCCTTTACGGCGTCGGGAACCGGAAGATCAAGCGGCGCGCTGGGCGTAACGCTGGCGACGTTCAAATCCCAGGTAGGGAATCCGCCCTCCGAGACCGCGATCTTGGCGGGAAATTTCACGCCGCTGAAATCCTTGTAGCCGGAGAACGTCGCGACGACGTCCGCGTCGCCGAGCACGGAGTCTGGTCGCTTCGTTTCGATCTTCGTCACCATGTTCTGGGCGTCGATCGTGCCGGTGAGCGTGTACTTGCCCAACGCCTTGTACGTGATCGTGCTGGTGCCGTTGGCCTCGGCCAGGGTCGCGTTGCCAGCCGCGATGGCTCCCTTGAGGAAGCCGTGCGGCGTGAGCAGAATCTGGAGCTGGCGCGCCTCGGCGTTGGCGAGTTGGGGCGCCGGGCCGTTTGGCCCCACAGTCCACGCCTTGTCACCATTGACCACCGCGTTCTGCTGCTGCCCGCCAAAGGTGGGCTGGGCGAAGTTCAGCTCGTAGCGGGATGACTGCTGGGTGTAGTTGATCGCGGCGGTAAAGTTCGTCAGATCGCGTCGCGGCCACTCCTGGCCGGCCGTCATCGCCTGCCCGGCCACCGCGCTCATGCCGGTGCCCGAGAACTGAATTGACGTCACGTCACCTGCTGCCGTCAGCGCGCCCTGTACCACGCTTGCCGCCGTCCTCGGGCCGGCGCAGGCCGCCATGACCACTACCACTGCGCAAGCCGCACATAGCCACACTCTCTTATTCTTCATATACGCTCCCCTAATCCTGGCCTCAGTTCCCAAGGTGACGCCGGTGAACGGGTACTCGAGGTACCTACGAGAATTGAATCACGGACGTAATCGCCGACCGATCGGCGGCGACCTGCACCGCCTCTTTCATCTTGTCGGGTCCGAACACCAGGCCGACCATCGACTTTGCGTCAAAGAGGCCCCTTTCGATCAACCGGACGAACCTCGGGAGATCGCGCAGCGCCTGCACGCCGGCGTAGTTGCCCGGCACGTGCGTCTTGCCGGCGTTCGCCCACTGGCCGCCTGGGAACACGACGTTCGCGCCCATCGGATGGCCGATGCTGCACGTGCGCACGTAGCCGCCGTTCCGCACAACCGTCCACGCTTGTTGCAATGGCTCGATGCCGGTCATGTCGGACGGCGACTCGATGTTGGCCGGGAGCGGGAAGCGCGTGCCGCCGACTGCTTCGAGGACGTAGGTGGGCCCAGCCTGACGCTCGCCGGCATAACGCCGCCCCGGCGTCACCGGATCGGGCGTTAGTCCGCGAATCTTGTTGATGAGATCGTTGCCGCGGTCGGTGTTCGGATCGAGGACGTGTGTCGCGCCGAGTTTCAGCGCCAGGTCTCGGCGGTACTTGATCGGGTCGATACCGATGATCGTCTTTGCGCCCTGGATGCGCGCGCCCTGCACGGCGCTCATCCCGATCGGACCGAGGCCGAACATGGCGACGTCCGACCCCGCTTCGATGGGGAACCGGCACATCGCGAGGCCAAGACCCGTCCCGCCAACGCACGCGAGCACCGACGACTCGACGGGAGGCACGTTCGTGAAAAGAGGCACGACCCAGTCTTCGTCCGACACGATGATTTCCGAGTACCCGGCGGGACCCATTGGCGGAGCCGTCATGTACACGGGCGTGTTGCCCGACATCGTGGCGTTCGGGATGGCCGGCAGCCGCGTATTACACAGATCGCCACGGCCCGAGAGACAGTTCCAGCACACGCCACAATTCGGCGTCGTCGCGAGCATCACCTGGTCACCGACTTTCACGCGCTTCACCGATCGTCCGACTTCTTCGACGATACCGACACCGCCATGTCCGGCCACCGCCGCGAATTGCGCGCGGTTGGTCGTGAGCTGACCGGTCGACGAGTAGCACGTCTGCGACGCCTGCATGCGGATGACGACATGCAGCGGGTGAATCGGCAGGAGCGTGAGCGTCTCGGTCGCCAGCGTGTTTTCGTACCGGACGAGCGCCTTGAACTTCATGCCGCTCGTCTTGGTCGGACCCTGCCGCTCGGCGAGGATCGACACCGGATCGACGTTGCCGGGGTTGTTCCCCCAGAAGATCACGCCACCGGCGTTGGTGGCCAGCCCGGCGCCAGCGGGCGCGGCGGGCGCCTGGGTCCCGGCGGGCGCTTGCGCGGCTGAGGCCGTGGCCTGCCCAAAGAGCGCGGAGACGCCACCAGCCACAGCCGCAACCACGCTTCCCCTCAGCAGATCACGCCTGGAAACCGTCAGCTCTTGGCCGCCGGCGTAGATGTGCGTTCCACCCACTAGAACATCATGATCGTCACCGCACTCACACATGCGTTCCTCCGATTCCTGTCTCCTCGGGGATCAGTCAACTCCCGGCGCGACGTGCGTTAGTACATGGCTAGAGAGAAATTACCACGGTTAAGATTTGTAAATAGTTGAGGACTCCTGCGCCCCAAGACGCAGGGCTCGTCGTAGCATGGGTCACCACAAACGCCGCCCCAGTAGACGCAAGTCAGACTCGCCCCTGAAGGAGAACCGATGGCGAAACGATATTTGGCCACCGCCGTGCTGGGACTCGTCGTCGGTTCGTCGGCCGTGCTGGTGGCCGCCGACTGGCCGCAATGGCGCGGTCCGCAGCGCTCGGGCGTTTCTGCGGAAACTGGGTTGCTGCAGCAATGGCCGGCCGCGGGACCACCTCTGGTGTGGCGTATCACCACTGCGGGTCGTGGATTTTCGACGCCGGCGGTCGTCGGAGATCGGCTCTACCTGCTCAGCAGCGACGGCGTCGAGAACGAGCTCGTGCGCGCGTTGAATGTCAGCGACGGCGCCGTCGTCTGGTCCACGCGCATCGGCCGCACGGGGAAACCCGATCAAGAGCCGAACTTTCCGACGGCGCGGTCGACACCCACGGTGGACGGCGACACGATTTACGCCTTCAGCTCGGACGGCGATCTGGCGGCCCTCGATGTGGGCACCGGACGTGTTCGCTGGCAGAAGAACGTGCGGCAGGAGTTCGGTGGCGAGTCAGGGGACTGGGCATATGCCGAGTCGCCGCTCGTCGACGGCAACCTCGTGGTCGTCACGCCGGGCGGTCGCGCGCCGATGATGGCGTTCGACAAGCGGACCGGCGCGGTCGCGTGGACCACGCCAGCCGCGGACTACGGCCATGCTCAGTATTCGTCGATCAGCGCGGCCGACGTCGGCGGCGTGAAACAGTACGTCAGCTTCCTCGAGAAGGGTCTCATCGGCGTTGACGCCCGAACCGGCGCGCTCCTGTGGCGCGACAATCGTCTGGTGCAGGATTGCATGCTCAACTTTCAGACGCCCATTCTCAGCAACGGGCACGTCTATACCGCCTGCCACGGTGCCGGGGCCGCATTGTCCCGCCTCGGACTCGTCAACGGTCGCGTGACAGCGACGCCTCTCTACGTAAAACCGTTGCCGGGCGAAAAGGGCGGCTCGGTCCTGGTGAACGGTCTCGTCTACGCGACGAACTCGCAGGCGCTCTTCTGCGCCGACTTCCTCACCGGCGACGTCAAGTGGCGGGAGCGCGGCGTGGGCGTGGCGTCGATCGCCTACGCCGACAACCGGCTGTACGTGCGAGGCGAGAGTGGTCAAATCGCGCTCGTGGAGCCGTCGGCGGAGGGCTACAGGGAACGCGGACGATTCATGCCGATCGGGCAGGACGAAATCCCGGCGTTCGGCGCGCCTCCAGGCGCAGACGGCGGTGGACCTGGCGGGCGCGGACCCGGCGGTCCTCCGCCCGGCGGGCCCGGTGGCCGTGGTCCGGACGGTGGGCGCGGACCGGGCGGCCCTGGCCCCGGCGCACTGGGCGGGTTCGCTCCGCCGATCGGCGCGTGGCCGCATCCGGTGATCGCCAACGGCCGGCTGTACCTGCGGTACCTCGGCACGCTCTGGAGCTACGACATCCGGCGAGGCTGAATCACGAAGAGAGGTCACATGTGTTACGCCCACAACGATGACGCCCTCGCTGGACATGCGCACTATCGCTCTGCGATCTCCTCGGTCATCGACTTCACTTAGGGAGACCCGGTTCATGAAACGACTGTTTGTCGCCTTCTCGATCGCAGCGTTCTGCTCGCTGACCGCCGGCGCTCGGCAGGGTCCAGCGGCCGGCGCACCCCCGCCCCCGCAGGCCGGACCGCCACCGTCGGCCGCGGCCATTGAAGTCGAGACACTGAAAGACAACCTGTACGTGCTCAAGGGCGGCGGCGGCAATACCACTGTCTTCATCACCGCCAACAACGGTGTCGTCGTCATCGATACGAAACTGCCCGGTTGGGGGAAGCCGCTCCTCGAAAAGATTCGGACGCTGACGGATAGACCCGTCACGACGATCATCAATACCCACGTGCACGGCGATCACACGAGCGGAAACGTCGACTTTCCGGCGACCGTGAATATCGTGGTGCAGGCCAATACCAGGACGGACATGGAAAAGATGGATCTCTTCAAGGGTGAGAACGCGAAGTTCCTTCCCAGGACCACGTTCCAGGACAAGCTGTCGCTCTTCACCGGCGCGGACCGCATCGACCTTTATTACTTCGGACCGGGCGGCACCGACGGGGACACGTGGATCGTCATTCCCGCGCTAGCTACGATCGTCGGCGGCGATGCCTTTGCGAACACAGCCGTGACGCTGATCGACAAGAACAACGGAGGAAGCGCGACCGGCTATCTGCAGGCGCTGACGCGCGTCGCTTCGGAGATCCGGGGCGTGAACACCGTGGTCACCGGACACGGTGGCGTGCTCACCTGGAATGACCTCGTGGAGTACGTCGGCTTCAACCGGGACTTTCAAGCGTGGGTGCGGGCGGCCAAGCAGGCGGGGAAGACGGTCGAACAGGCCTCCAACGAGTACAAACATCCCGACAAATATCAGGCGTACGCGCCGCCGCAGCCGATGTTCATTAGAAACTACATGCAAGCGATCTATGATGAGTCGCGGTGAACCCCGCGGGAGGAAGTAGACAAGGAGGAGGAGTCGGTATGCTGAGGAAATTTGCGACTGCGGTGCTGCTGCTCACCGTGCTGGTTACGGGTGGCGCAGCACAAAACAATGCGGCCACCGTCCTCGCCAACGCCAGCAAGGCGATGGGCGTGGACAGTCTCACGTCGATCACCTATTCGGGAACCGCTCAGAACGGCGCTTTTGTCCAGAGCAAGGTGATCACCCAGCCGATGGGTCCGGTGAACCTCACGAAGATCACGATGTACACGCGCACGATCAACTTCGCCGCGGCTGCGGCCCCGACGGCGCTCGTCTCGCGCGCGACAGGACCGACCCAGCCACCGGTCGTGCCCGGTTCGCCGGCGCCAACGCCCGGCGTCTTCAACCAGAACATCAACGGCGGGCAGGCCACGACCTGGGCGCAGGCCTTGAACATCTGGACGACGCCGTGGGGGTTCCTCAAGGCCGCCGCCGCGTCCGGCAACGCGACGGCACGTCAGCAGAACGGACAGCAGGTGGTGTCGTTCTCGCCGGCCAACTTCAAGTCCCCCTCGGGCAAGAGCTACACGGTGACCGGCTATATCAATAATCAGAATCTGGTCACCAAAGTGGAAACGAAGGTCGAAAACACCGTCTACGGCGATCTCTCCGTCGAGTTCGACTACTCGAACTACATGAACATGAACGGCGTGCAGGTGCCGACGGCCATCAGCCAGAAGCAGGCCGGGATGGAGACGTTCAACGCGACCATCACGTCCGCCACGGCTAACCCGTCGAACCTCGCCGACCTCCTCACGCCACCCCCACCCGGTCGTGGCGGTCCTGCCGGCCCCCCGCCACCCGCTCCGGCTGCGCCCGGCGCGCCGATGGTCGAGAAGCTGGGCGACGGCGCGTTCTGGATTCACGGCAATTACGCCTCGCTCGCCATTGACATGGGCGACCACATCCTCGTCGTCGAAGCCGGCGACAACGATGCGCGGGGCACCGCGGTGATGGCCGCGGCCAAACAGGCGATTCCGAACAAGCGCATCACCCAGCTCGTGATCTCGCACCCGCATTCCGATCATCTGAGCGGCGTGGAGGCAGCGGTGGCCGAGGGCGCCACCCTGATGGTCGGTCGCGCCAGCGCGCAGTTCGTGCAGCGAGCGTTCTCAGGGCCGCGCACGCTGGCCAACGACGCGCTCTCGAAGGTCTCGAATCCGAAGGTTCAGGTTCAGGGGCTCGCCGACGACACAACGCTCAAGGGCACCAACGGCAGGGTGGTCGAGGTGCACGCCTTCCCGAACGAGCACAGCGAAAGCCTGCTGATGGTGTATCTGCCGGCGGAAAGAGTCCTGTGGACAGCTGACGTGTTCCTGGCCGGCATGCCGTTCAACCAAAACCAGTTCGCGGTGACGAGGTCGATGCTGGCGGTTTCCGACCGACTGAAGCTGGACTGGAACACGGCAATCCCGGCGCACAACTTGACTCCGGAGCGTGCGGTTCCGAAGGCGGAGGTGGTGATGAGCGCCAACTCCGGCCCGACGGCCACGCCCTGACGGACCCGACGGCGGCGGCCCCTCTTCATTCATGGATGGCGGGGCCGCCGCTCGACGCCGGGCGCGTCAGATGCGGACTCGACCGCGCACGCGACGCGTTGCAGGTGGCCGCCGATCGCACGGCGATCACGGGCGTCGTCACAATCACGTAACCTCACGCGCGTCGACCGGCACATGTCGCCTTGGAGGGAGGAACGATGGGAGAATTACACCTACGAGTTCAAAGTGACCGGCGCGCAGCTCACGGGACGGGCGAAGTCTGACAACGGCGAGTCGGATCTCAAGAACGGCAAGGTCGAGAGCAACAAG
>JBGPHH010000217.1:0-6986 GCA_041484265.1 Vicinamibacteria bacterium
AGCACGGCCTGCGACAACGGCTGCATCGCCCCGCCGGTCGCGCCCTGCACGATGCGAAAGAAGACGAGCGTGCCAAGGTTCGGCGCCAGCCCGCAGAGAAAGGACGCCACCGTGAACCCAACGACCGACATCATCAGCAGCCGTTTGCGGCCGAAGCGGCTCGCCAGCCAGCCGGTCATCGGCAGGATGATCGCGTTCGCCACGAGGTACGACGTCAGCACCCACGTTGCCTCGTCGATGGTTGCGGAGAGGCTTCCGGCAATATGCGGCAGCGAGACGTTGACGACGGTGGTGTCGAGCACCTCCATGAAGGTGGCAAACATCACCGCGACGGCGATCAGCCAGGGGTTTACGTGACGGGGAGCGTCTGACATTAGCGGTTCGTAGGTGCTTGGGTTCGTAGGTGCTTGGGTCCGCAGGTGCTTGGGTCCGCCGACGAACCTAAGCACCGAAGAACCTAAGCACGACAACTATTTCGTGTACACCGTGGGTGTCACCGACATCCCCGGCTTGAGCAGGTGTTCTGGGTCCTGGCCCTCGTCGAGCACGATCTTTACCGGCACGCGCTGGACGACCTTCACATAGTTGCCGGTCGCATTTTCCGGCGGGAGGAGACTGAATCGCGAACCCGTGGCGGCGGCGATGCTCTCGACGTGGCCGACGAAGGTGCGGCCGCCGTACGCGTCCACCGTGACCCTGGCGGCCTGTCCCGGGCGCATCGCTGTCAATTGCGTCTCCTTGAAGTTCGCCGTGATCCACATCCGATCGAGCGGCACGAGCGCCATCAGCGGCTGACCCGGCTGGACAATCTGTCCGATCTCGGCGGCCTTGCGACTGACGATGCCGCGGACCGGTGCCTTCACGGTTGTGTACTGCAGGTTCAGCTCGGCCTGCGCGAGCGTCGCCCGTGCCTGCTGCACGCGTGCCTCGGCGGCGTTCGCGCGCGCTTTGGCGGCCGCCACCTGCGACGGCCCGGTCTCGGCGGTCTTGAGCTCGGCGTGCGACTGGTCCTCGCCGGCCCGGGCCTGAACGAGCCGGCTTTCGGCGACGCGAATGCCGGCTTCCGCCTCGGCGATCTGCGACCGCGCGGAATCGGCCGCGGCCTTCTGCGCGTCGGCGGCGGCCTCGGTCGCTTCGAACTGCTGGCGCGACACCTCGTCTTTGGCGAGCAGGCCGCGCAGCCGCTCCACGTCCCGTGCCGTCTTCGTCGCGTTCGCCTCGGCTTCCCGCTGGCGAGCCTGCGCCGTCGTGAGACGCGCGCGCGCCGCCTCCACTTCTTTTTCCGCCGCGGCGACTGCGGCCTGCGCCTGGTCGATGCCGCCGCGCGCCGTCGTCACGTTGCTCGTCATTTGCGTGGTCGTGACCGGCACGGCGCTCTGGGCCGCCACCGCTGTCGCCTCGGCGTCGGCCAGCTCGGCGCGCGCCTTGTCGACAGCCACCTGATAGTCACGCGGGTCGAGCTCGACGAGGACGGTACCGGCTTCAACCTGCTGATTGTCGGCGGCCGCGACGCGCGCCACCGTGCCGCCGACGCGCGCGGCAATGGGCGTCAGCGGCGCGTCCACTTGAGCATCGTCAGTCGATTCGCGGCCCGCGGTGGACCAGATCCAAATCCCGACGCCGGCGGCGACGAGCACGAGGACGCCGGCCGCGAGCCGGACGCGGGGCTGACGGACAAAGGAGAGCGGCTGGTCGGACATCAGCGTGTACCCCCGAAAAGCTGACGAAGCGTCTCCTCCGGCGTGCCGATGCCGCGGATGAGCGCGCCCTTGGCGAGAGCGTAGCCGTACTGAGCGGAGATGAACTGCTCGTTGGCGATGGCGACGGTTTCCTGCGCCTGCACGACCTCGATATTACTGGCGACTCCGGCCGCAAACCGATCGCGCGCCTGGACCAGTTCGCTCGCCGCGAGCTCGCGCGCCTTGGTGGCCACCTGGAGCTGCTGCCGCATGGCCTGCAGATCGAGCAGCGCCGTGCGGACCTCGTAGTAAATGGTGGCCTTCAGATCGTCGGCCTCGGAGCGCCGCTTCAGCAGATCGGCGTCGGCTTCGAGCACCTGCCCGCGCGTACGGCCACCCTGGAAGAGCGGGACCGTCACGGCGCCCGTCACACTGAATGTGCCGCGCGCATCACCGGGCGTCAGGCCGATGCCTCCATAATCGGCGTTCACTTTGACGGACGGCAGGCCTTCGCCCACTTTCGATCGGCGGGCGGATTCAGCCGCGCGGACCCGCTCGAGCGCGGCACGGTAATCGCTCCGCGCGGTGTACGCGCGGTCGATCGCTTGATCGAGCGTGATGTCGGGTTCGGGTAACTCGGGCAGGTTCGGGTCGAGGGAGAAGCGCTGGCCGAGCGGCAGCCCGATGAGGTGCGCTAGCTGCAGCTTGGTCTTCTCGAAGTCGGTGCTCGCCGCGTTCGCACGCCGCGTCTCCAGGGTCAGCTGCACTTCCGCTCGCAGGACGTCCAGGCCGGCCACAAGACCGCCGGCTTTCAGATCGACAGACTGATCGTAGAGGCTCTGCGCCGTCTGCTGCTGGGCGCGCCCCGAGTCGGCGCGCGCCGATGCCGCCAGCGCTTGGATGTACGCATCGGCGGCCACATGAACGACCAGATCGCGGGCAGCAGCGTAGTCGTCGCGCGCGGCCTCGACGTTATGCGCCTCGGCCCGCGCGTCGTTGAGAGCGCCGAAGTCAAGAACGGCCTGCGACACGTAGACGCGGGCATCGAACACGTTGAACGGCCCGACGATGGTGGGCACGCCGGCGAAGGAATCTCCGAAGGAGCCGAACCCAAACGCCTCCAGATTGATTTGCTGGCGTGACTCGGCGACGCGGCTGTTGATATTCGGCAGGAGTCCGCTGAGGGCCTTCCACCGCACGCCGCGAGCCCGGCCGATCTCCTGCTCCGCCATGAGGACGCCGAGGTTGTGGTCAAGCGCCCGGCGGATCGCATCGGCGACGGTGAGCGGCAGGACGTCAGCCGTCGGCTGTCCAGAAGGGACGCCGCCCAAGAACACGCCGAGCGACGACGAACTCGGGCGAGGCGGTGTCTCAGACTGGGCGTCGGCGGAGCCGGCCGCGCCGAGGCACGCGGCGGTCAGGATCGCAAGGAGCGGTACGGCTTTCACAAGTCCCTTTCCCGCAAGGGCTCTTCTCGACAGGCGCGCGGGCAACGTGTCGCGGGATCGAGGGTGGCCCTTGGGCGTGGCGACCCAGACGGGCCGCGGATGCTGCTAGAGTACTACGCGGTGATGCGCCGTGCTATCGGAGTGGGCGTGCTCGCGCTGAGCGTCCTGTATAGTGCCGCGGATCTCGCTGGCTGGCTCCGGCCGATGCTGCTGCGCCTGCGCGTCCATCCAGGACCGAGCCGATGGGCCGCCATCGTTCTCGGTTCCCTGACGCTCAAGGCCGTCGTCCTGATGACCGGGGCCGTGCTGGCCTTCTGGCCGCAGCGCCCTCAACGCCCGGCGCCAGAGCGCGAAACGTAGAATCGGTCCCGCTCACGGCGTGCGATTCAGAAGAGGGTGACTCCCACATACACGCGGTGCGCCGGTGTCTGCAAGGCGCTGCTACCCAGCTTGAACACGCGATAGTCAAATCGGACGCCCAGCGGGCCGATGATCTTGTACTTGAAGCCAACGCCCGTGTTCACTCCGACGGCCGTGTCGCTAGACGGCCCGAGCTCCTCTTTGTAGATGCCGCCGCCGATCGTGAAGTACGGGCGGAAGCCGAAGATAGGCACCGGTGACTGCAGAGCGACATTCGCCATCCCGGTCTTGAGTGACGGCGCGTTGGCCGCGGCGTCTGAGTCTGTGGTAGCGGCCTCGATTTCAAAACCAAAGATGAACGCGCTCATGCCAAGTGCCACGCCCTTGGCCGAACGGCCGGACGGCGTGGTATTCGAACCGAGAAACGCGGTAATGTCGGCGCGAGCGGGTGCTGCGGCCGCCAGCAGCAGCAGCGCCATCACGAGAGTTCGTACACGAACCATGCATCCACCTCGACTGGTCAGAAAGTTTAGGGCGGAAGAGAGTGTACCACTTGCCTGCCGGGATTCCGGCGGCGGCGCCATTGCCCACCGCCTGGATTTCTCGCAACCTCAACCGCAATAACGATCTCCACCGCTGAGCACGCGGCTTGCTGCGCGTCTTCTCGGAAGGAGGTCTGGCAATGTTTGGAAATGCGTATTTTGTTGCCGTCGTGATGATCGCGTTCTGCGCGCTCTCGGCCTTTGCGATTATCACCACTGTGAATCATTTCGACTGACCGGGCGGGGCGGGCCGGGCGCCGCACTTGCCGTAGTGCCGAATGCACGAAGGCGGGTATAATCCCCCCGCTCTGATGGCAGCCCAGTTCTGTGCCCGTATCAGCCGGCAACTCGCCCTCGTGTCGGCGCTGTGGCTCGGACTCGCCGCCTTCCCTGCAGCCCAGCAGACGCAAGGCCCTCCCCAATCGACGGCCGACGCCGCGAGCGCGCACGCCCAGGACACGCACGCCGGGCCACCGGCGACAAGTGCCGAATATCCGTCGCTCCATCTGGCGGGGTTCGGAAACATTGATTTTGCCGATCAGGACAAGGCGGAGGGCGCGCGCGGGTTCAGCGAGGGCCAGTTCGTGCTGCACCTGGTGTCGTCCCTCTCCCCGCAGGTCAATGTCTTCGGCGAGCTGTCGCTGACGCCTCGAGCCGACGCAGGCACAGGCAGCCCGGCGGCCACGGGATTCAACGCTGAGGTCGAGCGCTTCATTATTAAGTTCGACCAGAGCGACCAGCTCAAGGTGTCGTTCGGGCGGTATCACACGCCGATCAACTGGTGGAACACCGCCTTCCACCACGGCCAGTGGCTGCAGACGACGATCAGCCGGCCCGAGATGGTGCAATTCGGTGGGAAGTTCATCCCCGTGCACTTCGTCGGCGCGCTGGCCGAAGGAGCGTTTCCCTCGGGCGGATGGAACCTCAACTATCAAGTAGGAGTGGGCAACGGCCGCGGCAACGTGATCAGCCGGGGAGGCGACGCCGGAGACAACAACGCGACGCCGGCCTGGGTCCTCAATCTTTTCTCGAAGCCCGACCTCGCCTTCGGGTTGCAGGTGGGCGGTTCGCTGTATCTCGACAAGATCAGTCTGGTCGGCCAGCCGGAGTTCCGCGAGCGAATCGTCGCCGGGCACATCGTGTGGCAACACGAAGACCCGGAGCTCATCGCCGAGATCGCCAGCGTTCGCCACGAACAGATCGTCGGCACGTTGACCACGTCCAACCTGGCCTATTACGTTCAGGCCGCCTATCGCCTGCCGGCGTTCAATCGCTTGTGGAAACCGTACTACCGTTTCGAGCACATCGACATCGACTCGACCGACACGGTGTTTGCGGGCATTCCCAACCTCGACGGCTCGACACTCGGCGTTCGGTACGATATCTCGACCTACGCCGCACTCAAGACCGAAGGCCGGTGGCGCCAGCGCGTGAGCGGCCAGGCGAGCATGAATGGCTGGTTCTTCCAAGTCAGCTTTACGTTCTGATTCTATGGCGCAGGGTCCTCGACATCGAACGCGCTCACGGCTGACGGCGGCGGCACTCGGGGTCTTGTGTGTGCTCGCCTCGCTGACGCCGCTCACCGCGCAGGGAAGTGGCGTCGAGGGCGACGTCGCTGTGGTGGTCAATACCGATGTGCCGATCGACAACCTCACGCTTGGCGACCTGCGCCGGCTCGTGCTCGGCGACAAGGCCTTCTGGCCAGGGAGCGTACGCGTCACCCTGCTCATCCGCGCGCCTATCGCGCACGAGCGCGACGTCATCCTGAAGGTCGTGTGTCAGATGACCGAAGCGCAGTTCCGGCAGCACTGGATCGCCAGGGTCTTTCGTGCCGATAGCGCCGTCGCGCCGAAGATCGTCTACTCCGCCCAGTCGGCAGCCGAGCTGACCGCCCAGACGCCCGGCGCGATCACGTTTATCGACGCCTCTCAGGTGAGCAAGAACATGAAGGTGGTCAAGATCGACGGGAAGCTGCCTGGAGAGAACGGATACTTGCTGCGGTAACGTTCATGTTTGAAGTTTCAAGTCTCAAGTCTGCCTCGCTTCACCACCAGGCTTGATTGAGGCAGCCTTGAGACTTGAAACTTCAGACTTACACGATCTGGTTTCGCCTGGGGTTCTTAGTTCCGCGAAACGGGGAGTTGCATTTTTCGCGCGAGCTGCTCGAAGCGGGCTTCGCCGCGCAGGCTCTCGAACCACGGCGCCGCTTGCAGGAAAATAAGCGAGAAGTCGTGCTCCTCGTACGCGCGGTCCAGCAGATCGAGCGCCTGACTCTTATCGCCCAGACCGGCCTGCACGAGCGCGATGGCCGATGAGGGCACATACTGCCTGTCCGCGAGCGTCTTGAGCTGTGCAAGCGCCTTGGTCGCGTCGGCCTTCGCGCCGCTCAGCCCGTACACGAATCCCAGCTGTCCGACGAGAATCGGGCTTCCCTCCGAGAGGCTCAGCGCCGTCTTGAGCTCGGCGATCGCGTCAGGATACAGGCGCTGCTGCGTGTAGGAAACGCCGAGGCCCCAGCGTGCCGACAACCAGTTGGAGTCGAGCCCCAATGTCTTTTTGAACTGGTCGGTGGCTTCGCGCGTGCGCCCGGCATAGAGCAGACACCACCCCAAGTCGGTGTTGACAATCGGAGAGAGCGGGTCGAGATCCTGCGCGCGCTTCACCTCGGCGACCGCGTCGCCGGTTCGTCCCATCGCGGCCAAATACATCGCGTACTGATCGTGGGCCAGGGCCGAGGTCGCGTTGAGCCCGATCCCTTGCTTGAACTCCAGCTCGGCGGCCGGCCAGTCCCAATCGAGCCAGAGCTTGATGTGTCCCAGGGCCACGTGCGCCTCGGCGAGTGTCGGATCAAGCTCGATGGCCTTGACCGCTGCGCTCTTCGCTTCCGAGATCGCTTCGACGAAGAACGACCCGAGAAAGAGATTCGAGTCGGCGAGGCCCGCGTACGCCAGCGCGTA
>JBGPHH010000218.1:0-6985 GCA_041484265.1 Vicinamibacteria bacterium
CCTGCAGGACGCGCAGCACCTTGGCTTGCGTCTTGAGGCTCATGTCGCCGATCTCGTCGAGAAAGATCGTGCCGCCGTCGGCCGCCTCGAACTTGCCGCGGCGGTCGGTGAGAGCTCCCGTGAAGGCGCCGCGCACGTGGCCGAACAGCTCGCTCTCGATCAGGTCCTCCGGGATGGCCGCGCAGTTGACCTCAACGAAGGGCCCGGCGCGGCGCCGACTGAGCGCGTGCAGCGTCCGCGCGATGAGCTCCTTGCCGGTCCCGTTTTCCCCGTAGATGAGGACGCGGCCGTTGGTGGGGGCGGCCATGGCGACCTGTTCCAGAAGCTGCCGCATCACGTAGCTCTCGCCCACCATCGTCTGGTGGCGATCGACGCGCGCCCGCAACGCGAGGTTTTCTGCTTCGAGGTTCCGCTGCCGCAACGCGTTGCGCACCACCAAGACCGTCTTCTCGAGCGACAGCGGCTTCTCGATGAAGTCGAACGCGCCCAGTTTGATCGCACGCACTGCCGACTCGATGTTGCCGTGGCCGGAGATGAGCACTACTTGGGCGTCGACCTGCCGCTCCCGCAGGCGGGTCAGCGTGGCGAGGCCGTCCATGCCGGGCAGCCACACGTCGAGCAGGATGAGATCAATCGACCCGCGCGTCATCCGCTCGAGGCACGCTTCGCCGGTGGCGACCGCTTCAACGATGTACCCCTCGTCACGCAACACGCCCGTCAGCGACGTGCGCACGCCCGGCTCGTCGTCCACGATCAGGATGGTTGGCTTCATCGAGTCAGCACGGGAGTTCGATTGTAAACCGTGTGCCGTGCGGCAGGTTGTCGCCGACCTCGATGCTGCCGCCATGCTCGGCAATGATGCGGCGTACGATCGCGAGCCCCAGGCCGCTGCCGCGCCCTTTGGTCGAGTAGTACGGCAGGAACAGCTTTTCTCGTTCAGCCGGCGGGATGCCGGGACCGTCGTCGGCCACGATCACGCGCACGATACTGTTGGCGGCATCCAGTTGAGCTTCGAGGACGATTGTCCCGCGACGGTTGATCGCCTCAATGGCGTTGTCGACCAGGTTGATGATGACGCGGCGGATTTGTTCGGCGTCCAGACGTACAAGCGGCAAGCCGGGCGCAAAGCGCTGCTCGATGCGCACGTCGGCGAAGATGCCGTTGTAAAGCGCCACCGTCTCGCTGATGAGCTGCCCGAGGTCGGTCGGCACCGTCTTGGGCGACGGCATGCGCGCGAACTGCGAGAACTCATCGACGAGGCCTTTGAGCGACTCGACCTCGCCGACGATCGTCTCGGTGCACTCATCCACTAGGGTCTTGTCGGCCGCCGGCGCGGCCTGGAAGTGGCGCCGGAGCCGCCCCGCCGACAGTTGAATCGGCGTCAGGGGATTCTTGATTTCGTGCGCCAACCGGCGCGCCACTTCGCGCCACGCCGCAACCTTCTGCGCCCGAATGAGGGGTGTGACGTCATCAAAGACGAGCACCACGCCTTCGGTCGCGCCGCTGTCGCCGATGAGTGCGGTGGCGACCACGGCGAGCCGCAGTTCCTGGCCCTCTCGGGGAATCGCGATTTCCTGCAGCGACGGCTCGAGCGCCGGACGGTCGGCGCCGGCAATCAGCGCTCCCAGCGCTCTGAGATCGGCGCGATCGAAGACGGCCCGCGCAGAGTGACCGACGATGCTGCGCGGCAGGCTCAGCAGGCGGCTGGCGGCGGTGTTGATGGTCGTGATCGCACCAGAGGTGTCGACCGACACGACACCAGTCGCGATGCGCTCCAGGATGGTTTCGACGTATCGTCGTCGCTTCTCCACCTCGAGGTGCTTCCGCTCGATCTCGAGGGTCGATCGTTCAAGTTTCCGGCGGCTCGCGGCCAGCTCACCGGCCATCGCATTGAACGCCTCCACGAGGGCACCGAATTCGTCGTCGCTCTGCGGCTCGATGCGCTGGTCGAGCCGGCCCGCGCCAATCTCGCGCGCGGCGGCAGACAGCACCACGACGGGCCGCGTGATCCGCTTGGCCAGGTACGAGCCGGTCCACGTGGCGCCAATGAGAATCAGCAGCGTCACCATCAGGAAGAACGACAGGTACGTCCCGGTGAGAGGCCGTTGCAGCACCCGGAGCTGGTTGTACCCCTCGAACGCCTGCGTCATGCGTCGCGACCGCACCGCAAATTCGCCGGCGACGTAGTCGGTCGCCACGACTGCGCCAATCGGACGGCCATCGGGAGATCGAATGACGGCCGCCGCGTGCAGCAGGTCGCCCGATGGTCCGAGCGTCTCGATGGCTCGCGCGTCGGACAGCCCGCCGATCGCCTCCGCGGCCAGGCGCTCGGCGGCCGTTCTGTCACCCGCTGGCAGCTCGGACGCGGAGACATCCACGACAGGCTCGAGCATTGACGCCGAACCGGTGTCGGGGCCGACGCGATACACGGCCAACCTCTGCACGCCGTGCAACAGGAGTTCCGGCGCGAGCCGTTCCCGAAGCGCGCCGGTGTCCGCTCCAGCCAGCTCGACCGACGACAGCGTGCTCGCGATACGGCCGGCGTGATCGCCGACCAGCAGTTGGCGCTCGTGGTAGTAGTCGCCCGCGATCTGGTTCGCCGACGAGAGCACCTCATCCAGCGGCGCGTTGAACCACCGGTCGATGTTCGTGCGAATCAACTCGCTGCCGACGATCAGAACGAGGATCGCGGGCACGAGCGTCATGCCGAGCAGCAACGCCACGAGTCGGCCGCGGAAGCGTGCAAACGGCAGAGCCCGGCGCCGCTCCACGACCAGTTTGATGATGTTGCGCGCCAGCAGGAACAGGAGCGCCGCCAGCATCGTGAGATCCGTCGCGGACAGCGCGTACAGGACGAACTCGGTGAGCAGGTCAGGCGTGAAGCGCGTGGTCCGGGCCGACACGGCCAGCATCGCCACCAGCAGCGCCGTCAGCGCGCCGATGCCAATCAAGATCAGGCGAGGGCTGTCGCGGAACTTCCGACGCGCCGGCGCCGGAGGGAGAGACTCGTGCGATCGGGGCGGCGCAATCGACGTGAAGCTGGCCATTCAATCACCGTCGGCAGTCACGAGTCAGCAGTCGGGAGTCAGCGTCGGCAGTCACTGAACGAACGTGAACGCTGCGCGGCCGAGGATCGCGCCCCGATCCCAGGGCCAGAGGAACCACGCGTTTCGAGGGCGGGTGCGGGCCCGCACCCGAACGTAGTACTCCCCGTTGGCTTCCAGTACGGACGTCGCTGCAAGGGGAACCCGTTCGAACTCTGTTAACCAGCGGCGCACGGCGTCTTCGTCTTCCGTCGCGCGCGTGGCGCCCGCTCTTCCGTCGACGGTCCGCGACAACTGGTACTGTCGCGTCAGATTGTCGAATCGCACGCTCGCCGTCACGGTCACCGACGCGATCGTGCGATCGAACCACGTGGTCGTCGCGCGCCGCAGGTCGACGTCGTACGAAAATGTCGTGGCGAGGCCGCTCTGAATCGCATCGCGAAGATCGGGCGAGAGGCCGACGCCGAGATCGAACGACACTACGACCTGCCCGTCGCGCACGATCGGCGTCACTAACACCTGGGGCGCCTGCGCCGCCACCGCGACGCCGGCCGCCAGCAACAGGAGGGCAATCCGCGTCTTCATTCTTTTGCGTTCAGCAGATCCTTGAGCTCGGTCATAAACTCGCCGATGTCGCGAAAATGCCGGTACACCGACGCGAACCGCACGTACGCCACCTTGTCGAGCGTCTTGAGCTCCTGCATGACAAACGCGCCGATGTCGGCCGTCGCGATTTCCTTCTCGGGGCGCTCCTGCAACGTCGCTTCCACGCGATCGGCGACGGTCTCGAGCGCCGCGACGCTCACCGGACGTTTCTCGCACGCCTTCAAGAGGCCCGCCACAAGCTTCTGGCGCTCGAAGCGCTCGCGCGTGCCGTCCTTCTTGACCACCATGTAGGGAATCTCGTCGATGCGCTCGTAACTGGTGAAGCGCTTGCCGCACCCGAGACACTCCCGGCGCCGCCGAATGACCTCGCCCTCCTTGCTCTCGCGAGAATCGACGACCTTGTCGCCCAGGTGGCTGCAATACGGGCACTTCACGTCAACCGACCTTCACCCTGTGCGGCCGCCCCGCACCGTCGGCAGCGCCCGTCCCTGCAGGCGCCGCGTCGGACCGATCGGCAAGCCGGCGCATGCCGGCCAGGTTCAAGCCGACCTGGGCCGCAAAGAACAGGCCGAGCAAGGTAGAGGGTCCAAACGACAGCGCGTGGAGCACGATCGCCGCCCCGACGGCCCGCGCGTCCGGCGCGCCATAGAACACCGTCGCCGCGAGGCGAAATGCTTCGTGAAACCCGCCGATGGCTCCGGGCGTCGGCACCGCCACGCCGAGAACCAACACCGACATCAGCAGAAACGATCCGGTGAACGGCACGGGCAAGCGAAAAGCCAGAGTCACGAACCAAATGCCGAGCGCGATCGACAACCACAACGGAAAGGACCATGCGAGCGCGACCAGCAATCGACCGGGCCGCCGAATGGCGCCCAGCCCAATAGCAAATTTCTCCGCGACCGTGGCGACAAGGCCCGCCAGTGCCGACGGCACTACCTGTTCGAGCCGCCTCAGCGTCCGGCCCAGTCGAGCCGGATCGCCTGCCAGTACAAAAAGGACCATGAGAGCGGCAGCCGCGCCGACCGCCGCGGCCGCGCCCACCCACTTCACGCCGGCAAATACAACCGGATTCGCCTCGCCCATCTCGCGCCCGAAGACAAACACGAATGATGCGAGCAGCACGAGCACCGTGACCGTATCGAGCAAGCGCTCCAGAATGATGGTCGCAAACGCACCGGTCGCGCTCATCCCTTCGTGCCGGGCGAGGAAATACGGGCGAATGACCTCGCCCGCACGCGCTGGCAGCAGGGTGTTGCCCGCAAACCCCACCGCAGTCGCCCGAAAGGCGTTCTTGAACCGAGTGCGACCGAGTGGCTCCAGCAAGTACTGCCAGCGAAACGCTCGAATCGCGAGGTTGACAAGCATCGTCACCAGGGAAAGGGCGAGCCATTGGGGACGGGCTTGCACAATCTCGCGGAGTACGCCCCCCAAGTTCACGTTGTACAGAAACAAAGCGAGCAGGGCCGTAGCCACCAGAATTACAACAACGGTCCGGAGATGCGATCGCATCGTGAGTTGAGCGTCTTCTACTATACCGCCACGGGTCCGCCAGAAGGCGGACGCGACGACGGGTCACCCCATATGTTGTTGTTGTCAGCCGGATGGTGGTGCCTGTAAGATGCGAGCCTTTCGCGGCACGAGGACGTCAGTTGCCCCTCGCCTCACCAGTTCTTCACACCACGCTCGCCGGCCGCACGCCTACTCGACAAGGCAAGGTAAGAGATCTCTACGAGTTCGCGGTGGTGGCCAGGACTCGGGACAAAGAGCTTGAGGCGTTCACCCGCCTGACAGGGCGGGACCTGGCATGATCTCCGACAGGTTGGAGAAGCTCATCGAAGAGATGGTGGAGCGAGGCGTCCATTTCGAGGACGCCGTTCGCGAATTTGAGAAGCGCTTCATCGCGCGCGTTCTGGGGTCGTGCGACGGCAGCCTGACCAAGACAGCCGACACCTTGGGCATCCACCGGAACACGCTCAGCCGCAAGATGGCCGAGCACAAGATCCGGCGGCGCACCTGACGGCCGAAAAGGCTCCCGACCCCTGTTTCGGTCCCATGTAGCACTCGCCCGTTGACACTGCTAATCAGTGACATATAATTAGCACTCGGCTAGGGCGACTGCTAACCGCCCGACCGAGCGATCTTCAGGTCATCCAGCAGCATCTCCACACTTACGCCAGACGGAGCATAGAGCATGAACGTCAGACCACTGCACGACCGCATCATCGTTCAACGCCTCGACGAAGGCGAACAACGGATCGGGGGGATCATCATTCCCGACAGCGCCAAGGAGAAGCCGCAGCAGGGCAAGGTCATCGCCGCGGGCAACGGCAAGGTCAAGGACGACGGCAAGCGGATCCCGCTCGACGTCAAGGCGGGCGACCTCATCCTGTTCGGCAAGTACTCCGGCCAGGAAATCAAGCTCGACGGCGAGGAATATCTCATCCTGCGTGAGGACGAGGTTCTGGCCGTCATCGAAGGCGCGAGCGAGAAGAAAAAGAAGTAGGCCGCGCCTGATCGGGTGCGGCAGCAGGTTGGCGGACCTCATCAATGGTCTGCCCTACAGGAGACGAGAGCAATGGCAAAGCAGATAGTGTACGGCGAGCAGTCGCGGCAGGCCGTGCTGCGCGGCGTCAACCAACTGGCCGATGCGGTCAAAGTCACGCTGGGCCCGAAGGGACGCAACGTCGTTCTCGACAAGAAGTTCGGATCGCCCACCATCACCAAGGACGGCGTGACGGTCGCCAAGGAAATCGACCTCAAGGATCCGATGGAGAACATGGGCGCGCAGATGGTGCGTGAGGTCGCGAGCAAGACGTCGGACACGGCGGGCGACGGGACCACCACCGCGACCGTGCTGGCGCAGGCGATCTATCGGGAGGGCGCGAAGAACGTCGTGGCCGGCGCGAATCCGATGGACATCAAGCGCGGCATCGAAAAAGCGGTCGAGGCGATTACCAACGAACTCAAGAAGATGAAGAAGGACGTCAGCGGGAACATGGTCGCCCAGGTTGGCACCATCTCGGCCAACAACGACGAGACCATCGGCAAGATTATCGCCGGCGCGATGGACAAGGTCGGCAAAGACGGCGTAATCACCGTCGAAGAGGCCAAGACGCTCGAGACGTCGCTTGAAGTGGTCGAAGGCATGCAATTCGATCGTGGATATCTCTCGCCCTACTTCGTGACCGATCCCGAGCGTATGGAGTGCGTGCTCGAGAACCCGGTCATCCTGATTCACGAGAAGAAGATCAGCTCGATGAAGGACCTCCTCCCGGTGCTCGAGCAGGTGGCACGGCTGGGCCGTCCGCTGCTCATCATCGCGGAAGACATCG
>JBGPHH010000219.1:0-6961 GCA_041484265.1 Vicinamibacteria bacterium
CTGTTGGTAAGGATGACGGGGTCCTGGCCGACATCACGCAGTAGTTCACGGGGTTCACGGGGTTCACGGGGTTCGCAGGGTTCACAGGGTTCACAGGGTTCACAGGGTTCCGGTAAGATTTCCGGCAGATGGCTCGGGTTGAACCGGAAGCGCTCTCAAGCCAGGAACTGGCTCCTGTCTTTTTCGCGACGAAGCTCAAGGAGGCGCAGCAGGTGGAACACGTCCTGACTGATGTGCCCTTCGTCGTCGAAGTCGAGCCGTACAGCAGAAGTCTTTTCGGCACGCTGCGCTACGGCGCCACGTTCTATGTGATCGCCGGGCAGGCGGACGACTGTCGGTCTCGCCTCATGACCGCCGGCTTGCACCGGGGCGTGATCGAGGAATCGAGCGATCGATCGGGACGGCCGCAGACGAGGAAGGATTCATGATCAAGATTACCGACGAGATCGTGCTCGACGACAGCGAGGTGACCGAGCGCTTCGTCCGCGCGTCTGGCCCTGGCGGTCAGAACGTCAACAAGGTCGCCACCGCCGTCGAACTGCGGTTCGACGTGCGTGCTTCGTCGCTTCCGCCCGACATCAAAGCCCGGCTGATCGCGCTCGCCGGCCGCCGCCTGACGACCGAGGGCGTGCTGCACATCGACAGTCGCGTGTTTCGGGAACAGCTCCGGAATCGCGAGGCCGCGCGGGCCCGGCTGGTCGCGCTCCTGCAGCGCGCCGCCGTGCGACCAAAGAGGCGGCGACCCACCAAGCCGAAGGCCGCGTCACGCGAGAACCGCCTGGCGACGAAGAAACAACGGAGCGCGGTCAAGAAGCTGCGAACGAGCCGGGACGAGGACTAGCAGCGCAGCAGCCGCAAGTTGGCGAGTGGACGGCATCGGCCGCCGCCACCCATGTCGGGCGCCCGCTGCGCGGGAGAACACTAGTCGGTCCAAGCTGGAGGTCGAGCCAGTTCATGCCAGAGACTGGCGCACGACGGCGCCGGTCAGCGTGTCGGTCCCGAACGACAGGTTGAGCTCGCGGTCGGCGACTGAGAGCGCGAAGCCCATTCGCCGGTCGAGGCGCGCGACGATGGCGCTGATGAGATGCCGATCGATCGCGTACAACTCGAGCGCCTCTCCTCGATGGATCCGCTCGCCGGCCAGTTTGGCAATGAGCTGCGCCGGATCCTTGTGCGTGTAGACGACCACGCGCGGCGCCACCTTGCCGGCCTTGTGCAGCCGGGCCGCCTCAGGCATCCCCACTTCAATCCACGCGCGCATCGCGCCCGTCATATCGCGAACGGCGATCGTCGGTTCGTCTGGATCAGAGATGCCGCGCGAAAACGCGATGCCTTCGGTAAATTCGAGCGCGTAGGCGAGCACGCGCGCGACCAGATACTCTTCTGATTCCGACGGGTGCCGGGCCACCTGCAGCGCCAACGTGTCGTACACGTGCCGGTCGGCATCCGCCAGATCGATGTCGAACTTATAGATCGTCGCCGTCAGTGCCAGGAGTCACCTCGGTCCGCAAGAGCAGCGTCGCGTTGCGACCATGTTATAGTGGCGCGGTTTGCGCCGCCTGGATACCCTCGCGAATACAGAAGGAGGGCTCTCGTGCTTGACTACCCAAAGAGACTGATGGCGATCGCGGGTGCAGTCGGATTTCTGAGCCTTCTGGTGTCGGCGCAGGTGCCTGCGCGCGGGACCCTCAACGGTACGGTCACGTCCGACAAAGGCGAAGTGATCGGATTCCGCGTGGCTGCGCACAATCTGGACCGGCGGCTCTGGTACACGGTCTTCACCAACAAGGGGCGATACACCGTCCCCCAAGCGTTGCCGGGCCGATACGAGGTGATGGTCAACGAGCCGGGTTACGAGTCTTCAACCGCGTCCGCGCAGCTGGGCCCCGGAGACAGCAAGACCGCCAACGTGACGTTGAAGCAGAAAGGGGCGGCCGGCTCGCTGTCTTCCGATGAAATGCTGCCGGCCAATCGCCGCGGAAACACCGCGAAGAAGATCGTGTACGTGAACAGCATGGAGGAGATCTTTCCGCCTGGGCCGGGACAGGACCTGGTGAGGGCGCTCTGCACCGGCTGCCACAGGGATGGCGGCACCTGGCGCAACGCGCAGACCTACGACGCATTTCTTCGCGGGATTGAGAAGGAGACGGAAACCGGCCCAGCCGGTTTCCCGAACGTGCTGGCCTTGGGAAGGACCCCCTTGAGCGCCAAGGACAAAGGGTTGATCGCGAACTACCTGGCCAGCAACTTCGGTCCCGGGATGCCGGACAGGCGCCTGCGGATCGATCCATTGGTCGTGAATGAAGACGTGGCCTCGAAGGCGATTTACGTCGGCTACGACATTCCCGAGGACCTCCCGCTCGAACCCACTCAGGGAAAGCGCGTTGGCGCGCCGATGATCGACGGCGAGGTGGCTGATCTGCCCGGACTCGCACTCCATCATCTGCAGGCCGCCGCGCTCGCGCCGGATGGCAGCGTCTGGTTTTCGTCCCGTGTCTCGAATTCCGTCATTCGGCTCGATCCCAAGCAACTGGATCCGACCAAGCGCTGGAAGGACTATCCCATCAAGGGCGACCGTTGGGTCGCGGTGAGCGGCATGGCCGCCGACAGCAAGGGCAAAATCTACTGGAGCGAACTGAAAGGCGGCATGCTGGGCGAGTTGGACCCGGTCACCGGCAAGCAGATTCGCTACGTCATTCCGCAACAAGGCGTGGACGTCGGCCTGACCGTCGACAAGGACGACAACGTCGGCTTCGCCCTCATCTGGGGCGCCCTGTTTGGCCGGCTCGACGCGAAGACGCGCACGATTCACACGTATCCCACGCCCACGCCGGACAACGGCATCTACGGGCTCGCCTTCGATCAGAGCGGCAACTTGTGGGGCGCCGGGTGGCAGAAAGGCACCATCAGCAAGTGGGACGCAGAATCGCAACTGGTGAAGGAGTATCCGGTACCGAACGCCTGGGGACAGATCCGCCGCATGGGCGTGGACTCGAAAGGCATCGTGTGGGGGTCGGAGTACAACGTCGGTCTGATGGTCCGCCTGGATCCACAGACCGGGAAGCTCACCGAATACAAGATCCCGGTGAGTGGTGCCATTCCTTACGAGGCCTGGCCCGACCATGCCGACAATATCTGGTCCGCCGACGAGGTCCACAGCACGATGCTCAAGCTCGATCCGACGAGCGGCAGATTCACCTTTTATCCGATGCCCCAACCGCACCAGAGCGTGCCGAAGATCGAGGTGGAGGCCAATAACACAATGTGGTTTGGCAGTCGAGGGGTGCCCAACGTCGTCGCGGTGCACTTCTACCCCGACGGCTACACCGCCGCTGCGCCGCCACTGCCGTAGTCCAGTCACAAGAAAGAGCGGGAGGCTGAAGCCCCCCGCTCCCCATCTTCGTGGTCTTCGTTCTGCCTTCGTGGTCTTCGTTCTGTCTTCGTGTCCTTCGTGACTAGAAGTCGAACGTCGCGCTGATCTTGAAGAACCGCGCCTGCAGGACCGCGGTGGGCACCCAGAGCGTGTGAGCGAGGTTGTCAGCCTGCAGCACTTGGTTGTTGATGCCGTTGCCCGCCGTCTTGCTGAGCGCGTTGTTCCGGGTGATCACCGTATTCGCGTTGGTCACGTTGAAGAGGTCGAAGTTCAACGAGGTCCGAGTGCGGCCGAAGCGCAGAATCTTGCCGATCCGCAGGTCGAGCTGGTTCTGCCGCTCGTCCACCACCGAGCCGGGGGCGACGAGGCTGATGTTCTTGTTGGGGTTGTTGGAGATGGCCCGACCGAGCGTGCTGCCCACGCCGAGCGCCGGGTTCGGCGCCTGGTTGAATTCGGCGTTCTGTTCCGCATAGGTCGCCGCCATGAAGCTCCCGGGGATGCTCTGGAACGTGCCCGCGACCTGGATGTTCTGGAGCACCTGCGCCATCGTGGCCGGCAGCCCCTCGTACCGCGGCAGCGTGTAGGCTGCGACCGCCTTGAACTGCGTGAGCCACGGTTCGGTCACTTCGCAGAACGACTGGGGATTGGTCCCCAGCGTCTCCGGCAGCAGCAACGAGACTTCGCAGTTGTTGGTGTAGGTTCGGCCCGTGCTCGTCCCGCCCTGGAGGAGCAGGCCGTTCTGCAGCCGCGCATTCAGGCTGACGTCCACGCCGTTCCAGTGTTGGATCTGCTTGGCGCCAATGCTGTCGGTGAGCACGACCTTGTTGATGGGGGTCGCCGCAGCGAGAGGCGCGGTCTTGGGATCGACAAACCCCGCAATCGTGTACCCCCCGCTACCGGGGAGCCGCGAATCGACCGGCGCCACCACGTCGAAACTGTCGAAGTCGGTGGGAGCCAGCTGCAATTGGTCGGTTGCCGTGAAGTTTCCGAACCACCGCCGGAAGTACGACACATCCAGCGACACCCGCGGCACGATCTCGCGCTGCACGCCCAGTGAGAATTCCCAGTTGTACCCTCGGACGTTCCATCCTTGACGGATGGCCAAGTCGGGCAGCCCCGTGCCGCCGGCGAGCTGATTGCCGTCGGGCCCGATATTGGTGATCGGCAGGTTGCCGGTGACGAAGTCGGAGTTCCCGGCGTTGCGGCACTCGTTATTGATCGCGGTGTTGCTCAGGTCGCAGTCCACGACGAAGTTGCCGCTCCGCGGATCACCCGCGCCGAAAAAGTTGTCGTTCCAGGTCCGGCTGTTGCTTTGGGTCAGCCGCGAGGCCGGGGTCGCGTTTGTGGGGAGGCCGCCGAGGCCTTGACCGGCGATGTACTTGTTGATGGAGATCTTGAGGGCGGTCTTCCCGTCCCCCCGCAAATCGTACGCCGCGCCGAACCGTGGCGTCACGTCCTTCCAATTCACGGTGTCGTCGATCGCAGCGTAGGTCGTCTGAGGCCGGCCGAGCGCCGAGGCCTGGAGCGTCTGCTCCGGCGAGCTGGAATTGAAGTAGTCGAAGCGGACGCCGCCGCTCACCGTCAGCCGGTTCATCGTCCAGCGGTCCTGCGCGAAGAGCCCGAGATCGTGGTTCTCGTCGACCTTGTAATTCCACGGGGTCTGGAACACCGTGACCTGATCCGGCGTGAGCTGCGAGGCGAACCGATACCGTACCGGCCGATTCAGTGTGTCGAGCGACGTGAGGTAGTTCGTGTGGGTGTGGTAGCCAAACGAGTCCTGGCCGCCGACCTTGAAGGCGTGTGCGCCGGTGATATACGACACCGCCCACCGATAGGTGTAATTCGGCGTCCAGAAATTCGATTGGGCGGCGCTCGGCCCGTGGAACGCCATCCCGTTTGGCACACCGACCGTGCCGCTGGTCTGCGTCACGCCGATCATCTGCGGATAGAGCGCATACTGCGCCGGGGTCACGGCGAGCGAGCCGCCTTCCGAGCCGGGCCGCAAGTTGCCACCCCACCGCTCCGTGCGATGCAAGGCCACGAACTCAACCAGGACCTTGCTCGTCAGCGGCGACCACCATTCGGCATGGATCAGCTGTTGGTTCGCGGAGCGCGTCTCGGTCGCCGCCTCCGGCGACACGAGAGACGGATTCACTCCTGCCGGCAGGCTCGGGCAGCGGCAGAGATACTGGGTATCCCACGTACCGGCGAGCTTGTTCTTCGGGTTCGCCTGCCACGTCAGCCGGACCTGGCTGTCCTGCCAGTCGCCGTGCAACGAAAGGCCTGGCCGGCCCGGATTCGGGACGTAGGTATAGACGTTCGGGAGGAACTCGTTCTGGTTGTAAAACAACCCGCCCGCGTAGTTGCGCGCGCCCTGGGTGCGGTACGTGTAGTAGTACCACAGCTTGTCCTGCATGATCGGCCCGCCCACGCCCGGGTTGATGTCCCAGTTCGACTTGTACTTACTGAGCGAGGTCAACCCCTGGTCCTGCAAGCCCTGCGTCAGATTGCTCGCCTGCTGTCCCTCGGAGGCCCCCGTCGCGAACACCGAGCCTCGAATCGTGTTACCGCCGTCTTTCGGGATGAAGTTGATGCTCACGCCGCCCGTCTGCCGTTCGGCCGACGCCGCCGACGTGTCAATCGCCACTTCCTGCGCCCCACTGGTGTTGGGTACCATGCCGCCGATGTTCCCGCCGGCCGTCACGAGCGTCATCACGTTGAGGCAGTTCTGCAAAACGCGCTGGTCGCCCACCGCGCCGCCATGCGCCGTCAAGCTGTCCATGGCGCCGCCAGTCACGCCGCCGACGTCCCGGCTGGTCGAGGTGACGCCGGGGACGAGCACGCCGAGCGTGAAATACGTCCGTCCGGTCGGCAGCGCGTCGAGCACTTCCTTCGACATCACGCGCTCTTTGGTCGTGCTCTGCAGGTCGACGACCGGCGTCTCGCCGCTCACCGTCACGGTCTCTTCGATCGAACCGACCTTCAGGTCGGCGTTGATCGTGACCACGGCGGCCCCGGAGATCTCGATGCCGTCCCGCTTGAACGTGTTGAACCCGGTGAGCGTCGCCGTCACCGAGTAGGTGCCGGGCCGCAGATCGACGATGCGGTACTGCCCCGATCCATCGGTGACGGCCGACCGGACTTTTTCAATCAGCGCCGGGCTGGCCGCTTCGACCGTCACGCCTGGCAGCACCGCGCCCGACGTGTCCCTAACCACGCCCGCGATGCTGCCGCCTTGAGCAAATGCCGTGGTGGAGAGAAGCACGCTACCGACGAGGGCACCCAACAGTGCCAGATATCCGCGCATAATCCGTCTCCTTCAAAGGCCTGCGGTTCCGACCGAGAGACTATGAGTGGGCGCTGCTGCCGAGCAGCGCTCATGTGACGCGCGTTACCGTTCGTTGATCTGGCCGGTGCCTCCGGTCACGCATTGCAGGCCCGGAGCGGTGCTCCCGGCCGCGCCCCCCCAGCCGCAGCAGTAGCGCGTGCAGACCGTTGGCGCGACGTACGCGTCCTTCAGCTTCTTGCGGTACTCGGGATACATCGTCTCGGCGCCGCCCATCACGGCCTCGAGCGGAATGTGGTACA
>JBGPHH010000220.1:0-6959 GCA_041484265.1 Vicinamibacteria bacterium
AAGTGAAGCAGACGGTCGATGGGATGCAGCGCGCGGGCGGCGGCGTCCTCTTGCTCGAAAACCTGCGCTTCCATCCCGAGGAAGAGAAGAACGACCCGCAGTTCGCGGCGGCTCTTGCCTCTCTCGCCGACCTCTATGTCGACGATGCGTTCGGGGCGGCGCACCGGGCGCACGCGTCGGTCGAAGGCATCACTCACTGCGTCCGCCGCGCCGCAGCGGGGCTGCTGATGGAACAGGAGCTGAAGTACCTCGGGCATGCCCTCGAATCGCCGGAGCGACCGTTCGTCGCGATCCTCGGCGGCGCCAAGGTGTCCGACAAGATCGAAGTGATTGAGAATCTGCTCGGCAAGGTCGACCGGCTGCTCATCGGCGGCGCGATGGCGTACACGTTTTTCAAGTCCCGCGGTGTCGTGGTCGGCAAGTCGCTCGTCGAGGACGACAAACTCGAGGCGGCGCGCGCGATCGAGGCCAGCGCGGCGAAACGCGGCGTCCGGCTCGAGCTGCCGATGGATCACGTCGTCACCGACCGTGTCGAAGCCGGGGCGCCGCACGAGATACTGAGCATCGGCGACGCGCGCATTGGCGACCGTCTGGGCGTCGACATCGGCCCGGAGACGGTTCTGGCGTACGAGGCGTCGATCGTCGACGCCCATACGCTCGTCTGGAACGGGCCGATGGGCGTCTTCGAGATCGACGCGTTCGCGACCGGCACCAATGCCGTGGCGCGGGCCGTCGCCGCCGTTTCGGGCACGACGATTGTGGGCGGCGGCGATTCGATTGCCGCCGTCAAGAAGGCCGGGATCGCCGACCGCATCACGCACATCTCGACTGGCGGCGGTGCCTCGCTCGAATTCCTCGCCGGCCGCGTGCTGCCGGGCGTGGCCGCCCTCTCCGAGAAATAACCTTGCGCACACCATTTATCGCCGGCAACTGGAAGATGTTCAAGACCGTGCAGGAAGCGGTCGTGTTCGTCAATGAGCTGAGCCGTCTGGTGAAGGACATCGCCAACGTGGAGATTGTCGTCGCGCCGCCGTTCACCGCCGTGCACAGCGCCGCCGTTGCCGCACGCAACACCAACGTCGGCGTGGCAGCGCAGGATCTCTATTGGGAGCGCGAGGGCGCGTTCACCGGCGAAGTCTCGGCGGGCATGATTCAGGAAGCCGGCGCCCAATACGTCATCGTCGGCCACTCCGAGCGGCGGCGCCTATTCGCCGAGACCGACCAGACGGTGAACCGCAAGACAAAGGCCGCGATCCAGGCCGGGCTCACGCCGATTGTCTGCGTCGGGGAAACGCTCCACGAGCGCGAGGGCGACATGACCCTGGCCGTCCTCGATCGACAAATCAAGGACGGCCTCGTCGGCCTCACCGCCGGACAGGTTGCCGATCTCGTCGTCGCGTACGAGCCCGTGTGGGCGATCGGCACCGGTCGAAACGCGACCGCGGCGCAGGCCGGCGAGGCGCACGCGCACATTCGAAGACGGCTGGGCGAGCAGTTTGGTGCGGAGGCCGCCGGTCGGTGCCGTGTCGTTTACGGTGGAAGCGTGAAGCCGGACAACATCCAGACCCTCATCGCCGAGCCCGATGTCGATGGCGCGCTCGTCGGTGGCGCAAGCCTCGACGTGAAGGGCTTCGCCGACATCGTGACGAAGAGTCGGCCGCCTACGGTATAATTCTTCCCCTCATGATGTATTACCTCGTCACGACGCTGTACGTGCTCATCTGCATCGTGCTGCTGCTGGTCGTTCTGCTGCAGCAGGGCAAGGGCGATATCGCGGCGGCCTTTGGTGGCGGCAGCAGTCAGTCGGCGTTTGGTGCGCGGGCCGGCGCGACCGTGCTGACCAAAGCGACAGCCGTGCTCGCCGTGCTCTTCATGTTGGGCGCGCTGACGCTCGCGATCATCGGGCAGCGGGGACCAGGGTCGGTCGTCAGTGGAACACCGGCGCCGAGACAAGCGCCCGTCCGTCCGTCACAGGCGCCATCGGCTCCAACATTCCCGCCAGCGGCACCGACCGGCGCAACAGCGCCGACCAGTGCGCCCGGCGCCACGACGCCGGCGGAGGCGCCGGGAAAGACGACACCAGCGCCAGCGCCGAAGTCACCTTAGGCGTACGTCATGACCGACCCTAACGACTTCAACCGCCGGACCATCGAGGAGTTCAGAGCGAACGGCGGAACAGTCGGCGGAATCTTCAAAGGCATGTCGCTTCTGCTCCTCCATTCTACCGGGGCGAAAAGCGGTCTCGAGCGGGTCAACCCGCTCGCCTATCAGCAGGTCGGCGACGCGGTGGCGGTGTTCGCGTCGAAAGGGGGCGCGCCGACGGACCCCGACTGGTTCCGCAATCTGGTCGCGCACCCGGACGCCAGCATCGAGATCGGATCGACCCGCTACGCTGTGAAAGCGCGTGTCGCGACCGGCGCCGAACGCGAGCGGATCTGGAACGCTCAGAAGGCGAAGTACCCGACTTTCGGAGAGTACGAGGCGAAGGCCGGCAGGGCGATCCCCGTGGTGGTGCTCGATCTATTCCGCTAACTCGCAGAATCCAAAAGTACAACTTGCACTTCTTCGACAGCAGACTGTTGTCTGTTGTCAAGAAATGGGCTGAATTCAGGTGATTGGCGCGTGCGTGCACTCTTCTCTGTCTCTTCGTAGCGTGCTGGTGGCCTGAACGGCCTCTGCGCTATAGTTTCACCTCGTTGAGGCTCTTACTGGTCGTCCCGCCGCAAATCATCAAGAGCCGTGACGGGATCGACGTCCAGCCCACGGTGTCCCTTCCTCTGGGCGTGCTCTACATGGCCGCCTATCTGCGGAGGCAGGCGTGGCCGGGCGAGTTCGAGGTGTACGACGCGCGGTTAAGCGCCCGCTTCGCGACCGACGAAGACGGCCGCACCATCTTTGGCGATTCGTGGGACACCGTGGCGAAGAGGATCGCGGACTATCGCCCTGATGTCGTCGGCATCTCCAACATGTTCTCGTGGCAGATCAAGGCCGCCATTCGCGTGGCTGAAGTCTCCAAGGACACCTGCCCCGGGGCCGTGACCGTTCTCGGTGGACCGCACGCCTCTTCGTTTCCCGTCGACATGGTCCGCGAGCCGAGCATCGACTACGTGGTCATGGGCGAAGGCGAAGATCGTCTCTACAAGATGCTTCAGGCCTTCGAACGAAACGAGCGGGTTTCGATCCAGGGCGTCCTGCACACCGAAGACGATGCGACGCTCCTGCGGCCGAACAAGAAGGCCCCCATTTCGTTCCTGAACGACATGGACGCCATTCCGGTGCCCGCCTACGATCTGGTCGACGTGGAACGGTACTTCTACCTGCAGTGCCACGGCTATTCACCCCGCGTACGGGAACCGGGAAAGCGCGCCGTGACGATCCTGACGAGCCGCGGATGCCCGCACCAGTGCATCTTCTGCTCGGTGCAGGCCACGATGGGATACAAGTTCAGGTATCACTCTCCGGACTACGTGAAGGCCCATATCGAGCATCTGCGGAAGAACTACCGGATCGACTACATCCACTTCGAGGACGACAACTTCACGCATGACATCGACCGGTACGAGGAAATCCTCGACGTCCTGCTGCAGCTCGCGCCGCGGATCACGTGGGACACGCCGAACGGCGTTCGCGCGGACACCTGGACCGACGAGCGGATCAGGAGAACGAAGGATTCGGGATGCCAGTTCCTGGTCATCGCGATCGAGTCGTCCGTGCAGCGCGTGATCGACGAGGTGATCAAGAAGAAGCTCGACTTGAGCTGCGTCGAGCCGGTGATGCGCGCCAGCCGGAAGGTCGGCCTGCCGCTCGCGGCCTTCTACGTGCTCGGGCTGCCGGGCGAGACCGCCGCGGAAATCCGGGCCACTGTCGACTATGCGATCGACAAGTACAGGCGGTTCGGCGTCTACCCGACGTTCTCGATGGCGAATCCGCTACCCGGCACGGAGCTTCACGACATCGTGGTCGCGCACGACCTGTTTTCCGGCGTGACCGTCCACGATCCGCCCCGCGCGAACACGATCAAGACCGGGGAGTTCGATCCGGCGTACGTTCAGGCGATGTTCGACATGGCCAACGAGCGGAAGACGTGGATTACCGTGCGGGAGATGCTGACCCATCCACGCTCGTTCGTCAGGTACGTCGCGATGAGCATGCGGCAGCCGTGGTTCTTCAGGCGAATCCTGCGGTCGACGCTGCGCTCGGTCGCGAGCAGGATGCCGGTGCTGCGGGAAAAGTCAGCCTGAATGTCGCACGCCACGCTGACGGTTCCGGCGCTCATCGCAGCGACGATTGGCGCAGGCCTCTCATCCGGATCCCTGATCGCGCAGAAGGCAGCGGCGCCGCCTCCGTCGAAAGCGGCGGCCCGCGTCGAAGCCGCCGTACCGTTCCGGGTGGGCGAGCGGCTGACGTACAACGTCTCGTGGTCTCCCTTCATCACCATCGGAACCGTTGACATCTCGGTTCGGGAAAAAAAGCCGTCTTACAATTCCACGGCGTTTTACATCGGCGCGGAAGGCCACGCGGTGGGCACGATCGCGAGGCTCCGGACCTTTTACTACAAGATGGACACGCTGCTCGACGTCTATACGCTCCTGTCGCAGCGCGGATCGCTCTATAGCGACGAAGGCGGACGGAAGCGCTTTCGGGTCACGCGGTTCGACCGCGAGGCGCAGAAGGCGCTCGTCGAATACCAGGCGGGGACGCCGAGCACCTCGGAACTCGGCGTACAGGCCGGCGCGCAGGATGCCTTGTCGGGCCTGTATGCGCTGCGCGCCGCACGGCTCGCCGCGGGCGACCACCTGATCGTGCCGATCATCGACAGCGGCCGAAGCTATGCGGTGCGGCTGGACGTCGCCGGCCGCGAACGCGTCAGCACGCCTCTTGGCTCGGTCGGCGCGTGGAAGCTGCAGGCGACGATCCACGATGCGCAGAATCAGCCCGTAGGGAAGAATCTGGCCATCTGGATCTCGGAGGACGCGCGGCGCCTGCCGTTGCGCGTCCAGGGAGGGCTGACCGTGGGCCGGTTCGAGATGACACTCGTCTCCCTCAAATAGATCGTTTCGTTGCAGCCATGGATCAGGCTGTCCGACTCGTCCTGTTTCTGCTCGCGGCCGCAGCCGTCTGGCTGGTCTTCACGATCATTCACGTCATCGTCTTCCGGCGATGGGTACGCGACGCGGTGGAGGTCGAGGCGGCGCCTCCGGCGGTCGAGGCTCCTGTTAGACGAATCGAGCTCGCGTGCCTGGCGCTGATTCTCGGCGCCGCTGCGGCGATCAATCTGCCCAGGTTGACGGGCGGACTCGACTACGACGAGCTCGACACGGCCGTGCGGTTCGTCGTCGGTGTTCCGCTGTGGACTGCGGTCGCCGGCGTGCGGGCGTTCAACAATCACGTGGCCTTTTCGATTCTGGCCAATCTCTCGGTCCGCCTGTTCGGATCGGCGGAGTGGGCCATCCGCCTGCCGGCCTTCCTGCTCGGGCTGGGCACCATCTACGCGCTGTGGCGGTTCGCGCGGACCTGGACCACCGCATGGACCGCGCTCCTCAGCGCAGGGCTGCTGGCGGTGATGCCGTACTTTGCCGAATGGACGCGTGCCGCGCGTGGATACACGGGCCTCGCGTTCATGACCGTCTGGTCGACTCACGCGTTCTTCCTGGCGCTCAGAGACGGCTCGAAGCGCGCCGCGCGGGCGCACACCGTTTCGACGACGCTCGCCGCGTATTTTCACCTGTACGGCTTGTGGATCGTGCTCCTGCAGTACGCGGCGTTTCTCACGGTGGTCCTCAGACGACGCGGATCGCCGAACGTTCGAGGCCTGTGGCGGTCGTTCGAGGTATTGCCGCTCCTCGTCGTGATCCTGTATCTGCCGCAAATCCCGTCTCTGGCGGCCGAGGTCGTGCGAAGACAGGCACCGTTCGGCCAGCCGTTCCAGGCGACGCTGGCACGGGACCTCTTCAATGCGTACACCGGTGTCGACGCGCCCGTCCTCGTGGCGGCACTGTGGGTGCTCGCCGCGCTTGGCGCGCTCAGCCTGCGGAAGCCGCTGATGGCCGGCTACCTTGTGGCTCTGCCGACGCTTCCGTTCCTGGCGGCGTGGCTCCTCCTTCGTCCCTACGCTCTTCAGATCAGATTTTTCTCCTATGGGCTTCCAGGCTTTGCATTGCTGGTCGCGAACGGAACGCGAGCGGCGGAGAACTGGGCCATGGCGCGACCGGTGGGGTGGGCGCGGGCCGCCGGCGCGACTGCCGCGGCGCTCACGGTGGCCGTGCTGGCCGGCGCATGGCTGCGGGCGGATATCCGTCCTCCACGTCCGGCCGGCTACCGCGAGCTGCTGAAAGAGTTCCTGGCGACGCCGCTGCCGAACGCCACCCTCGGCGGCGACTCCTATATGTTCACGTACTATCTCGGCCGGCCGGAGCGCGAGATCCACTCCGTGGCCGAGCTCGACCAGTTCATGGCCTCGGCCCCCACGGTGCTCGTCGGCCACCAGTACCTGATCTTCAACACACCGGAGGAGCTGGAGATAGCCGCCAGGCTGAAGGCCCGATGCAGCAACGAGGATCGAGGACCGATGATGCTCTATCGCTGCAGCCGCTGACTGGAACCTTCGCCTTCTGTTGTCCGCGTCCGGCTTCCACCATATACTCTGACTTGAGCGACGAGCTCACATAGCTGTCGACAGTCAGCAGAAGTCCAATTCATCCCTCGTACGCGGAGGTGGCGGAACTGGCAGACGCACCAGCTTGAGGGGCTGGCGCTCGCAAGAGCGTGGGGGTTCGAATCCCCCCTTCCGCACCAAGATCGAAAAGGGCCGGCACACGCCGGCCTTTTTCATTTTCAGGTCAGAAAAAGCGAACCGCCGGGATCATGCAAGGTCGAAGCGATCGAGATTCATCACCTTGCCCCACGCCGCCGCAAAGTCACGCACAAACGACGGCTGTGAGTCGGCACAGGCATAGACT
>JBGPHH010000221.1:0-6935 GCA_041484265.1 Vicinamibacteria bacterium
GAGTCGATTCCTACCCGGCCTGGCAAGCCTGGAATGATTGTCGCGAAGCTGCGCATGGAGAAGAAAGGGCGCAGCGGGAAGACGGTGACGGTGATTGCCGGGCTCCCGCGCAATCATGCCTTTCTCAGCGAGCTCTGTCAGGAGCTCAAGCGCGCGTGCGGCACCGGCGGCGCCGTGTCGGACGATACGATCGAGCTCCAGGGCGATCTGCAGGACCGCGTCCGCGAATACCTTCTGAAGAAGGAGTTCGTCGTGAAGGGGTGAGCGCCCGCTACTTCCAGCCGCTCGGCTTCCGCGTGAACCGGGCCGGCAGCGCCGGCTTCTTCTCTGGTGCAGGTTCCGACTCTCCCGACGCGATATTGATCTCTCGCTCGAGTTCTTCCTCGTTGGGGAGACCCGCGAGCTGGTCCACGAACATCAGGGAGTGCTGCGACGGGATCTCGAATTTCTTGCCGCAGGTCTTGCAGACGACCTCGTCGTCGAGGCGGAGCAGGTAGTCGCGCAGCTTCGCGAACTTGGCCCGGTCCTCCTCGTTGGCCCCGGCCGGCAGCCGGTCTTTTTTCGAGTGCCGCATCCACCGTATGCTGTATTCGCTGGTTCGCCGGCACTTCGGGCACTGATACCGTCCGGGTCGAGTTTCCGGTCTCTCCGCAAAGAAGGCGCGTTCGTCGAGGGCCATGCCGCCATGGTAGCAAGGACTCGACATCCACCGAGCGGCCTTTTATCATTGGCGGTATGCGACGAGTGATGTTCCCCAACGGCTTATCTGTGCGTGGCATCCTTCTGACCGCGCTTTCCCTGGGTCTGGTGGCCTCGTACCTCGGCGTTTCGGTTTCCGCGCTTCGCGCCGGCCAGGCCCCAGCAGGCGCGCAACGGAGCGTCTGGGACGGCGTCTTTACTGCCGACCAGGCGGACCGCGGCCGGAGGCTCTTCTTGGAGCACTGCTCCGAGTGTCACGGTCAGAACCTCGAAGGCGGGGAAGGCAAGCCGCTCGTCGGCGACAAGTTCTGGGCGGCGTGGGGCGACTCGGCGGTCGTCGAGCTGTTCACCTATATCAAAACGAACATGCCCTTCTCGGACGATGGGTCGCTAAAAGGAACGCTGCCGACGAGTACCTACCTTGACGTCGTTACCCACATCTTGAAAATGAATGGCTTCCCGGACGGGGCTAAAGAATTGACGGCCGAGTCGGGCGTCGGCGTGCAGATCGTCAAGAAGGATGGTCCGGGCGAGCTACCGGACTCGGTGAGCGCGCATGTCGTTGGGTGCTTGGCGCCCCGCGAGGGTGACGGGAGTTGGCGGCTCGTCAAGGCGACGCGCCCGAGGCGCGCGTCGCTACCGAGCACCAGCCCTGATCGAGACCTGGCCCTTGGCGACCGGGACTATGCCTTGAAGTTCGTGCTGAGCAACCTGACGCGATTGGTCGGCCACCGCGTGGCCGTGACAGGGCTGCTCATCGGCACGGGCGGCATCAACGGACTCAACGTCAGTACGGTCACGTCCGTGGCCGACACCTGCAACTAACCTGAAAGCGTGCGGCTCACGCCCTAAGGCTCAAGCTCGAGCCAGGCCTGAGCCGCGTCGTGAGCCAATAAAAAAGGCGAGGGGCATTGCTGCCCCTCGCCTTTGTCTTTCCCGCTGAAACCGCGCCTTACGACAGATCGATCTTCCCGGTACTCGCGCCCATCTTCTCGACTTCGACGCCCGCGGCGTGCGCTATCCCGAGGAGGAGATTGGGTGTCGGCGTGTCCTTCGGGGCAACGATGTGATTGTTACCCTTCATGTGGCCGTTGGCACCGCCGACGAGGACACCCGGCACGTTCTGCCGGTCGTGCGCGTTCCCGTTGCTCATGCCGCTGCCCCAATACACGAGTGTGTGATCGAGCAGGTTGCCGTCGCCGTCCTTCGTGTTCTTCAGCTTGTCCAGGAACTCGGCCATCTTCACGATGTGGTAGGTGCCGATCTTTGCGTACTTGGACAGCTTCTCTGGGTCGCCACCGTGATGCGAGATGCTGTGGTGCGCCTCTGGCACGCCGATGTGCGCGTAGCTACGGGTGCTGGCCTCGTGACCGAGCAGGAACGTGAACACGCGGCTCATGTCGGCCTGATACGCGAGGTGCAGAAGGTCGTACGTCACGGTCATGTGATCGTCGAACACTTCAGGAATCCCGACCGGGGCATCCGCCGCCCCTTCGGGGAGGCTCGCCACGCGTGCTTCCATCCGGTTGAGCTGCTGCTCGACGCGGCGGACGTTGGTCAGGTACTCGTCGAGGATGGCCTTGTCAGTCGGCCCGACGCTCTTCTGGAGCTTCGCGGTCTCCTGCATCACCGAGTCCAGCATGCTCTGCTTGGTCTTGATGCCGGCCAGGCGCTGCTGCGACGTGCCGGTCTCCCCGAACATCCGCTCGAAGGTCACGCGCGGGTTGATGCCCACTGGCAGCGGGCTGTTGTCGTCACGCCACGACAGGGTATTGAAGAACGCGCAGGCGAATCCATCGCAGGCCCCGGCGGCGGTGCCCATGTCTTCGGTGCCCACTTCAATCGAGCGCAGCGGCGTATCGCCTGCCCATTTGTCGGCAATCATCTGATCCACTGTTTCCTTCGAGTGGATCTTGCCGTAGGCGTCGCCCGTACCCTGGTTCTTGTCGTTCCCGCCCGGCCCGACGCCGTTCAGGAAGCAGGCGCTCGCGCCGAGGTGCACCGACACGAACGGCGCCCTCATCTGGCTGACCGTGACCAGTTGGTCGCGGAACGGCTCGAGCGGCTTCATGACCTGTTTGAACTCGAAGTCCTTGCCGCCCTTCTCCGGATGCCAGAATTCCGGCCACACGCCGTTTGGAAGGTAGATGGCGCCGAATCGGAACGGCGCGTTCGCGGCCGTCTGGCTCTGGGCTGTCAGGGCCGGAACCATCGCATCCAGGAACGGCAGCGCCACTGCTGCGCCCATGGTGCCGCGCAAGAACGTGCGGCGAGACAGGTGCTTCTTCGTAATGATCATTCGCTCCTCCACCCTTCAGTTAACTTGCGCGACTTTGTTTCCGGTGTCACTTGGCGCCAGCTTGGTTCGCATCTGGAATGGCGCGCTCTGGACGATGCCCATGATAATCGACTGGAACCGATAGTCGTTCTGTGCCGCGTTCTTCACGATGCTCCGGACAACAGGCATATCGGCGGGTTCGAGCCCCCGGCCCAGAGCGTAGATCACCAAGTTCTCGGTCACCGCGCCGACGAAGATATCGGGCCGGCTCAGCAGCGCCTCGCGCAGCTGGACGGGACCATTGACGATCTTCCCATCCGGCAGCGTGCCGACCGCATCAATGGGTAACCCGTCTGCAGTCGTGTCGCGCCACTGCCCCACGGAGTCGAAGTTCTCGAGCGCGAAGCCGACCGGGTCGATGTTCCGATGGCACGACGCACAGACGGGGTTCGACCGGTGCAGTTCCACCTGCTGGCGGACCGACAGCTTCTTTCCCGCCGTCGCCGTGGCGGTCTTGTCGAGCGGCGGCACGTTGGGTGGCGGCTGTGGCGGCGGCGTATTGAGCAGAACCGACAGGACGTACTTGCCGCGGATTGTGGGCGACGTGCGATTCGCGATGCCGGTCAGCGACAGAAGACTGCCCTCGCCGAGCAACCCGCGCCGGTTCGGATCCGGAATCTGCACGCGCCGGAAACGGTCGCCGTACACCCCGGGAATCCCGTAGTGCTTGGCGAGCCGCTCGTTGACGAAGGTGTAGTCCGCGTCGAGAAGCCTGAGGGCGCTCGCGTTGTCGCGGACGACGCTGCCAAAGAAGAGCTCCGTCTCTTTGCGGAACCCCTTCCGGACGTTGTCATCGAAATCTGGAAAGATCAGCAGGTCCGGCGTGACACGCGACTCCAGGTTGCGCACCTGCAGCCACTGGCCCACGAAATTTGCCACCATCACATCGGCGCGCTCGTCCGCGATCATGCGACGGACTTGGGCTGCGAGCACGCCTGGCTGGCGAAGACGGCCAGCGATGGCGAGGTTCAGCAGCTGATCGTCTGGAATACTGCTCCAGAGGAAGAACGACAGGCGCGACGCCAGCTCGATGTCGCTGACCGCGTGCGCGCCACCGGCCCGCAGGGTGTCGGGATCTTTCTCCGACCGGTAGACGAACGACGGGCTCGCTAGGATCCGTGCGACGACCGCCCGGATGCCCGCGTCGAAGTTGCCGCCGCTCTGACGCGCCTTCGTGTAGAAGGCCATCGGCGCATCGGTGTCGTCGGCGTTGACGGGCCGACGGTAGGCGCGGCGCGCCAGGCTCGCGACGATCTTCTCGGCGCACGGGGCTTCCTGGCCGGCCGATGTCGGACGGCACACGAAGATGCGTTCACGGCTTGGTGTGCTGCTGATCCCGCTCGCGTTGTAGGGGCCTTCGATCACTCCGGCACGGATCCGGGGTACGCCCCCGGCCATGTGCACTTCCTGCGTGTCCCGGAGGGAGGGTTGCCACACGTCCTGCCCCACCGGCAGAGGCGTGTCAAGCCACGTGAAGCCGACCTCGTGCGGGCCCGCCGTCACCGACGCGCGCACCTTGAGGCGCTGGTCGAGCACTTCGCCCGCCTTATTGACGTCGTCGACGCTGAGCTTGTGATCGTCGGGACCGCCGACTTTCTCGGAGAATACCTGCTTGCCGTCAATAAGAACCAGGAACTGCTGCGGCTTCTCATTCCCCTGGAGACCGGAGTAGCCGTTCAGGATGGTTCGATTGAGCCGGACCGAGAACAGGTAGTCGCCGTCGGTCGGAAAGATGTGATGAATCAGCGTGCCGCCGCGCGTGCCAAGCGGCAACCCCGGGACGTGCTCTTGCTGCGTGACTTCGAGGCTGATGGGGTAGACCGTTGCGCCCGGTGCCATGGCGGTGTCGCCGACGGCCAGATCGCTGATGCGCATGGCTGCCGTGAGATAGCGCTCGAGCAGCAGCGGAGAGGTCGGCAACGCCGTGGCGACGTTGTCGAAGCCGAAGTCGCCGCCGTCGCTCGGCAGCAACTCCGTCACGTCAACGTTCACCGCCAGCAGATCCCGAATCGCGTTGGCATACTCGGTCCGGTTCAAGCGGTGCAGGACGTACCGCCCAGGATTCTGCTGAACCGCCGCGGAACGGTCGAGGTTGCCGGCCAGCCACGTCCGGAATTCGGCCAGCTTGGCAGCGCCGGGCTGCGGGCTGTTGGCCGGCGGCATGGTGCCGACGGCACCCAGCTTACGGACCACCTTTTCCCACGCCGCCGCATCCTTGCCGGGATCGTCGAGGTTGGCCGAGTCGAGGTAGAGCGGACTCGCCGCAGGCACATTCAGCCGATTGTTGTGGCACGTCACGCAATACTTCGTGACGAGCTCATGATACTCAGCAGGCGCAGCAGCTGGCGCCGCGGGCGCCTGGGCGGGGCGCGCCTGCGTGCTTCGCACCGGAGCGGCACCGGTCGCCGATGTCGGAGCCTGCGCAAGCTGCTGGCCGAAATGGTTCCCAGGCACGATGGTCGCCGTCTTCGGCGCGTACCAATTCGAAGACGCAGCGACGCCCACCGTCATCCAGGCGACCACCGCGAGGAGGAGCGTCTTCTTCACTTCGCCCCCCCTTCAGCAGCAGCCGGCGCCGGTTTGGGCGCCTCTGGCGGCATGCCCATCAGTTCGCGGATCGTGTTCACGACTTCCTGCGGAGGATCCCCTCTCGCTGGCACCGGGTTGCCGTTTGCCACCGCGGCGATGATGGCCTCTTCGGCCTTCTTGATCGCCTCAGGCGAGTTGTTCTTTTCGGCAATCTGCAGCGGCGTGTTGCCGTCGTTGTCGTACGAATCGAGCTTCGCCCCGGCGGTCACGAGCGCACGAATCAGCTCGATGTTCCCGAGGGCGGCGGCCTTGTGAATGGGCGGCGAGTTGTCGGGCCACGACCAGACGTTCGGATCGGCTCCAGCCGCGATCAGCGTCTTGGCAGCCTCGGACGGTTTGCGGCTTCCGGGTTCACGGAACGGCGGCGGGCCCTGGCGGCTAAAACCGGGACCAGCCCCAAACGCCGCGCCACGACCACCGTTCATCGCCACGAAGAGGGCCGGACGGCCCCAGTTGGCATTCCCACCACGACCCGCGGCGGGCAACGTGACTTGGGGCGGAACCCACTCAACGTTCGCCCCATGAGCCAGCATGATCTTCAGTACTTCGACGTCGGACTGCGCCGCGGCCTTGTAGAACGGCGAGCCTGCGTAGAAGTCGCCAGCGCCGAGCGAGGTGTTGTGGAACTGGCCGAGGAACATCTTGTTCGGATCGGCGCCCTTATCGAGCAGCAGTTTGATGAGGTCGATCGAGGTCAGCTTGTTCGGATGACTGGGCCGCAGCTTTGACCCGTCGCGGGCGCGCATATCGGTTGTCGCATCGTGCGCGTCAACCGCGAGGAAGAGCGATCCGTCATTGGCATCGGCGCCGAGCTCCAGCATCCTGGCCGCCAGATCGAACCGGTCGTTCACAATCGCGATGTGCATGGCCGTCCCGGCGTTCAACCCGCCGTTGGCGTCCCCGTTGGTCAAGCTGAGATCCGCGCCGTGCTTGACGAGTTCTTCGACCACATCGGCGTGTCCGTCGCGCACGGCGAACATCAGAGCCGTGAAGCCACCCGAAGGATGGTCAGCGGCTCTTCGCTCGGTCAGCGTCGTGACATGAGACTTGAGATTGGGATTCGCGCCGACTTCGAGCAGGTTCTTGACCACAGCGACGTGGCCTTCCCTGGCCGCCCACATCAGCGGCGTCTCTTCCAGAAACGCGTCGGCCGCGTTGACCTCGGCGCCGCGCGCCACCAGCGTCTTCACGCCTTCGACGCTGCCCGCGCGCGAGGCGAGCAACAGCGGCGTCACGCCTTCGGCATTGACCTGCGTCGGCTTGGCCCCCGCGTTGAGCAGTGCCTCCATGACGGCGACGTCACCCGTAC
>JBGPHH010000222.1:0-6920 GCA_041484265.1 Vicinamibacteria bacterium
CGAGCGGCACGTCGTAGATGCGCGTCAGAAGGCGGAGCTTGCGCATGAAGCTCGCGCTGGCCAGGCGCACGCCGCCTTCGCCTTGAATCGGCTCGACGAGCACGGCCGCGACGCGCCGCGACCGCCGGACGACGTCGGCGCTGAGGTTGGAGCGCTGGGCCGCCACGAACCCTTTCAAGGCGTCCGCATCCGCCGGCTGCGCCAGGAATTCATCGAGCGCGTCCATCTCGCGCCGGAAGGTGTCCTTGCTCTTGTCGGCGCGCGGCAATCGGCCCGACACCAGCAGATCCCACAACTGTTTCAGGCTGCGCTCCTCGCGACGCGCCGTCTCCTTGGGCGATCGGGGCTCGTCAACCGGAAAGGAGATGTGCGGCCAGTCGAACGTCGGAAAGCCCAGCCGCGCCTTCTTCCGGTGCGTGACGGCGAGGCTCCCCAGCGTGCGCCCGTGAAAGGCGCCTTCGAACGACACGATGAAGCCGCCGTCGCCGTCCTCCGAGGTGACGACGCGATTGAGGAGAGCGGACTTGATCGCGTTTTCCACGGCCTCGGCCCCGGTGTTGACGATGAAATAGCGCGGCGTCCCCGCAGGGGCGATCCGATTCAATTCGGCCTTGAGGCGGAGCGAGAGGACGGTCTGATATTCGGAGTGTGCATACCGCGACACGACGTACGGCAGCCACTCGAGGATCGCCCGGACGATGTCGGGGTCGTTTTCGCCGAACGCCTGCGTGGCAATCTGGGCGCCCATGTCGAGAAACCGGTAGGGCTGGCCGGCGGGATCGCGGTCGATGACCGCGAGGTATGGTCCGACCGACTCCGAGGGATCGAAGGCGACCGGCAAGGAGAAGAAGAGGCTGCGGGAGGCGGCCTCGAGCGCGGCGCGACTGGCCGGCAGGTGCTCCTCGACGAGTCGGTCCAGCGAGCGCTCGCTGTCAGCGAGCGCCTCGGGCACATGCGCGCGCAGCTCGCCTGCGCGGTATCGGCCATTGAGATCGGCGACGCGGTCAAGAAACGCCGCGACCCGCGAGACGTCCGGCGTCTGCATGCCGCTTCAGTATACCGACCGCGCGAGGAGGGATGGCTCGCGCCTACTTGGTCTCGTCCCAGACCACCTGGGCGTCCGCGCGTATGCGAGCCTCTTGCGGCATGTTGTAGCCGGCGTACTTGGCCGGCGTCTTCCAGCCCTTGACCACGTCATCGACGGTCCCGCCCAGTCTCTTCACGTCCTGGACCGTTCTCACGAAGTCGCCAATGAACTCCGCGTACAGCCGCAGATCGGCCGGCGTCGTGGTTGTCGGGTTGTGGCCATTGATGATGGTGTCGATGTTGGCGATCTGGGCGGCCCTCGATAACGTGGCGGCGAACGCGATGCCGCTGCCGCCGTTGTTCTTATCCATGATCGGCAGGTCTCTCGTGGGGAACGTGTCGCCGACGTGCATGACTCGCAGGGCCGGGAAGACGACGTACGCGTCGCCGCCGGTGTGGGCGCGGCCGAAGTAGTACAGATCGATCTCGTCGGCGCCTCGCCCGAGCGTCATCCTCTCTTTGAACGTCCGCTTCGGCATGCCCTTGCCGCCGTTCTCCTTGAAGATGTTCGCCTGCGGCCCGGTCTGCAGACCGTAGACCGGATTGGCCTCATCCATGTACGTCTTGGTGTTCTCGTGCGCGATGACTTCGACAGTGGCCGGGAACTCCACGTTGCCGCTCACGTGATCGAAATGCGTGTGCGTGTTGATGATCGTCGTCACCGGTTTGTTGGTGAGCGTCTTGATCTTCTCGAGAAGGGGCTGGCCCCATCCGGGCAGCTTCGTGTCGACCACGACGACGCCGGTGGCTGTGATGAGCGCGGCCGTGTTCCCTCCGCCGCCTTTCAGGACGTAGAGGTTGTCCTTGAGCTTGTCGACCTCGACCACCATCGGCGCCGGCTGGCCGCCGCGCCCGGCCGGCGGCTGTTGAAAGGCCGCCATCCCAAGCGACAGCGCACCGGTTGTGAGCAGGACCGCAAGAACGATCGTTCTTCTCATCACACCCTCCGGAACAAGATAATAACCGCCTTGTGGCGTGCGTCTCTTCGATGGACTGTTCATTCTGGCGCCTCGCAAGTGACACACTATATATTGGAACAGCAACAGGCCGATCACCGGTGTCGCCCTCGCGCTGTTGATGCCAATCCTCTTCATTCACTGGATCACGCAGTACGGCCCCCCCGCTCTCTTCAGCCTGCTCATGCTGGGGATTATCGGCCTGCCGGTTCCCGACGAGACGCTGCTCACGTTCGCCGGCGTACTCGTCAGCCAGGGCAAACTGCCATTCGTGCCGACATTGGTGGCCGCCAACCTCGGCAGCATGGTGGGGATCACGGTGAGTTATGCGCTCGGCCGCACCACCGGTCTGGCGTTGGTCCATCGGTACGGTCGGTGGATTCACCTCACGGACGAACGGCTCCATCAGGTCAATCTGTGGCTGTCACACAAGGGGAGGTGGTCGCTCACCTTCGGGTACTTCCTCCCTGGCGTACGACATATCACTGGGATCGTCGCCGGCTCGAGCGAGTTGCCGTTTGCGAACTTCTCGCTCTTCGCCTATCTGGGCGCGTGTGTGTGGTCGAGCTCGTTCGTGTTGGTTGGGTGGTATGTGGGCGATGAATGGCAGGCCGTCCTCGGACGGATCCGACAGCACATCCTGACGGCCGTCGCCATCCTCGTCGGTCTCGGTATCGCTTACCTGCTTGTGCAGCGACGGCGCTCGAGATAGCGCTCGCCGCTCGGACTACGTCGCGCGTTCAAACACGACGGTGCGCGCGACCAGATTCGGCGTGGCCGTCCTGCTGGCCAGGATCCAGGAATCTGAGTAGTTGGGTCCAGCCACGTCTGTCTCCGCTGCGGTCCACCATTGCTTGTGGAGACGCGCCTGGTCCGGAAGCGTGAAGCCGAGCAGGTCTTCAATCTCCGCGAACGTCAAGACGACGGTGTTCGCGTATCGGTTCTCCAGGTACTTGTAGAGCAACAGATATTGGCCCGACATGACGCGCCTTGGCGGCTTCGCCACTTCCGGGTCTGCGTTGCGCTGCTGGTCAGCTGACGAGCCGCGCCTCTTCATCCAATCCAGCATCGGGCTCTCAGATCTCCAGATTCGCAGATTCATGAGCCCTCTCCATTGGGCGCACCAACGCCGCTCGGCTCGAGCCCTGCGCGAATCTCCCCCAACGCCTTCCGCAGCATCTTCCGCAGGTCGCCGCCGGGCAGCCGCCCGAGGTCCTTGTCGAGTGTCAGCAACGGCAGATACGTGTCGCTGCCGCCCTCAATAGCGGCAGTCAACGCCTGGACGTCGGCTCGGACCGCGACCGACACATGGTCCTTGCTCAACCATCCTGCATATCGTTCCAGTTCAGACAAGGGACGCTGTAGCACGTCGCGAGGCTGCGTCAGCGGCGATACTTCTTGAGGCTCGGCATCTTTGTACTGACGCCGGACCCGATCGGCATGAGACGGCATCGTAGGACTCCTGGGCTCGTCGATTACCGTGGACGACCGGTGAACACGGGGACGAGCAAGAATTCTGAAAGCGCGTCAGCGGTCGCAAACACCTGTCCCGTCCCGTGGTGCTTGATCTGCAGGAGATCGCCGCCATCGCCGGCCAAGACCAGGTCGATGCGATCCTCGCGGGGCGGAAGGCCGTTGGCGAGCGTGAAACGGTAGTGACACGCCAGGGCCGCAGCTTCCAGATTTGGTGTGACCGTCAGAAAGACGGCTGCAGGCGCCGGCTTGCGGACCACGAAGCCGCCGTCGGATGACGTGGCGTCGACGACAATGTCGCGCGCGAGGTCTCCGGCGAACTCGTCGCGGAACGCCTCGACGTCGCGCGTGACGGTTGCGCGAAGCTCGTCGATGAGGCGCTGACCGTTGCGACGGATAAGGTCGGCCTTGCGTGCGGCCAGGCCGTCCACCTTGACACGCTCGGTGTCGCGCCTCCGCTCGTCATCGGCAATCCGCTTGATCCAGTCTGCGACTGCCACACTCGTGCTCATATCAAGCCCTTTCGTAGAGAGAGAGAGTTCGACGACTGAATGTCGGTCGTGAGACGCGCTCGACACGGGACCAAAGTTGGGCCGGTCGGCGCGCATCCTTCAAGGAGTGTGGAGAGGATGCACCACTCGAACGCTGGCTGGCTCAGTTCTGGATAACGAGATCCACTATACACGATCGGCCACCGGCACGGATTTCGGGAACATCGCCCGTCAAGAGCGCGTATTCTTCGGGACAAGGGGGGTCGCATGCTGAAACGAGGTCTCGTCGCGGCGGCTGCTGTCTTATTGTCCGGATGCGCGCTGGGCGGCGAGCCCGTCGGCCCGACGGAACACGAGAGCAAGGTCATCGAGCTCGACAAGTCCGAGGCGACTCGCGTCGAGCTCAAGATGGGAACCGGAGAGCTTCAGGTGGAAGGCGGCTCGCCTAAATTCCTCGAAGCGGAATTCAGTTACAACGTTCACGCCTGGAAGCCGGTGGTCGAATACCAGTCCACCGGCGCTCGGAGCGATCTGGCGATCTCCCAGCCTCCCGGGACACGCGCGAGCGGCAACACGGAGAACCGATGGAGTCTGAAGTTGAACGATGCGATGCCGATGGACGTGAGTACCCACATGGGTGTCGGCGAAGCGCACATGAAGCTCGGCAGCCTCAATCTGCGTAGCGTGCAACTCGATGTCGGCGTGGGGGACGTGGAGATGGACCTGCGGGGCGATCCCACGCACAGCTACGACGTGCAGATCCACGGCGGCGTTGGAGAGGCGACCGTGCATCTGCCTGCCAGCGTGGCGATCTCGGCCACTGCACGCGGCGGGATCGGCGACATCAACGTCAAAGGGCTGGAGATGCGGGACGGCCGTTGGATCAACCCGCGTCACGAGTCCGCGCCCGTGACGATCACCCTGGACGTGAAGGGCGGGGTCGGCGAGATCCATCTGGTGGCAGAATAGTCCGATGAAGCGCGTGGTGATTGTTGTCGGAGTGCTCGCAGCCGGGTTCGCCCTCCTACGGCTCGTGACCTCGCCGAGCACGCCTGGCCCTGCTGACGCGTCGGGATCGGCGGGCGGCCAGACGATCGTCGGAACTGGCCTGGCGGCCGGGGCGGCCGTGCGGACCGATGCCTCGAAGCGGTATTTCCAGCGGATGTTGATTGGAGTCGACGACGACTCGAGTCACCAGTTTGCGGCCGATTTGGCGGAACTCGCCCTCAATAAACCTCAACTGCAGGCGCTACCGATCGATCAGGCGTATACGCTTGCTCACGACGCGGCAGCGAAGATCGAAGACACCGCCACCAGACGACGGTATCTCCTGGAACTGTTCAACGAAACAGAGCGGTAACCCTCCCGCTCATGCCCGTTGCAATTCCTTCGACCACTCGAAGGGTGCTGGCGGGCCGTGCAGCTCGGTCTTGTGCTCGATCGTGCCCACGGGGTCCGACGACTGGACCCTTTTCGGGCCGAGCGGCTGGTTGGCCACGAGAATCTCCTCGGCGGATTGGGCCGAGAGCGGACGCGAGAAGAGGTAACCCTGGGCATGAGTGCACCCAAGGCGCTCGAGCTCGTGCGCTTGCACGTCGCTCTCGATTCCTTCGGCGACCACGTTGGTATTGAGCGTCCGGGCCAGCGCCAGGATGCTCTCGACGATCGCCGGGCGATCGGGAAGCAGCAGGCTCCTCACGAACGAGCGGTCGATCTTGAGTGCGTCGACTGGAAGCTTGTGCAAGTGACTGAGCGACGAATAGCCGGTCCCAAAATCGTCCAGATAGATCTTCACGCCGAAGTCGCGCAGTTCGCGGAGCACCTGCGCGGCCACGTTGGGGCTGTCCATCAACGCGGTCTCCGTGATTTCGAGGCGGAGGTCGCAGCGCTTCAATCCGGCGTGATGAACGGCCTGCTCGACGATCCGGAGAAAATTCTGCTGCATCAGTTGCCGGCTGGACACGTTGACGGTGATGCAGTCGAGGCCGCCGTCAGGAAATCGCCGCTGCCAGTCCGCGAACGTGGAGCAGGCTTGCTGGAGCACCCACGTGCCCAGCGGCTCGATGATCCCGAGTTCCTCGGCGATTGGGATGAACGCGGCCGGCGAGATCGCTTTACCGTTGCGTGTCCATCGGACCAGGGATTCGAATCCGACGCACATCCCCGAGGCCAGGGACACGATCGGCTGATAGTGCACCTCGAAATCGTTGTGGCTGACGGCGTGGCGCAGATCGTTCTCGAAGCCGAGCCGGTCGAGCTCGCGCGCGTGCATGTCGGCATCGAACAGTTCGTGGCGCGCCTTGCCGCGTGATTTCGCGTGGTACATGGCGGTGTCGGCATCGCGCATGATCTCGTCAGCATTGTTGTACGCGGCCCGGCCACAGGCGATACCGATGCTCGCCGAGGTGAACACTTCCCGCCCGCCGATTGAAAAGGGCGCGCGCAACACGTCCTGAATGCGGAACGAGACGGCATTGGCCTGATTCTCGTCGCCAATCTCGTTCAGGAGAATCGCGAACTCGTCTCCGCCCAACCTGGCGAGCACGTCTCCCTTCCGCAGGCACGTCTCGATGCGACGCGACACCGCCGTCAGCAATTCGTCGCCCACCGGGTGGCCGAGACTGTCGTTGACGACCTTGAAGCGGTCGAGGTCGAGAAAGAGCGCCGCGAATCGGCTGCCGTTGCGCCGTTTCTTGAACTCTTCGAGGCGGCGCCCGAGCCCCTCCACGAAGACCGCGCGGTTGCAAAGCCCGGTCAGCGGATCGCGGAATCCGGCGCTGGGGAGATGCCCCGGTGCGATCGCGTGCCCGGTCGTATCGGTCAGCGATCCTGCGATGCGGGCCGAGCGACGACCTGCGCCTCGCACCGCGACACCGCGGCACAGGAACCGCCGGTACGTGCCGTCCTCGTGGCG
>JBGPHH010000223.1:0-6851 GCA_041484265.1 Vicinamibacteria bacterium
AGGATCCGGCCCGTCTCTTCAACTCGAGTCTCGACGGAAACGTACGCCGCGCGATCGACATCCACGAAGGAGAAGAAGTTGACGAGTCCGCCTTCAAGACGCTCGTTCGCCAAGCGGTCGCCCTCAACAGTTCTGGCAAGTCGAAACCTTCGAAGAAAGCGAAGGCCCCTTCGGTCAGGCCCCCGCGGCGGCGCTGAGGCGCGCGACCTCGTCAGGGGTCAAGTCCAGGTTTGCGCTGGGGAGGAGCTCGGAGAGTTGAGCGCTCGTGCGGGCGCTGGCGATGGGTGCGACGACGGTCGGTTGACCGTGCAGCCATGCCAGCGAAACCGCCGCGACCGTCGTGTGACGGGCGTTGGCGATGTCGTCGAGCGCGGCCAGCACACGGAGGCCGCGCGCATCAAGATACGCGCGCGCTCCGGCCGCGCGGGCGCTGTCCACGTTCCTGCCAGGCCGATACTTGCCCGTCAGAAATCCTTTCGCGAGGCTGAAATACGGTAGACAGCCGACTGCCTCGCGCGCACACAACGCGGCGAGCGCTCCTTCGTAGTCGTGGCGGTGCATCAGGTTGTAGTGCGGCTGAAGCGCGACATAGCGGGCGAGGCCGTTGCGGTCCGAGATACTGAGCGCCTCCGCAAGGCGCGACGCTGTGAAGTTCGACGCCCCGATGTACCGGACCTTACCTTCCTTCACGAGACCATCGAACGCGCGCAGTGAATCTTCGGGCGGGGTCTGCGGGTCGTCGACGTGCGCGTAGTACAAGTCGATGGTCGCGACGCCGAGACGTCGCAGAGACGCCTCAGCCGCCGTACGGATCGTGTGGGGCGAAAGGCCTTTGAGCCCTGGCGCCATCCCGACCTTGGTGGCGATCACGATGCGATTCCGTAGACTCCGCGCCGCCATCCAGCGCCCGATGATCGTTTCCGACTCGCCTCCGGTGTGCCCAGGCGCCCAGGAGGAATACAGATCCGCTGTATCGATGAAGTTGCCGCCGGCCGCGGCGTAGCGGTCCAGCACGTCGATTGACTGCTGCTCGTCAGCCGTCCAGCCAAAGACGTTGCCGCCGAGACACAGAGGGAAGACGTCGAGGTCCGTACGGGGGATTCGTGGCATGACTGCGGCTCAGGGCGCCAGGCGTCGCCTCAGCGGAGCGAGCAGGGCCTCGGTCGCCACTTCGAATCGTCAGGTTCCTGCCGGAAGTTCGTGCTGGTAATGAAATCCACGGCAAGGTTCTCAGGGTCGTGGACGACCGTCGTCACGACGAACCATCGCGTGCCGGCTGGCTCGGTCAGCAGGTTGTAGTACTCGGTGACCGTCGTGTTGGCGCTGTACGGAATGCCGTTCTTGCGAAGAAATCCGGCGGCGAGGTTCGTGGTGACGACTTTCAGTTTCCCGCCCGCCGGCGCTGAAACCGCCGGGTTACGACCGAAGCCGCCGCGACCGGCGCCTGCACCCCGGCCATCGTCCGCCGGGGATGCGTCGCCGGCGTGCGCGGGATCGAAGCCGCCGGCGTACTGCCACTCGGCTGAAGAGAAGCCCTGCCGGCTTGGCGTGCCGCTCGGCGGGGCAGCGGCGCCGAAATGAAGAAGGCGGGTCTGCTCGCCGGCATCCGTGTTGATGCGCAGTGTCGCGGCGTTCTCCCACGAGATTCGCACGCGCCCTGGTTCGCGCATGATCACCGGTGCGCCATAGGCATCGCAGGCGCGTCCGCTCGCCTCGACCTGCGGCATGTCCACTCGGTTGGCGGCATCTTGCGCGGCCTTCGTGAGCGGCAGACTCGCGACGTCGCCTTTCGGTGGCGCGATCATGCGGACGGCCCAGTCCTCGGTGACGACGGACACCCAGGTCCCCGTGAGATCGATCGGCGCGAATCGCTGGTAGGTCTGTGCCACGCACACCGTGACCATCGCGACGGCAAGCGCGACAGCCGTCGTTGCCCGTCGAACCGTACGCGACGCGGCCGTCATTTCCGGTTGGTCCTCGGCTGAGCGTTCCGCGCCGGAGCGGGCGGAACGAACTCGGGGTATATCGCCTCGATGAACATATCGGTGGTCCACCCGGGCTGGCTGTAGCGTCCCTCCCATCCAATCGCCGGGTGCGCGGCTTTCACCTGCGCCAGCGTCTTGCGGTCGGCGGTCAACTTCTTCACGCGGTCACGAATCTCCTGGACCATGTCGCGGTACTCGACCAGGTCGGCAGCGTCGCAGACGCGACCGTGTCCCGGCACGACGTAGGTGCCCGCTTCAGCGAGATCATCGGAGACGGTGATGTCCAGCATCGCGTTCAACGCCGTGAGGAGGCCGGCGTACGTGCCACCCTGAGCGCGGTTGACCATCGGCAGATTCGTGGTGGTGAAGAGATCGCCGCTGACGAGCACGTTCGAGCCGCGGAAGTACACGATGCTGTCGCCATCGGAATAGGCGTTCGGCATGTGGATGATGTCGATCGCTTCGCCGTTGAAGATCATGCCGCGCCGCGGCACGAAGTAGCCATCGGTGGGCCAGGCCGCCGACGGGAAGGCCGACTTGCCGCCCGGTCCCGGCCGCGTCATGCGCGTGAAGACGTTTTCCTGTGCGATGACGCTCGCGGTCGCTCCCCGTGTCGCGCCTGTCGTCACGCCGCCAGGGAGCGTCGCCAGCACCGCATTCCCTCCGACATGCTGCGGCGCCATCGACGTATTGATGATGTAGCGAATGGGCCGCTCGCTGATCGAGCGGATGGCAACCATCACCTTGTCGGTCAGGCCGTCGCCACCGGTGTCGACGACGATCACGCCTTGCTCTCCGGCCTGCACGGCGATGTTGGCCCCCGCGCCGCCGATCATCCAGACGTTGCCTTGCACCTTGAGAACCTCGATCGCTCCGTCAGCTGGCGGCTCGGCAGGCGTTTGGGCCACAGCGGTCCCAGTCCACGCGAACGTGAGCGTCGCCATCACCGCGAGCCGCCACGATCGGCCAATCAGTCTTTGATCGCGTGAGCCGGTCATTTGCGAAGTCGATCCTTGTATTCAGGTAAGGCGGTTTCGGCCCCGCCGAGGGTGGCTTCCACCGGGATCCGCAGTCGCTTCGCCTCTTCACCCACGAACGGGTTCGTACCCTCGAGGTAATGCGGCACGTAGTGCTGATCCGGCCTGGCAATTTCCTCTCGGGTGAAGCACTGGGCGAAGAGGTTATTGCCGCGATCGGGTGGATCGACGCCGAAGATCGACGCGGTGACACCCCGCGGCGCCGCGATGAAGTCGACCGACTTGATGTACGGTTCCGTTAGATACAACGGGTCGTACACGAGCCACGTGATCGTCAGCACGTTCTCATTCCGCGTGTAGTAGGTGACCACCGTCGCCTGGTCGCTCGACGGCACGCCGTTGCGCCGGATCCAACCCCACTTGATATGCGTGGTCGTCGTCACCAGCGTCGAGCCGCGCCACTCGCCGGTCGTAAATCCCGCCCAGGTGTGCGGCGCGTACTTGGACGGGTGCGGACGGCCGTCCATCCAGATCGTGCGATCGGCACGGCGGAACGTGCCACCGATCTTGTAAGCCACGACGTCGAGGTTCGAATCGAGCTCCGACTCGATGCGCAGCCTCGCCGGTCCCCAAAAGGAGTAGGTGGACGGATGCCGCATGCATACGTGCTGCGGTACGCCGAGCAGCGCGCCGTCGTAGGCCAGCGCGCGGGCCCGCCCCTCCGCATTCAGCGGGATGCCGAGATAGTCGACGAGCGGCGGGCCGTCCGCTCGTTCTGTCGAATCCTCCTCGAAGCCGAAGATCGCGGCCACGCCCGGACCGAGTACCGTGCCGAGCGCCGGCTGATCCCAGAATCCGGCAATGTCGAAATCAATCTGTGCGGCGGCGGGTCGAGCGGACAGGATGAATGCGGCGAACGCGAGGGTTCCGACAAGCGACAGGCGGACGCGCAGCATCTGCATCAAGATCTCCTTCCCGCGGCGCGAGTAGTCTACCTTAGCTGCGGCATCGGCTTGATCCGCCGCGGCGGGGCACTTTGGTATATAACAATCGCTCACGCTTGGCATTCCTGCAGGGGAGGATTTATGCGACGACATGTGGCGATCGACGTAGCGGCACTGGCGCTCGGCGTTGCGGCCCTGGCAACATTGACGGTTGGTGTGTTCGCCCAGCAGGCGCCGGCGGGGCGCGGAGCGGCTCCGGAAGGCCGCGGGGCAGCGGCGCCGGCGCGGGGACCCGCAGCGGTCCGGCCGCCGACGTTCTTTCGAGAGGAATGGAAGCAGCCGCCGTACACCGGTCAGCTCAATGATCCGGCTCGCCGCCTCACGCAGGACGCCGTGACCAACCCGAACCTCGAACTGAAAGTCTACGGGGCCTGCAAGGACTCGACGCTGGGCGTTGAGGTCTACGGCACACCGAAAGACACGATTTTCCCGATGAATCTGTGGACGGGCATGTGCACGGCGCCGGTCGCGGTCACCCTTCGCGACAAGAACAACTTCGTGGACCTGACCGGTCCGGCCAGGATCCGTTGGGTCTACAGAGCCAACAACCTCCACGCCGTCAGGCCCGTTCTGAAGCTGGCGGACGGCATGCTGATCGTCGGCGATCACATGGACGCCGCGCCCCCGGCGGCAGGCCAGGCCGAGCCCGAAATGGTCGAGAGTGAATTCTCGATTGCGCCGAACCACTGGTACACCCTGGATCCCGAGAAGGTCGCGACGACGAGGCCGATGGCCACTCCGGACTTGAGCAAGGTGGACGAGGTGGGATTCGTCGATCTGATGCCGAGCGGCGGCCACGGCAGCGCCGGTTGGATCAACGTCGGCCCTATCGAAGTGTACGGAAAGCCCGTCAAGCGGTGAGAGTGGCGCAGGCGCCGTCGACCCGATCTACGCGGGCGGCGGCGTCTGCGACGACCGATAGAACGTTCGCTTCTTGAATCGCCAGCCGTCCGCGGTTTTCACGAGATCGTCCCAGTACTGACCGGCGTTGGTCATCACGATCGGTTTACCCGCTTCCTGCAGCGTCCCCGTCATCACGTACGCCTTGGCCGACGCGCCCTGAGGCGACGGATCGATCCTGACAGTCCAGATGAACTGATTGAGGGAGGCGGGTCCTTTGCCGTTGGGCCCGGTCGACGACGCGCCGCGCGCGAGCGCCGCCAGTTGCTCGGGCCCTGCGTACACCTTATTACTCCAGGTATCGAGGAAGACTCCATCGAGGGTGAAGAGCCGCGCGAGTGCGGCGCCGTTATCGGCGGCCGAATCCATCGCCTGCGAAAGGCGTGCATACAGTTGCCGGATCGCCGCATCGTCGTCGGCGGTGATGGTTAACGCTGGGATTGACCCGCGCGGCGCCAGGGCCGCCGCCGGAGACGAAGCCGTGGGCATGAAACGCTTCGCCGCGTCAGGCACCGCGGAGTTGGCTCCGATGTACCAGTTCTCTTTGAAGCGCCACCCCTCGGCCGTACGCGCCAGCAGGACGTGATACACGCCTCCAGGTGCGAGCGTGGCTTGGCCATCGTTGCCGATCGTGGCATTCAGGCGATAGACCTTCGCGACGGCGCCGTCGGCGACTGGCTCCAGCGCGACGTCGGTGAGGATGTGGGCGATGCCGAGCGGGTTCTTGGCGGGCGCAGGAGTCATCGTCAGCGAGGCGAATCCGCCGCCGAAGTTCAAGCGGCCCGACGCGAACGCCGCGAGGATGTCGCGTCCCTTCATCGAGCCGATGACCGTGCCGTTGACGAAGACGCCATCGGGCGTGAACAAGTTCGCCCATTGATAACCCTGGTCGGCGGCACTGTCGAAGCCGTATCCAAAGAGCGCGAAGAGCTGATCGATATCGGCGAAATCCTGGGCCGAAAACGGATGCGGCATCGCGGCCACCGTAGCTCCTGCCGCAGTCGAAGTCGCCGTCATCTGCGGCGGCTGCCCGTTGGGTCGCACGAGCGTCCGCGTCTTGATGCGCCAGCCCTCGGCCGTGCGGACAAGATCATCCCAGTACACACCGGCGTCGGTGATGGCACGGCCTGGCCCTCGGCCCCGTCCTCCGGCCGCCGGCGGGGCAGGCGTCATCGTCGCTTCGAGGAGGTAGCCGTGCGCACGCGCACCGGCCGGCGTCAGGTCGACCGCAAGATTGGTGACGTAATGGCCGACGTTGGTCGGCCCTTTGCGCTTGTCGGGGTCCTCGCGCGCGAACGCCGCGAGTTGCTCACGGCCTTCGAGGCGCCTCCCGGTGGCGGTGACGAACACGCCGTCAGTTGTGAAGACGTTGGCGAATGCGTTCCCGTTGTCGTCGGCGCTGTCGAGCGCGTGGCAGAAGCGCGCGTCCAGCTGTTGAATCTCGTAAAAGTCGAGCGCGGCGACGGGCGCGGGACCCGCGGCCCGCTGCCCCTGCACGGTCGCCAATGCCGCCGCCGACATCAGGAGCACGGCCAGGATCTTGATCTTCATCGCCTGTTCCTCCAGCAAACGGGCCTACTCTAGCATCAGAAGGGCAACGAGTTCGATCTGGGCGGCCACGCGGCCAAGGCGAAGGCGCTTCTGGAAGACGCGAACAAGGAGCTGAAGCTCGCGGCGGAAGCCGCGAACAAGCGTTAGCGAATCTGTGCTATGGCCCTATTGCTGAAGACCTGCCGTGATTCGGTCGGCTTCCTCCCGGGTGAAGTCCCCGGTGATGACAACCTGGTCGTTGATTTGGCCACGCACGGTCGGTGCAGCGACGACCTGACCGTTGACGATCATCGCGAGCGGTCTGCCTGAGTGCGACTTCGTCGCCGCCGACATCCGCGCAGCGCCCTGTGCACTGAGCATGATCGCGACGCTGAACTGTCCGCTGTCAGCCACGACGCGCGCCTGCACGACGTCCCTGCGGGTAATCACCGTCG
>JBGPHH010000224.1:0-6848 GCA_041484265.1 Vicinamibacteria bacterium
GGGCGATCGCCGTTTGCGCCGGAGGTCTTCAACTGCTCGGCGCCTGATACCGGGAACATGGAGGTGCTCGTTCGGTACGGCACGCCCGAGCAGCAGTCGTGTTGGCTGGAGCCGCTGCTCGCCGGCACGATCCGATCGTGTTTCGTGATGACGGAGCCCGACGTCGCTTCGTCCGATGCGACGAATATCAGATCGACGATCGTGCGTGACGGCGACGCGTACCGGATCAACGGCCGAAAGTCCTGGATCTCTGGTGCAGGCGACCCTCGCTGCCAGATTGCGATCTTTATGGGCCGCACCAACCCGCACGCGCCGCGCCACGAACAGCAGTCGATGATCCTGGTGCCGATGGATGCCGCTGGCGTGACGATCGTTCGCACGCTGCAGGTCTTCGGCTACGACCACGCGCCGCATGGCCACGCGGAAATTGACTTCAAGGACGTGCGGGTGCCGGCATCGAACATCCTGCTCGGCGAAGGGCGGGGATTTGAAATTGGGCAGGGCCGGTTGGGTCCAGGGCGCGTTCATCATTGCATGCGGCTCATCGGCATGGCCGAGCGGGCTCTCGACGCGATGTGTCGGCGGGTGAAGGCGCGCGTGGCTTTCGGCAAGGCACTGGCCGAGCAGGGCACGATCCGCTCGGAGATCGCCGAGTCGCGGATGGACATCGATCAGGCGCGGCTGCTGACACTCAAGACCGCCTGCACGATGGATACGGCGGGGAACAAGGCTGCGCGAAAGGAAATCGCGATGATCAAGGTGGTCGTGCCTCGCATGGCCCAGCGCGTCCTTGATCGCGCGATCCAGGCGCACGGCGCCGCCGGCCTCTCCGAGGACTTCGGCCTCGCCTCCGCCTGGGCGCGGGCGCGCGCGACGCGCATGATCGACGGCCCCGACGAAGTCCATCGCGAGACCGTCGCCAGGCTCGAACTCGGACCGATCGGCAGTTCTTAGCGCGTCAGCGTCCAGATCGTGAGGAGCGCGGCGGCGGCGCCCAGGGTGTGGAGCCAGAGCTCGGCGCGCTCCTTGAGCAGGACGCCGCCGAGCGTCACAAAACACCCTGCGGCAAACAGGCAGTACCAATAGAGATCCTGCACGCCTTGCTCGATGCCGGCCGATCCAGCCCTTCGTCTCGCCGCATCAATGATCCGGTTGGAAATCTCCCGATCGGCATCGCGGTCGAGCTCCATGTACTGTCCGCCTCCCTCCGTGGCGATCTTCATCAGAGACGCGCGATCGAGCGACGAGTGGATCGGCGTCGGCGGCTGGAGGGGCGGTCGAGCGCCTGGTCTGGGCGGCGGTTCGGGAATGATGCCTCCCCCTGCCGTTCCGACACCGACGACGAACACCGGGATCTTCCGCGCGCGCGCGAGCTGAAGCGACCGTTCGACCTCGCCGCTCCATGACTGTCCGTCGGAGATCAGGACGAACGCCTTGACGTTCGGCGACCGGCCGTGAAGCTCCTGGTCCTTGTCGATCAGCCGGACGCCCCAGTAGATGCCCAGTTCGATGTTGGTGTCCCAGGTGGTGTCGTCCGCCTGCCGGAAGGGCGATTCGACCGCAAGATGGTCGAGAAAGAAGTAGTAGGTGTTCGGATCCTTCGTCAACCGGATCTGGGGCGCCGCGATGTGGGCAAAGAGCGCCATCGCGATGCGGTCGTCCTTCCACCGGAGCGATTCGCCGAGCACGCGCAGGAATCGGATCGACCGCTGCCAGCGATCGCCCGCCACGTCACTCGTGCGCATCGAGGCCGAGCCATCCTGCAGGATGACGAGATCGATGCCGGCCGTGCGCGCGATCGACACGGCGGCAACGGGACGGGCCAGCGCCAGGATCGTGCAAGCGGTCGCCAGCACGAGACACAGCCAGAAGAGCAGGCCGCCGGCAAGCGGCAGGCGTTCCCGCACCGGCAGCGTCCGGTGGCTGCGGAAGCGTCCTGTGTCCCTGCGGTACCGGGTGAGCCGCCAGGTCCACAGGAGGAGGAGCAGGGCTGGTGCGACGAGCAGCCAGAGGCTGCGCGGCTCGTTGAAGCGGACCGAGGCGAAATCGATCAGCAGAGACACAGTCTTGCCTATCCCTTACGCCCTTTCGCGTCGCCCTTGCCGGCTTCGATGTTCTCTTTCCGCTCGTCCGCCCGCTTCGGAATCATGACCTTGAAGCGCGACATCTCGACGCCCTTGGGCGGCGCGCCCTGGTGGCCATGGATCGAAGGGTGCGTACCGGTCGTGCCGGTCAGGTCGGCTTTGGGCGACGCCACGGGCCCCCGCGCGCGCGCCGTCTGGTCGCGCTGGCGCACGAGGAACTCGTAGTTATAGGCCGCGTCCTCGTGTCCGGCGCTGCTCTTCAGCACCTCCGCATAGCTCTTGATGATCCCGTCGAGGCTCCGTACCAGCGCTTGCCGATCGGCCAGATTGACGTCGAGCGCGCGGTAGGCGGCATTGGTCGCCACAAACAACACCTCCGGGTCGCGCTCGATGACGGCGCCGCCCGCATCGTGCTGGGGCGCGAGCGCGGTGTACCGCGCGAGCCAATATTCGGCGGTCGACCGGTCCTCGTGGACGGCCGTGGTCAGCCCGCCGCCGATCCGCGGCACCGGTGCGACCAACTGCAGCGACTGCTCGAGATCGCCCGCCGTGTCGGCGACCGTGGCGTATCGCATCGTCGCGAGCGCCTGATGCGCCTGCGCGACCCGCCGCTCGGCGGCTCCAAGCACCCAACAGACGCCGCCCGCAACGGCAAGCAGCAGCGCGACGATGACATGACCGATCACGGTTTTCATAGGGACCTCTAGGGGAACGTCTGAAAATAGGGCACTGTCAGCTTCAAGGCAATCGCCAGGGTCCACAACCCCGCCGCGAGGAGCGCGAAGATCGGGAACCGGGGCTGCTCGGTGCTGTACTGCCTGATGGCGATCTTGCCGGCCGACAACTGATCGATTTCACGAACTGCCTGCAGAATCGTCGATTCGTCCGACGCCGCATAGAACTTGCCGCCCGTGGCCTCGATGGCCGGCTTCCAGATGGAGTCGGGCACGATGCTGCCGAGCGACTTGTTGTAGCTGGTGCGAACCATGTAGAGGGGAATCTTGGCCTGGTGCGCTTCCGCGAGAATCTCGCTGACCGGCGTGCCCTTGATGGTGACCTGCGTGTCCTGGCCGTCGCTGAAGAGCAGCAGCAGGTTGCCGGACGCACTCAGGAAGTCGAACGCCCGAAACAGATCGACACCCTGCTCGATCGCCGTCCCGATCGTCGTTCCCTGATCGGGAAACTTCATGAACTCAGTCCAGTCGCCGATGAGCGACAGGCTGAGCAGGATGTTGTCGTAGTCGTTCGTGAACGGCGTGACCACGTAGGCTTCGTCGCCGAACTCGACCAGGCCGATGAGGTCGCGATACTTGCCGTTGATGCGCTGGCGGATGAACGTTTCGGCGGCCGCGACGGTCGTGAAAAACGCCGCCGGGGGCGGCGACTCGGTCGATCGTTTCGCGCCGAGATTCTTGGTCGGAAAGCGCGCGAGCATGCTGGACGACGCGTCGATCATCACGGCGATGCGACGGCCGGGGAACGTCACCTCCTGCTGGCTGAGAGAGGTGTAGGGATCGGTGAGGGCCATGATGAAGAACGGCAGGCCCGCCAGAAACAGCAGAAACGCGCCGTGCCGCACGATCGAGAACGATGTCCCGCGGGTCCAGTCCAGGATGGCCGGCAGCGCTACCTGATTGCGGCCGGGGCGGCGTCCGAACGCCGACCGCCCGATGAGTATCGCGAGCGACAGCCCCACGAGGGCCACGAGCATCAGGATTGTCACGTCGCGATGGGCGTAGAAGAGATCCCTGACGCGGATGGCCTGCCATTCGGCCAGGATGTCTCGCACGAGTGCGTTCAGCCGTTCTAGCGCGACCATGCCTGCTGTCCGAACCGCGGTGCCGACGCGAGCTTCTTCCCAAGCCAGGTGTGGTCCGCGGTCAGCCGTCGCGCGGTCCGCACGCCGACCTCCAAGGCTTCGTCCAGTTCCGGGTCCTCGACCCGCGCCTCGCGCCCGTACTGCTTCAGCGTCAAGCTGCTGAGCGCGCGTTCCAGGTCCTTGAGGAATCCGGACCGCCGCGCCGCGCCAGGCCCACTCGTTGGCGCGATGGCCAGCTGGTGACGAATGATCTCCGGTGTCACCGACCCGGCGATCACGACCTTCTTGCGGCGGATCCAACCAGTCCCCACGACGAGATGACCGCCATCGCTGGTGACCGCCGTGCCCTCTGCCTGCTGACTGAGTGAAACCTGGATGACGCGACGCGATAACGCGTATCCGGCGGTAATCCGCAGCGCCGTCATCAGCCGATCCGTCAGTGCTGGCGTCCATCCCGTCGCGCGCCGTTCCCGCTCGACGGCTGAGAGCTCGCGACCGACCTGGCGCAGAATGGCGACATCGGGCACCAGCTGGGCGTTAGCCGCGCTCTCCCCGCGGTACCGGCCGAAAAGTCGCACGGCGGCTACGACGACCGTGAGACCGGCCAATGCGAAGAGCACGCCGGCAATGGTGCGCAGCAGGTCGGCCTGGAACGTCCGCGACTCGACGTCGCCGAACGTGCTTGCGGATGCGTCGCGGATGTCCGTCTCGTCGGCCGGCACGAGCGAGAGCACGCGCACCGACATCGCCGGGAGGAAGTACGTGAGCTCGCGCCCTTCGATGGCCGGGCCCTCACCGGTGCGGCTCTGCAGGTGGTACGAGATCTTTGTCTCGGGCAGCTTCACGTCTTTGCCGAAGTAGTCTTCGCCGACGAGTCGCAGCCGGTATTCGTACTGAAGGAATCGGTGGTCGTCGGTGCGCAGGTCGGCCTGATGCGTGCCGCCGAGCACCTCGAACGGTGGCATCTGCGTCACGGTGGGATCGAGCGGCGCCTGGTCGGGCACCACTTTGACGGTGTCGGTCTCGACGACGGCGCAGGTGAGCACGACCGAGAACGGTTGGCCGACGCGCACGGCGGCGGCGCTCGTCCGCCACCAGCACTGCAACGGATCGGTCTCCACCGCCTGCGCGGCCGCCGACGTCACCGCGGCCAGCAGTGCCAGGAGGACGAAATTGACAATTCGCACTGGCGCTCCTTACATCTTCCGCAGCCGCCGCTCGGCGACGAATTCGCCAAGCGCGACGGCGTTATGCGCATCGTCGACGCCGAGCCGGAGCACGTCCAGATCGGCCGCCTTCGCAGTCTTCTCCACGCTATCCTGCCAGGCTCTGGTCCGATCGGCGAGCGTTCGCAGCGTGCCTCGTGAGAGCACGCGCGAGCGCCCGGTTTCCACGTCGAACGCCTGGACCCACCCCGACGACACCGGCGGCAGCGTGAAGGCAAACGCGCTGTCGATGAGCACCAGAAAGACGTCGTGCATCGAATTGACGAGTGCCAGCTCGGCAATGATCTCGCCCGGGTTGTCGAACAGAAAGTCCGAGATGACCGGCACGAGCGACGTCCGGCGCAGAAGGCCCCCAATGGTCGTGCTCAAGCTGCCGACCGGCTTGACCTCCACCACGCCACGTTCGTGCTGGTACGCGTCCAGACAGTGGATCACCTGACTCTTGCCAACTCGGGGCCGGACGGCGGCAAGGTTGCGGAAGCCGGCGTCAAACGTCATCAACCCGAACATGTCCTGAAAGAACACGGCCGACATGCCGATCGTGCCGATGGCTCGTGCAATGGCGGCTGCGATCGGGATGCCGTCGATGCCGCACCGCGTCGATAGAGACCGGTCGGCCACGGCGACGACCGTGGCCGTGCTTGGCTGCTCGAAATCGCGGACCATGAGCGGGCTGAAGTTGGTGAGCGTCGAGTTCGGCCAGTCGATGGCTGAGAGGCGATCGCCGGGCAGCCATTCGCGCAATCCGACGAAATCAAAGCCTGTTCCCTGGAACCTGTTACGGTGCTCGCCCATCGTGAACTCAGTCATGCGCTTCAGGATGAGCAGCTCGATTTCCTCGAGCTCAGAGAGATTGACGAGCGGCTCCACTTCCTGCTCGCGCGTTCTCATGGGATACCCACGCGCTCGATGACGTCTTGAATGACCATGTCCGTGGTCAGCCCATGACTCGCCGCGTGCGGCCCGAGCCAGATGCGATGGCCGAGAATGTAGGGCGCCAGATCCTGAATGTCTTCGGGGAACACCTCGTCGCGGTGCCGGACGAGGAGCGCCCACACCTTGGCGAGGCGTCCCCAGCAAATGATCGCGCGCGGCGAGGCGCCCAGATCGACGCTGTGCTCGACAAGCTCGGAGACCGAGTGCTGATGCCAGTCGGTCTCGGGGTTGAACGGCCGCGTGGCCGCCACGAGACGCTGGATGTAGCTGGCGAGCCGCTCGTGCAGGAAGACCTCCGCACTGATGATGCTGCGCAGTTCGATGATGCGCTCTTTGGTCACGAGCGCGTTCAGGTGCACGCGTTTGAAGTCGAAGTTCACCAGCTTGGTTTCCTCTTCCGGCGGCAGGTAGCCGATGTTCACCATGATGGCGAACCGATCGGTGGCCGCTTCAGAGAGCGGGAACGTGCCCTGGCCGAGCTCGACCGGATTCATCGTCGCGATCGCGAAGCTGAATGCCGGCAGTTCGTACGTGGTGTTGCCGACCGTCACCGTGCGATCCTGCAGTCCTTCGAGAAACGCGCTCTGCGATTTGAGTGGGATGCGGTTGAATTCGTCGAGCAGGATGACTTCGGCGGACGCGAGCGGGCCGAACTCGGTGACCAGGGCTCCGGTCGCCGGGTTGATCATCTGGAAGCCGACGACCTCGGTCGGCTGAAGGTCGGCGCGGCCCTGAATCCGCGCGAACTTGGCGTTGCTGATCGCGGCCAGAATCACGCCAAAA
>JBGPHH010000225.1:0-6829 GCA_041484265.1 Vicinamibacteria bacterium
CTACCTCGACCGGTTCGTGAAAGACGACCTCCAGCGCGTGTCCGGCGTCGGCAACATCGTGATCTTCGGCGAGCGCAAGTACGCGATGCGGCTCTGGCTCGATCCCGAGCGCCTCGCTGGCCGTGCGATTACGGCGGGCGAGGTGGTCAGCGCCCTGCGCGAGCAGAACGTACAGGTCGCCGCCGGCCAGATCGGGTCGGCGCCCGCGCGGGCGGGGCAGATCTATCAGATCAGTGTCCGTGCCGTCGGCCGTCTCGTCGAGCCTCGGGAGTTCGAAGACATCATCCTGAAGCGCTCGGCCGACGGGACGCTGGTGCGGCTCAAGGATGTCGGCCGCGCGGAGCTCGGGGCGGAAAACTACGCGACCGACCTGCGGTACAACGGGAGGGATGCTGTCGGCCTTGGCGTCACGCAGCTGCCGACGGCGAACTCGCTGCAGGTGTATCGCGACGTCAGCGCCGAGCTCGACCGCCTGTCGAAGCAGTTTCCGCCGGGGCTCAAGCTCGATCTCGCGTTCGACACGACGCGCGTCGTGTCCGATTCGATCCGCGAGGTCGTCATCACGCTCATCGAAGCCATCGGCCTGGTCATCGTCGTCATGTTCCTGTTTCTGCAGAACTGGCGGACGACGCTCATCCCGGCCGTGACGATTCCGGTGTCGCTCATCGGGACGTTCGCCTTCGTCAAGCTGTTCAATTTCTCGATCAACACGCTGACGCTCTTCGGCATCACGCTGGCGACGGGTCTCGTGGTGGACGATGCGATCGTCGTGATCGAGAACATCGAACGGCACATCCACGAGTTCCATCAGACCGCGGCGGAAGCGGCGTCCAAGGCGATGGGAGAGGTGACGGGCGCCGTCATCGCCACGGCGCTGGTGTTGGGCGCGGTCTTTGTCCCGGTCGCATTCTTTCCGGGGACGACGGGCCGCCTCTATCAACAGTTCGCGTTGACGATCGCGTTTTCGATGGCGATTTCCGCGTTCAACGCCTTGACGCTGACCCCAGCGCTCGCGGGAGTCCTGCTCGCCAGGACGGAGAAGCCGAAGGGCGTGTTCTTCCGAGGCGTCAACCGCGTCATCGACGGCGGGACCGCCACGCTCGTGGCTACGCTCAAGGGCTTGATTCGCCTGCGGGTCGTCGTCACGCTCGCGTTCGTCGCCCTGCTTGGTACGACCTACTGGGTTTACACGCGGGTCCCGACCGGCTTCGTGCCGGACGAGGATCAGGGGTACATCTTCATCCTGATTCAGGCGCCGCAGGGTGCGTCGCTCGACTACACGATGGGCATCGAGAAGCAGGTCGAGCAGGTCGTCAAGAAGATGCCGGAGATCCAGCACGTCTTCGGCGTCGGCGGTTTCAGCTTCTCCGGTGCGGCGCCGAACCAGGGTGTCCTGTTCTGCATGCTCAAGGAATTCCCCGAGCGTCCTGGGGAGGAGCACTCAGCCAAAGCCGTAGTCGGGCAGTTATTCGGCGCGTTCAGCGAAATCACCGGCGCGACGGTCATTCCGTTTCTACCGCCGTCGGTCAACGGTCTCGGCCAGTTTGGCGGTTTCCAGTATGAGCTGCTGGACCAGACCGGTGGACCCATCGAGAATCTCGCCGCCGCGGCTCGGAATCTGTCGGCGAAGGCGAATGCCACGCCTGGCGTGACCGGCGTGTTCACGCAGTTCACCGCCGACGACCCACAGCTCATCGTCAGCGTCGATCGCGAGCAGGCCAAGAGCCTGGGCCTCTCGCTCGACGAGATTACCAACACGATGCAAATCCTGATCGGGTCCTCCTACGTGAACGACTTCGACTTCAACAACCGGTCGTATCGCGTCTACGTGCAGGCGGACAGCCAGTTCCGGTCGAATCCCGGCGACATCGAGCGCTACTCGGTACGAAACAGCGACGGACGCATGATGCCCCTGAGCAACGTTGTCTCTATTCGTGAAGCCACTGCGCCGCAGACGATCGGGCACTACAACATGTTCCGGTCGGTCGACGTCAACGGGTCGGCGGGGCCAGGCTTCAGCTCGGGGCAGGCCCTTGCCGCCATGGAGCAGCTGTCGGGGCGCGTGCTGCCGCAGGGCATGACGTACGCGTGGTCGGGGCTGTCGCTCGAAGAGATCAAGGCCGGCAGTCAGTCGGTGCTGATTTTCGGCCTCGGCCTGCTGCTCGTGTACCTGACGCTGGCGGCGCAGTACGAAAGCCTCACGCTGCCGTTCATCATTCTGCTCTCGGTCCCGCTCGCGGTGCTCGGTGCGCTCGCGGCGCAGTGGGGTCGTGGCCTCATCGACGATGTCTACTGCCAGATCGGTCTCGTGATGCTGATCGGCCTGTCGGCGAAGAACGGCATTCTGATCGTCGAATTCGCCGAGCAGCTGCGCGGGCGGGGCCTGACGATCGCCGAGGCGGCGGTCGAAGCGGCCCGCATCCGGCTACGGCCGATTCTGATGACGTCGCTGGCGTTCATCCTCGGCGTCATGCCGCTCGTCTTTGCCAGCGGTGCCGGCCGCGCGGCGCGCCACTCGGTGGGGACGGCGGTCGCCGGAGGCATGATCGCGTCCACCTTCCTCAACCTCGCCTTTATTCCGGTGCTGTACGTCGTCGTCAAACGTCTTACCGAGCGGAGACAACGTGCGTAAAGACCTTCACCGCACACGGCTGGCGGCGTTCGCGTTTCTCGTGTCGGTGGGGACGGCATCCGCGCAGGCGCCGACGCCGATCGACCGCGTGACGTTTCAGGAGGCCATCGATCGCGCGACTCGCAACAATCCATCGGTCGCCGTCGCGGCCGCCGCGATCCTGCGGGCGGAAGGCCTGCTGGGTCAGGCCCGATCGGCGACGCGCCTGGTCATTGCCGGCAACGTGACCACGACGACGCTCAACGCGGGGACCGAGTTCCAGGGCTCGACCGTGACACCCCAGAATCAGGTGACCGCGTCGGTGTCGGCGACCATGCCGATCGTCGCGGCGGCGGCCTGGGCGAGGCGCGCGCAGGCCGAGGACGATCGCCAGGTCGCGACGCTCGGCGCCGCCGAGACGAGGCGCCAGGTGGCCCTCGCGACGGCAGACGCGTATCTGAGCGTCATCGCGTTGCGACGCGTCATCGACGGCAATACGCGCGCGCGCGATACGGCGAAGGCGCATTACGATCTGGCCAATCAGCTCGAACAGCAGGGCACGGGAAGCCATCTGAACACCCTCCGCGCGCAGCAGCAGTGGTCGACTGACGAGGGCCTGCTTGAATCGGCGGGGCTTGCCGTCTATCGCGCCCGCGAGGCTCTGGGCGTGCTGCTCGTCGCCGGCGGGCCGGTCGATGCGATCGACGAGCCGTCGTTCGACCTGCCGCCGGATGCCGCTCGGGTCGCCGGTCAGGCGGCCATTCTCGGGCCAGACTTGCTGGCGTTCCGGCCCGATCTGAAGTTGCTGGCCGGCCAGCAGGTGGCGGCGGCACGCGTGCTCGGCGACAGCTCGAAAGACCTCTGGCCAACGCTCGACGCGGTCTTTCTCCCACAGACGATCTACCCGGCGCCGTTCTTCACTCCGGCCAACAGTTGGCGGTTGCTGCTGCAGGGGAGCGTGCCGATCTTCAGCGGCGGGCTGCAAACCAGTGTGAAGGTTCGACGGCAGGCTGCGGTGGATGTCACTCAGGCGAACCTGACTGATGCGATCGCGCAGGCGTCATCCCAGGTGCGCGCCGCACGGGAGGCAGTGGCGAGCGGCGAGCGCAGTCTGGTCAGCATCCGCGCCGCGGCCGATCAGGCCCAGCAGGTGGTGACCATCGTCAATGTCAGTTTCCGAGCCGGCGGGGCGACCAATATCGAGGTCATCGACGCCGAGCGCAGCGCGCGCGATGCCGACACGGCCGTGGCGGCGGGGGAGGACACGCTCCGCCGCGCCCGCTTCGATCTGCTGCTGGCACTCGGCCGCTTCCCCTAGCCGCGGGCCGACGCAGAGGCCTTGCGACGCCGAACCGGTCGCTTGCCTTTGGACGCTCTTGAGTTCGCGAACCGCCAGCCCATGCCAATCAGGTCTCGTAGCGCGTCGAGGTTGATGCGAGGCAGTCGCACGAGGACGGCGGGGTAGTTCACGTAGTGATCCGTCAGGTAGTACGTATCTGGATCTGCCGCGACGAGCTCCGCGCGCTGATTGAAATCGATGCAAACGGCGAGGGATTCGGGCTCCGCCGACTTGTGAACGGGGAGGCACGTCAGCAGCTTCCCGCGAACCTTCAATGCCGGTGACCCGTATGCCGTGCTCTCGGCGACGTCAGGCAGCTCGAGGCCGATCTTCCTGACGTCGGCAAACGTGATCTTCTTGCTGGGCATGCGACATCGTAAGCTATCACCATGCAGCTCATCTTCGAACAGATTCGAACCGGAGGCGATCGGAATTTCGGCTATTTGCTCGCCGATCGTGACGCGCGAGAGGCCGTGCTGATCGATCCGTCCTATACGCCGGAGGCGCTCGTCGCGCGCGCGATCGAGCAGCACCTCAAGGTCATCTACATCATCAATACACACGGGCATAAGGACCATATCAACGGCAACGACAAAGCGGTTGAACTGACCGGCGCATCGATCGCCGGGCATCCCGCGCTGCCCACGCCGCCAGACGTGCCGCTTCGAGGCGGGCAGGAGCTCACGGTTGGCGCCTTGCGCCTCCGATTCATGCACGTGCCCGGGCACGCTGCCGACCATCTGACCGTCTACGAACCGTCGTACGACGTTTTGATCACCGGCGATCTCTTGTTTGTCGGCAAGATTGGCGGCACGAGAAGCGAGGTCGATGCCCGCACCGAGTGGGACAGCCTTCAGCGGGTGCTTCACGCGGTTCCGGATACGGCGACCGTATGGCCGGGACACGATTACGGCGTTCGTCCAAGCTCGACCATCGGCCTCGAGAGAAAGACGAATCCGTTTCTGCTCTGTCCAGACGCCAACGCTCTCGTCCGACTGAAGGCGGAATGGCCGGAATTCAAGAAGCAACACGGCCTGAAATAGGACTCGGTCGATTCGAGCTCATCAGTGTTCAGACAAAACTGAATACTCGTATGTGGAAACGACATTTGTGTTCGTTCTCGGCAGGCCACTAGCGGGACCAAGCGTGCGTTGAAGATGTGGCAGTAAGAGGCGGAGGGTTGAGAGGTGACCATTACTGACAATAGTGTCGTTGTATGGCTTGCTAATCGACGCAAATGTTTTATGTCTGAAGGCTCGATCACGGGTGCTGTTCTGCGAAAACAGGCGGATTTTGCTAAGCAAGTCTGGGAGACGTCGAGACGCCGACGGCGCGTCTGTATCTGGCACTCATCTTGTAGTTTGGACCGACGAGCGATACACACGTGCCTCAACGTCTCAAGAGCATCCTCGCAGTTTGGTTCGTTCTACAGATCGTGCTGCCGTTCACGGCACCACTGCAGTCATGCGACCTGAGTGATCTGTTCGGGACGCCACGTCAGCACGGCACGCCAGCGTCGCCCGATTCCTCCACGACACCGCCGGCGAACGAGGCCAGCTCGGAGGCCAACGCGTTCGTGTCACCGCTTGCTGTGTCCATGCTGCGCGCCTCGACCGCTCTCGCTGTCGCATGTCAGATCGCCACGAGTGGACCGTTCATCTCTACGTGTGGCCTGTCGCCGTCTCCGCAAGTTCAGCAGACCGTCCTTCGCCTCTAGCCCTCGGTCCGTACACATCCCGGCTCGTCGCAAGCGTACGTGTGGTCCGCGCCCCCGCGGGGCCAGCTGTGCTGACGGTCTGACGTTCGATTGAACGTCAATCGGCTAGCCCAGCTGCTCGCCGGAGTTCGAATCCCCCGTGTCGGTTGCCGGCTGGCCACAGGAGTCTTTACAGACATACAGACATATGGAGGGACCGTTTATGCGATTCAACACGCTCCGCGAACGATTCGTGCACAACCTCAGCGATCCCGATTTGCGCACCAAGGTGCTCGCGCTGGCGGGAGGCAAAGCCATCGGGCTGACGCTGCTCTTGACCGCGATGAGGATCTTCCTCGCGCCCGCGCTCTCTGCGCAGGCGCCGGCGGCCTTGCCATCGCCCGAGATCAACGCCATCAACACAGCCTGGACACTGATTGCCGCCTTCCTCGTCTTCGGCATGCAGGTGGGGTTCGTGATGCTCGAGGCAGGCTTCGCGCGGTCACGGGAATCCATCAACATCCTGGTCGAAGGCATCGTCGACACGTGTATCTGCGGCGTCACGTTCTGGGCGTGGGGCTTTGCCTTCATGTTCGAGGACGGCAACGGGTTCATCGGCAATCACGGCTTCTTCCTCAAGGGTCTCGCGGACACATACGGCACCACCGGTGTGCCGCTGCTCGCGTTTTGGGTCTTCCAGTTTGCGTTTGCCGATACGTGCTCGACGATCACCTCCGGCGCGATGGTCGGCCGCTGCGGGTTCATCGGGGACATCCTCTACAGCATCGGCGTGACCGGGTTCATCTATCCGATCATCGGGCACTGGGCGTGGGGGCCTGACGGCTGGCTCGCGGTCATGGGAACGCCGTTCCGCGATTTCGCCGGGTCGACCGTGGTTCACACGATCGGGGGCGCCATTTCCCTGGCCGGCGCGATCGCGCTCGGACCTCGGCGCGGCCGGATCTTCAAGCGGGACGGTGGCGGGCCGCTGCCGGCGCACGACCTGATTGTCGGCGCCGCGGGCGGGCTGATCCTCTGGTTCGGCTGGTACGGCTTCAATCCGGGCAGCACGCTCTCGGCGATGGACATGCCCGGGATCGCGCGGGTGGCGTTCAACACCACGCTCGCGGCCTGCGCGGCGGGGCTCACGTCGCTGGCTTACTCCTACGTCCGCACCCGGAAG
>JBGPHH010000226.1:0-6813 GCA_041484265.1 Vicinamibacteria bacterium
ACCGAGAAATCGTACCTTGCTCATGACCGGCTCCTTTCGCATGTGGCTCTGCGTTGAGATCTCCAAATCGCAGCGTAACCCACGAGTTGCGACTCGGAGCCGGTCGTTCCATTCTGACTAGCATGTCCGTTCAGGTCTGGCTCCTGTTTTGTGCGACCGACACGTTGCTGTGCTTCACGCCGGGACCCGCCGTGTTACTGGTCGTGTCGCAGGCGCTCGCGCGCGGCGCGCGGGCCGGCCTGTCGGCGAGCCTCGGGATTCTGACCGCCAACGTCGCCTATTTCGCGCTCTCGGCCACGAGTCTCGGGGCGCTGCTCGTGGCGTCCTGGGAAATATTCGTACTGATTAAGTGGGTCGGCGCCGCCTACTTGATATGGGTTGGCGCCCGGATGGTGTTCGGTCGATCCATCCAAGCGGCCTCAGACGTGGCGTCTCAGGTGGCTCCGGACGCGAACCGCGGATCATTCTCGCTGGCGGTGCTGACGCAGGGCGCGAATCCCAAAGCCCTGGTGTTCTTCACGGCCATCCTGCCGCAGTTCATCGACCCGGCTACGCCGGTTGTTCGTCAGATCGTCATCCTTGGCGTGAGCTCAGTTGTCATCGAGTTCGCGGTGCTCGGCATCTACGTCGCCACGTGCCACACCGCGCGCGGCTGGATCGGTCAGCGCCGGTTGCTCGTGCGACTGCAGCGCCTGGGCGGCGCGTGCCTCATCGGCGCCGGGGCGAGGCTCGTCGTCAGCCAGCGCGGCTAGGGCAATCCCTGCATCCGCGACCTACTGCGGACGCTTCAGTAAGAGCAGGACGCCGCCGTCCGGGCTGGCGAACTGACTGCCCGTGGCCTCCCAACCCTGAAGACCGAGCGGCTCGAGCCTTGCCGTTGGGTCTTGACCGAACGGTACAGTGAGCACCTGATATTCCCAGTTCTGGCGCACGGAGCGCGTTGGCAGCACAATCGATCCGCCGACCGTGACGGCCGGCGATCCCGTCAGCTGGACACGGAGCGGCGTGTTCAGCGAATCATTCTCGATGCTCACGGGAACGGCCTGGCCGCTCCCCCGGTTCTCGATCCACACTCTTGCCTGCGTCGGCTGTCCCGGCCGGTCCTGTCCGGGCGCCGCAAGAATGGCCACGCCTGCCATCAACACGACACACCCAGACAGCAGATACACGACTGTCTTTCTCATGGTCTCAGCCCTCCGATGATTACTTTGAGAATGGACCGCGCGGTCCCTGTCGAAAGATGCCTGGCCCGAAAATGATGAGCGCGAGGAGGAAGATGATGATCAGTTCTGGAGGAGGGAGGGATGGCGGCAGCATGTGTCCCTCGCCTAGCTGATCATCACCTTCCGCGGGAACTGCGAGTTGTCTTCGAGGAAGGTCTTCTTGCTGTCGAGATCTTCCGCGGTCGGCTGCACCTTGCCGTTGACGTCGGTCACGCGCGACACGAGCGTGTGCTCGCCGGGCGTCGCGCCGTTCCAGGTGTAAGTAAAGAGCTTCCAGGAATACTTGCCGCTCGTCGCTGGATCCAGCGTCGCCGGCTGCCACGGGCCTTCGTCTACGCGGACTTCCACCGATCGCAGTGGCGTCCCGTCGTGCAGCACGACGCCGAGCACCTTGTGGCGGCTCGCGTCGCGACTGACGCGCGCGATGAACGACTTGATCTGCATGTGGGTGACCGCAGACTCCACCCACTTGGTCTCGCCATCGATGACTTCGCCTTTGAGCGTGCGGTACCAACGGGCCTGAAACTTTCCGAGGTACTGTTCTTCCTGCGCGTGGATCTCCGAAAGCCACTTGACGTTGGCCACGCCGTACCATCCTGGAACGATCAACCGAAGCGGTGAGCCTTGATGGCGGGTGAGCGGCTCGCCGTTGAGCGCGTGGGCGAGGAACGGCTCGGGTGCGAGCGCCAGGTCGCGCGGCAAGCTCCGGCCGAACTGCTGCTCGACGGTGAACTTCTGCGTGCGGAACTCGACTTCCTCCGTGCCGTGGTCGGCGCCGAAGAAGACGAATTCGCGTGCCTGCGCCTTGACGCCTGCGCGATCGAGCACCGTGCGCAGCGGCACGCCCGTCCAGCGTCCGTTGCCGGAGAGCCCTTGCAGCGGACGCCGGTTGCCCGAGCACTCGAACCCGGCGATCAGCTCGGTTCCGCCCATCCGTCGAAGATCATCGAGCGACAGCGTCGTCGGCCGATCCACGAGTCCCGAGATCTGCAGACGGAAGGTTGCCGGATCGACTTCGGGATGGCCATAGTGCTGGGTCGTGAAGAACTGATCCTTCGGTGTGAACGGACCGTTGATCGTGCGGATGTCGAGGACGCGGCGGTCGGCGGCCGGCGTCAGGTTGATGGTCGCGGGGAGGTCGGTAAAGGGCACGGCGGTCTCACCCTGCGCGAGGGCTGGAAGCGCCCATTCCGGTACGCCCAGTGCGGCGAGCCCGGCCATGGCCAGGCTACCCCTGATCATGTTGCGGCGATTCAGTCGGCTGTTCTCGTTCTTCATGGGCGTATTATGCTCCGCACATGGCCCTGACGCGACGATCATTTCTGGGCGCCGGAGCCCTGGGTTCGGCGGCCATTTTTGTACGGTCGCTCAAGGCGGCCGACTACACATTCGTCCAATTTCACAACCAGGCCGCCACGAGCTCACTCCACCGCCGCCTGGTGGAGATGTGGACCGCGATCCGCACCGAGACCAACGGTCGAGTGGAGACCGAGGTGTTTCCCGAGAACCGCGGCCTGCAGGGCAGCGATCCGGCCGCGCTTCAGATGCTTCAATCGGGCGAGATTCAGTTCTTCACGCTGATGGGCGGCATTCTGGCGAACGCGGTGCCGAGCGCCGAGGTGCAGCAGGTGCCGTTCTCGTTTCGGTCGGCGGCTGAAGCGCACAAGGCGATGGACGGCGCGCTGGGCGCCTACCTGCGCCAGGAAATGGCGGCCAAGGGAATCTTGGGGTTTCCAGTCGGTGTCTTCGACAACGGCATGCGCCAGATTGCGTCCGCAAAGCGGCCGATTGTCGTGCCCGACGATCTCGTCGGCGTCAAGATGCGGGTCCCCGACGGACAGATTTTCGCGGACACGTTTCGCGCGCTCGGGGCCACGCCGATGACGCTCAACGTCAACGGTATCTACGATGGGCTGAGGTCTGGCGCGGTGGATGCGCAGGAAAATCCGCTGGCAGTCGTGGAGCTCTTCAAGTTGTACGAGGTTGTGCGGTACGTGAGCATGACCAACCACATGTGGTCGGGCTTCAATCTGATGGCCCATCTGCCGACGTGGCAGCGGCTGCCCGACGACGTCAGGACGGTCATTGAGCGCAATGCGGCGAAGTACATCCGGGCGCAGCGCGTGGATCAGGAGAAGCTGAATACCAGCCTGCGTGCCAGGCTCGCCAGACGAGGCCTGATCTTCAACGAGGTCGCCCAGGCGCCGTTTCGGCTCAAGCTGTCTGGCCTCTACGCGACCTGGAAGGGGCGCCTTGGCGGCAAGTGCTGGTCGCTGCTGCAGGCCGCAACCAATATGTAAGGTCGCGCTCGATTCACAAGAGGCTGTGGTATAAAAATTCCGTTGCATTAACGTGCCAGACAAGCCTATGGCCGACGCCCTCGTCGGCAGGACCGTGGTCCATTACGCGATCACCGCCAAGCTCGGTGGCGGCGGGATGGGGGTGGTCTACAAGGCGCGGGACACCAAACTCGGCCGCGACGTCGCGCTCAAGTTCCTGCCTCCTCAGTGGAGCCATGACGAGGCCACCAAGCAGCGCTTCATCCGCGAGGCGCAGGCGGCCTCGGCCACCGACCATCCCAATATCTGCACCATTCACAGCATCGAGTCCGCCGACGATGGCCAACTGTTCATCGTCATGGCGTACTACGAAGGCCAGACGCTCAAAGAGAAACTGGAAGGTGGCGCGCTCGGCATTGACCAGGCGCTGTTGATCGCGACGCAGGTCGCCGAGGGACTGGCGAAGGCGCACGCCGAAGGCGTGGTGCACCGCGACATCAAGCCCGGCAACCTGATGATCACCGAGCACGGAGTCAAGATTCTCGACTTCGGGCTCGCCAAGTTTGCCGACTCGCTGCAGTTGACGATTGCGGGTACGACGATCGGCACGGTCGCTTACATGTCGCCCGAGCAGGCCAGAGGCGAGGACGCCGACGCGCGCAGCGACATCTGGGCTCTTGGCGTGGTGCTCTACCAGATGCTAACGGGCGACGTGCCGTTCAAAGGCGGGTATTTCGAGGCAGTTTCGTACGCGATCAGGAACGATCCGCCGCCGCCGCTTCGGATCCCTGGGCGCGAGATTTCCGAGGAGCTCGAGCGCCTTGTCCTGCGCGCCCTCCACAAGGATCCCAATCAACGATTCCAGAGCGCGCGCGAGCTGGCGCGCGATCTGCGGCTGCATCAAGGATGGACCGTCCCGCACGACCTGCTGACGGTACCGTTGCCACCGGTGAGGCAGACCGTGCAGCCGTCCCGCGGCTTCTGGGGCCGTCTGCGGCAGGGCTTGACGCTGGTTCGCGTTGCTGCGGTTGTCGCGGCGCTCGTCGCGGTCGGGGCCGGTGGGTCCTGGTGGCTGACGCGGCCGGTCGGGCGGCTGCCGGTCGCCATAGCGCCAGTGACGAATCTCACCGGTTTCGCTCAGCTCGACGCCTATTGTCTCGCGCTGACCGAGTCGCTCATCAGGGATCTCGGCGATTCGCCCACCATCCGCGTACTTCCGTATGCCCGGCTCCTGCAGATCGTGCGCGGAAAGGGAACGGACCCGACGAGCCGCGAGACGCTCCAGGCGCTCATAACGTACAGCGGGGCTCAGTTTGTCATCGTGCCCACCCTCAAGTACGAGAATGGAAGCTGGCGCGCCCGCGCCGAGGTGCGGAGCGCCGAGACCGCAACGAACCTTGCGGTCTACGAGACCGAGCCCGAGGTGTCATCGCTCATCACTGAGACCGCGTACAAGCTGACGGCGTCGCTGGCTGCCAGAATCGAAGGGCACTTCAAGGCGAACGAGCCACTGAAGCTGCGGGTGCTCGACACCCTGCGGGACCTCGTTAGATACAAGAAGCCCCCGGCGACTGCGCGGTTGCGCACGCTCGAAGCCGCGGCGGCGTTCGAGAAGGGCATCGACGCATACAGCGAGCTCGAATATGTCGTGGCCCAGGAGGCGTTCGCCATCGCCGCCAAACAGGATGCCCTCAATCCTCTGCCGCTCGCCTGGTCGAGCAGCATGGCGCAGCGGTCGGGCCACCTCGATGACGCGAGGAAGATAGCCGACCAGGCCGTCCGGCTCCTCACGCCCGAGACACCGGCGGCGGACGACTTGTTTGTCACGGCCGTGTCGGCCGAATCGCGCCGTGAGTTCACCACCGCCGAAGCGCGCTATCGCGATCTCGTGGCGCGGTATCCCGACGAACCCGAGTGGTTGGCCGAGCTAGCGGGAGTCGAGGAGCGGCAGAACCGGTATGACGACGCCGTCGCCAGCCACACTCAGGCGCTCAAGCTGGACAGTCATCTCGTCGGTCCTCATCTGGATCTCTGTCGTTTGTACAACCTCAAGCACGAGTCCCCGAATGCCAAGAAGGAGGGTCAGTTTGCGCTGGAGGGCTATACAACCCTCGGCGCCCGCGGCGGGGAAGGGCAGGCCTTGATGTGCCTGACGGACATGCTCCGCAAGGGGACGAGCGAGGAGAAAGGTGAAGGGAGGCACCACGCCGACGCAGCGGTCGAGATCTTCAAAGACCTGCGGTATGCGTACAACCTGGCGCGTGCCTACAACTACGTGGCGCTGGCGGCCGAATCGGAAGGAAGGGTGACCGAGGTGTCGGCGTCCTTGGAGAAATCTCTGACGAGCGCGAAAGCTGCCGGGAACATCAGGATCGAGGCACTGGTTCTCATGAATCTGGGCGTGACGTACCGGGAGATCGGACGCCGATCGCTTGCGGTGGATTACTTCCAGCAGAGTTCTCAGTTGTACGACACGCTTGGAGATGGAGCGCGAGCGGCAGAGAACCAGTACAACCGAGGCTCCATGCTTATCGAGTTTGGCAATCCCGAGGACGGGCTGCGCGACGTCGAGAACGCTCTGGGGGTCTTTCGCAGACTGGGCAACAAGAATTTCGAAGTAGCGTGCCTGCAGCAAATCGCCGCATACCATCGCTACCGCGGGGAGCACACGGAAGCCAACCGCCAATTGCGTGAGGCGCTGGGCATCGCGAACCAGATGGGTCTGACCGACAAGGTCACGCAGTCGAGAAGTGCCCTCGCACGCTCGCAGTTCGATCTGAACAGCTACGAGGCCGCGCAGGCGCTGTTCGTGCAGGTTCTCGGCGATGGCCGAGGTCCGAACAGCGCGCAGGCGAGAATCCGCCTCGGCCGGATCCGTATTAGGCTCGGGGATTTCGACAAGGCACGAGAGTACTTGAACGGGCTATCGAACGACCTTCAACAGCGCGGCAATCTCTGGTTGCTCCCGTTGCTCGATACAGTCATGGGCGAACTGGCCTATGAGTCCGGCCGCCGCGCCGAGGCGCGATCCGCCTTCGCGAGGGCGGCCTCCCGCTGGACCGCCGACGAGCTGCCGGACGCTGCCAGCGTCGAGGCCCGGGCCTACGTCGGGTTGATCGACGCGCAGGACGGCCGGCCGACTCAAGGCAAAGCGGATATTGGCTCGAGCCTCGGTCAAGCGCGCAAGATGGGCCAATTTGCGATCGAAGCCCAGTGTCGCCTCTTCCTCGCCCGAATCGCCCTTGGCGAGCACAGGGTCGATGAGGCTCTACGCTGGCTGAATGAGATTCCCGCCGCCGACGGCGAGCGAG